>JBDGQP010000169.1:0-46606 GCA_042218975.1 Salinibacter sp.
CGCGCGACGGAGCACCACCTGGTCGCCCTCAAGGATGAACTCGACGCGATCGCCAGGGCGGAGCTGGAGGGCCTCCCGGATGGACTTCGGAATGGTCGTTTGACCGCGACTGGTGAGCGTGGTGGTCGGCATGTACTTATGTCTATTCTTATTTCTGTATGTGAGTAAGAAGTATTCCGGCCGATGTCGGAAGTTTCGAGGGGGAAAGAGGGCCGTGCGACTATTTCCGCTCCGCGGTGACGGTGCCGTTGGGCTGGTGGAGCACCATCTACGACGGCGGTACCGCCCGCCGCGGCGGACAAGGCGGGAGGGGTGGGCGCCCGGTGTGCCGCGGGGCCCAAACCCACCCGAACGGGGGCGGTATAGGGGGACGATTGATCGCCAAATCCACCCGCATTCGTGTCTATGCCGCCCATCGTGTTCGTGGCCCTCGGGGGCGCCTGCGGGGCGCTGGCCCGCTACGGGGCCGGTCGCCTCGTCGCTCGCTTTGTGGAGGCGCCGTTTCCCTGGGGCACCTGGACCGTCAACCTGCTCGGCTGCTTTCTCATCGGGATGACGGTGCCGCTCCTCGGCCCCCTCGGCGCGGCCGACCGGGCGCGGGCGTTCCTCGTCGTCGGCTTCCTGGGCTCGTTTACCACCTTCTCCACCTTCAGCCTCGACACGGTGGCCCTGTGGGGACAGGGGCACGGCCTGCTGGGCCTGCTCAACGCCGCCGGAAGCCTCGTCTGCGGGCTGCTCCTTGTGGCGGCGGGGCGGGCGTTCAGCGCGTGGGTGCTGGGGCTGTAGGGTCTGGGGGAACGGGAGCGCGAGGGGGGGCGTGTCCAGCGGGGGCCTCGCCGCCGTCGTCGCGCCGAGCCGGGGCCACGTCGAGGTCGCGTCGCGCCGAGCCGGGGCCACGTCGAGGTCGCGTCGCGCCGAGCCGGGGCTACGACGAGGTCGGGTCGGGCCGAGCCGGGGCTACGACGAGGTCGGGTCGGGCCGGTCGCGCTCGACGTGGAGCCGGACGGGGTCCGATCGGGCGTCCAGGTAGCCGCGCAGGGCCTCCAGGAACGCTTCGAGGAGGAGAGTGTGCTGCTCCCGAGACAGGGGCTCCTCGGTGTCGGGGGCGTCGAGGATGACGAGCCGCACCTCGTGGTCCCCGTCGGACGGCGCCGCGAAGGCAAAGTCCACGTGCGGCGGGGCGCCCTGCCGCCAGTGGCGGAGCACGAGGGCTGGCACCTCCTTCTGTTCGGCGTAGTGCCGGGACGCCTGCTCGAGGTACACCCATCCCTGGGTGGCGTCGGCAAAGTCGGCGAGCACCTCCAGCGGGGTCAGCTTCGCATTTTCCTCGGCCGTGAGGGTAAGCTGAGCGATCGGGTCGGGGTCCATAAAGGAAGGGAGCGTTCGGAAACGGGAACGTGGAGGAGGGCCGCCACCGGGCGACGAGCGGCGGACGGCTGATCTCGGAGAGAAACCGCTACGGGGACGCCCCGTCGAGGATGCGGTCGCGGAGGACCAGCACCGGCGCGAACGCGAAGCCCTGCGGGGTGCGGATGAGGGCGGCCTCCTGGTCTTCGCGCAGGTGCCGGACGAGCCTGCGCCGCCCGGTGCCCCCGGGTTCGGGAGCGAACACGTCGCACCCGTCGCGGTCGATTGTCGTACCGAACTCGAGGGCCCCGACGGTCCGTGGCCCATCCCCCGCGTCTCGACGGACCGGTCGGCGGCCGTCTCGAAGTCGAACTGAGCGGGACCGAAGCGGGTGTGTACCGGGGGATTAGGCGTCAGCCATGTGCGGACGGACGTCGTCGATTCGTTGAAGACGGTGACGAGGGGGCTCGGGGGAAGACGAGCCGAAGAAATCTTGGACGGCCCTGTCTCTAATTCATAAACAGACCGGCGGGCGGAGTTCGCGGCGAGCCCCGCCCTTATACAAACCTCATCGGAAGAGATAAGAGCCCGTGTGTGCGGGAGAGAGGGGGCCCGAACGGTCGGACCAGGGACTGTTGAGACGAGGCAGCGACAGGACGGGGACCGATCGGAAGCATACGAAATCGTTCGTATTAAGTACGAACGAGTTCGTAGACCCTGAAACCGTCCCTCCCTGCGCCCACTCGCCCGTGCTCCTACGCTCTCCTCCCGCGGAGACGCAAGGCGCGGCGGGGACGACGGCGACCCGAGCCGACGACAACCGTTTCCTAATCCAATCTGATCTGTGCCCCCCGACGCCCCGCTTCCGACCGACGCCGAGCTCGCGATCCTGCGCACGCTGTGGACCGACGGCCCGGCCACGGTGCGCGAGGTGCAGGACGGCCTCGACACCGATCAAGGCTACACGACGGTGCTCAAGCACCTGCAGATCATGCTGGAGAAGGGGCTCGTGACCCGCGACGAGTCGGGACGGGCCCACGTCTACGCCGCCCACCGGGCCGAGGCCGACACCCAGCGCCGCCTCGTGCGCGACCTGCTGGACCGGGCGTTTGGAGGGTCGGCCCGCCAGCTCGTAATGCGGGTCCTCTCGACGGAGGACGTGTCCCGCGAGGAACTCGACCAAATCCGTGATCTCCTGGACCAGATCGACGACGACCCCGATGACGAGGCCTGATGTCTGGACGCTTCTCTCCGCGCCCACCGTCGACCTGCTGGGCTGGACGCTCCTGCGTTTCCTGTGGCAGGGGGGCCTCGTGGCGGCCCTGTTGGCCGGAGCCCTGTGGGCCCTTCGGCGCCACGCCCCGCGGACGCGCTGCGCTGTGAGCCTGGCGGCGCTCGTGGGCCTGCTCGCCCTTCCGGTGGCGACGGGCATGCTCCTGAATGAACGCGCCGGGAAAGAGCGGCCGGACGCGGCCCTCGCCGCGGCGGAGGCGCCGGCCCCTGCCGATGCTCCTCGTGGTGGGCCTCCCCCTCGGGCTGGCCGCCTGCGCCTCCCAGCAGTCGGCCTCGGAGACCGAGGCCGACGCCCCGAGCGAGTCCCCGACGGAGGCCGAGAATGAGGCCGTCATAATCCGCACCGACTCCGCCGGGCAGACGATTCGGTTCGGTGCGGGGGCCCCGTCGAGGTCGACAGCCTGCGTCGCCACGCCGAGCAGCCGCGGGAACGGATGGAGCGGGAGATGCCCGAGTGCCTCCGCGAACAGGCCCGCCGCCTCCGCGAACAGGCCGAGCGGCTGGAGGAGCAGGCCAAGGAGATGGAGGGACCCGAATCGCCGGCCGAGCCGACGTCGCCGGACCCCGGCCGCGGCTAGCGGGATGCGCGAAGCCTGAGGGTATGAGTTCTCCCCTCTCTGCCGTCCCACATCCCGCCGCCCCGCATTTCGTCTTTATTCCCTCCCGAGCAGGAAGTAGAGAATCACGCCGCCGACGGGGAAGAAAATGACGAGCAGGGCCCACAGCAGCTTATTGGTGGTGCTGCGGGCCTCGTCGCCGGCCACGTCGACGATGGCCACCAGGTCGAGCACGATGATAAGGGTGCCGCACAGGCCCCACTGGGGCTGCGACAGGCGATCGAGAAGATCCGGCCCGCCGCACCCGGTGAGGACGACGGCCAGGGGGACGAGAAGCACGCGATAGAACCGGGAACGGAACGAAACAGGCATGAACACCGGAAGGTGAGGCGGAAGAGCGTCGGCGGTCCCCTCACGGAAACGAATGGGTGCGGGGTACACCTCCACCCGGCGCGGTGAGGAGCATATTCAGTTCATTAAACGTTCGAACGAAAAAACGTTCGACGGGGAAGCCACCCGCGGCAATTACATCTCGGCGACGGCAGTCACGGGAGGCTCTTGCTCCGGGAAAGCGTCGAAATCCCCGTGCCCCCGTTCCCCCGCGCACTCCCGGCGGCATCGGCAATTCGAAGCAGGCGCCCCTCCCGCGCCCGAGCGGGATTGACCCGCGCCCGAGCGGGATTGAACCGCGCGACCGCTCTGGGGGAACCACCGCCCGCGTTCGGCGCGTTTTGCCTAGTGGGCTTGCACAACTGAGACGAGAGAACCCGCCGATGTCGTGACGCTGTTTCCCCCCGTGTCTCCTGCGTGGACACTGCGCGGCATCGCCGACCGCCGGCAGACGCTGGCGGTTGTGGCGCCGGATGACCGCGGCTCGAACCCGTCAAAGCAGTTGTGCAAGGTCACCAGTCCAGACGCAGTCTTCTCGACGACCAACGGCACACCGCATGCGCATCGGGCACCTCGACTTCGACGACCGGCCACTCTTCCTCGCGCCGATGGAGGACGTGAGCGATCCCCCGTTCCGCATTCTGTGCAAGCGCTACGGGGCCGACATGATGTACACCGAGTTCGTCTCCTCCGCGGGGCTGCTCCGCGATCAGGCGCACGAGCACCAGAAGCTGGAGATCTTCGACGAGGAGCGGCCCATCGGCATCCAGGTGTGGGGCGGCGGCATCGACGAGGTTCGGAACGCCACCCCGATGGTCGACGCCGCCGGGCCCGACGTGATCGACATCAACTTCGGCTGCCCCGTCCGCAAGATCGTGCAGAAGGACGGTGGGGCGGGGGTGCTGCGCAACCTCGACAAGATGCGCGACATCACCGCGGCGGTGATGGCGGAGGCCACCCGGCCGGTGACCGTCAAGACGCGCCTCGGGTGGGACGACGACTCGATCCACATTGTCGAGGTGGCCCGTATGCTGGAGGACATGGGCGTGGCCGCGCTTACCGTCCACGCCCGGACCCGCGAGCAGCAGTACAAGGGCGACGCGCGCTGGGCGTGGCTGCGCCGGATCAAGGAGGAGGGCGTCCGCGAGATGCCGTTCATCGGGAACGGCGATGCCCTCGACCCCGAAGCGATCGAGGCGATGTTCGAGGAGACCGGCGTGGACGGCGTGATGCTGGGGCGCGGGGCCCTCGGCAACCCGTGGATTTTCCAGCGGGCCAAGACCTACATGGAGACCGGCGAGCTGCCCCCGCCGCCCTCGTGGGAGGAGCGCGTGCAGGTGGTGGCCGAGCACCTGTCGCTCAAGTGCGAGTGGCTGGGGGAGCGCACCGGCGTCCTGGAGATGCGCAAGAACTACAGCAGCTACTTCAAGGGCTTCCGCAACGCCTCGAAGCTGCGGCACCAACTGATGCAGCCGGAGACGCAGGAGGGCGTCCTCGAGGTGATGCTCAACTTCAAGCCGGACGCCCCCGACATTCAGGTGTCCTCGGCCCAGCTCCCGGACCAGACCGCCGATCCCGACGCCGTGGACACCAAGAAGCCCGACCTGCCGGACGACCTCCCCACGCCGGGCGGCGACGGGGCGGACGAAGAGGTCGGCACGAAGAAGGCCGAACTCCCCCCGTCGATGGCGTGACCGCGTGGACGTCTGGATGCGCGGAAGCATGGATACCTCGACGATTGGCTCCGAACCGCCGTTCCGCACGTTGAATCCAAGATATCCGAGTTCGATCGGTAATTGTCCCGGGTTGCCATGAGCAGCCGCCGCGTTGAGTCGCTCACCTACTTGCTCGAAACGGATGACTCCGTTTCGTTCGACGCCGATCCGGTCGAGCACGAGACGGATGCATTCTCGCTCCGGCTTGAAGACGGCGAACTCACCGTCGATTTACAGGGGCAATTCGACTCCGTGGATGAGGCCCGTAGTCGCGTGGAACCGTTTCTTGAGGCCTGGGAAGTCAGTTATGGAATCCAGTTTCGCCGGCGGGAGATGAGTTTTAGCTATGAGGACGCAGAGGTGATTCGTGAGGACACTGGGAGTGACGAGATCACTGTGGAGTTGGAGCCACTCGAACTGGGTGTATCGGAGAATATCGCGTTTCGTGTAGAGCGCTCGGAATACCCGGATCCCCCGGACACATTTCGCCTTTCGCCCGACGCCCGGGCGCTCTGGAACCGGGACGGGAACTACGACGAGGGCCGGGAACGGCTATTTGCCATGGGGTACGCGCGCCTTGAATTTCTGGAAGGACGTGCGGGAAGTCGAGAAGAGGCGGGAGAAAGGTACAACATCGAATTTGATATCCTCGATGATCTGGGAAGACTCACTACCAAGCGAGGTTGTCCAGAAGTAGCCCGGACGCCCTCGGCGACGGAGGGAGAGGCCACTTCGAAAGAGAGTGGATCGGAGAGGCGATCCGCAAGATGGTCCGTCAGGTCGGAATTTCGGATGCGGGGCACGACCCGGAGCAACTCACGAAGGAGGATCTTCTCCCTCTTCCGTAGGTGGTAACTCCTGGAGGCCTTCCGCAAAGATCGCCCGTGTAGCGACTCGTCACTTGCTTATGCCATAACTGTCCCACGCCGTCTTGGTCGTGCTGGTGCGACGGTTGGCCTATAGGCGAAAGGGACGATGGGACTACCGGAGAATGGCCCGGTGCGAGCGAGACGACTGTCCGGGGCGAACCGTCTGCATCGAAAAAACTGATGACGTCGCTGTGCAGGGATATCCTACTTCGCACGCCCCCACTCCCATGCGCCCGTGCTCCCTCTCGCCCACACGCCCTCTCCCCCACACTCCTCCCCGCTTGCCACTCTCCGGTCCGCTCGGGTACACTACGGCGTCCCCTTTCTGACCAACAAATCCTGCTTTGCCGATGAGTGACACGCCCCGCTACTGGACGCCCGCATTCGTCGAACGCTTCGTCGAGGCTGTCAACGGCGACGACGAGTTTCAGGACACGGCCGGCTCCTTCTCCGAGACCGTCGAGCTCCGCTGCCTCGACACGCCCGACGACGAGGATGTCTCCGCCACCTACACGTTCGAGGACGGACAGATCGTGGACGTGGACCTCTGGATCGACGACGCGCCCTCGGAGCAGATGCGGGACGAGCCGGTCGACGAGGACGCGGTGATGGTGCGGGCCACCGCGCCGTACGACGTATGGGTGAAGATGGACAAGGGCGAGATGGGCTCGACCGAGGCCCTCGCCTCGCCGGACTACCAGATCGAGGGCGCCATGATGCGCATCATGTCGAACATGGGCGTCTTTCGGGGCATGAACAAGGTGTCGGCGAACGTCGAGAAGTCGTACTGAGGATTGCGTATTTCGTATTGCGTAGTGATGGAGAAAGAGGCGGTTCAGGGGGTCGGGACGCGGCCTTCGCCTTTCGCCTCTCCCCCTTCGCTCCCGGACACTCGCAACTCGACATTCGCAACTCGACATTCGCAACTCGACACTGCCATGAGCGACGACGGCACGCCCAAGATCGACGTCACCCGCGGGAAGCGATCGGACCGGACGAAGACGTCGTCCCGAGACGCGGCGTCCGGGGCCTCCGTGCCCGGCCCGATGGCGATGGTGTCGGGGCTGGCCCGGCAGGCGCAGAGGCTGTGGTGGGCCGGGCTCGGGGCCCTGTCGGTGGCCGAGGAGGCCGGGGCGCAGGTCTTCGACGCCCTCGTCGAGGAGGGCAAATCGTGGGAGCGGGCCCGCCGGGAGCGCACCCAGGCGACCGCCGAGCGGGTCGAGGCGATCACGGAGGAGGGCACCCGGGCGGTCGAGGCCGTCGAGGCGCGGGTGCGCAGTGAGGTGCGCGGGGCGCTGCGTCGAGTGGGGGTGCCCCACCGCGACGACGTCGACGAACTGCGCGAGCAGATCGATGCCCTGTCGACGAAGCTGCGCCGCCTCGCGGATGCCGTCGACGAACCCACCGACGACGTGTAGCCCGCCCGTGACGAGCCTCAAGAAAGAAAAAGATGCCCGCGCGAAGCGCCCTGCTCCGGCGCTGAACGTCCGAACGCTCAACGCGAAAGCGCTCAGCGCTCAGATGAGAGGTCGGCGGCCAGCCGATCGACCTCGGCCTCGAAGCCCTCGACGATCCTGTCGGGGTCGGGAATCAGGTGGGCGTCGCAGGCGACGCCGAGCCGCACCGCCCCGTTGTAGCTGAAGACGCTGACCCCCAGCCCGATGCGCCCGGCGCGCGGGACCCACGGCATCACGTGCTGCATCCGCCGGCCGTCGAGGTGCAGCTGCTCCTGGGGGCCGGGCACGTTCGTCATCACCGCGCTGGCCTTGTCCCCGAAGAACCGGACGGCCTTCTCTTCCACGCCCGTCGGAAAGTACCCGAGGGCCTCCAGGACGCCGAAGGCCGCCACCGCCTCCGAGGAGCCCTTTATCTCGTCCATCCGGGCCTTTACGGCCAGCACGCGCTCCAGACGGTCGTCGAGGCCCACCGGCAGGTCGAGGTACACGAGCCCGAACCGGTTGCCCAGCTCGAACGCCTGCGCCGGCGGCCGCAGGTTCACGGGAATGAGGGCGCGCACCGTGTCCCCGTCCGTCGGCTCGTCGTGGGCCGCGAGGTAGTGCCGGAGGGCCCCCGCCACGGCCCCGAGGAGCACGTCGTTCACCTTCGCGTCGATCGCGTGCCCGATCCGCTTGACGGTCGTCAGGTCGAGCGGGCCGGACCACGTGGCGCGCTGGGCCACCTGGAGGTCGCCGCGGAGGGGCGTGTCGGCGTCGCGGTCGAGGAGGGCAAACTTCGAGAGGGCCGCCCCCAGGCTCAGGCCCTGCTTGGCCCGGTGGAGGGCGTGGGAGGGATGCAGCAGCGACTCGACGCCCTCGGCCAGAAGGCGGCTTCCGGCCGCCGCCGTTCTCTTCGCGGCCCGCCAGGCGGCCCGCACCGGGCTTGGGATCAGCGAGCGGGTGTCCTCGGTCGTCGGGAAGCGGGCGGGGTCGAAGTGCTCGTCGGTCAGGGACAGCAGCACCTGCACGAGGGCGATGCCGTCGCCGATGCAGTGGTGCAGGCGCGCGACGACGGCGCTGCCCCCCCGGTAGTCCTCGATGAGCTCCATGTGCCAGAGCGGCTTCGAGCGATCGAGCGGTTCGCTCATGAGCTCGCTCACGAGATCCTTCAGCTCCTCGGGCCCGGCCGCGCCCGGCAGGGCCCCGCGGCGGACGTGCCGGTCGAGATCGAAGTGGGGATCGAGCTCCCAGCGGGGGCCGTCCCGACGGCCCTCCGGGTCGTGCACGCGCTGTCGGAATCGCGTGAAGCCGAGCAGCCGCTCCCGGAGCAGGCTCTTGAACGCGCCGATGTCGATCGGGTCCTCGAGCACCAGGACGGCCGTGATCGTCATCAGGTTCGTCGGGTCGTCCATGCGCAGCCAGGCCGCGTCGACGCCGGACAGCGGTTCGTGGGTCTTCATCGCGGGGCGAGGCCAAAAAAGAGGGAGCGCGCGGTTTCTGGAAGGTGCGGGCCGGGGCGGACAGAGTCAAAAACGCCCGCCGGGCCCGCAACCGGCGACGCGGAGCGCGCCGAACCGAAGCGCACGGTCCGTGTGCCCCGGCGAACCGACGCCTCGTCCCCTCCTGGTGCCCTCGGCATTCAGCATCCGCGCCCCCGCTACGTCGCGCAGCAGCTCAGCGTCTCAACGTCGCGGTCGAAGGTGAGCGCCGCCAGCTTGACCCCCTCACTGAGCGTCAGGTATGGATGGAGCAGGTCCGTAAGCTCCCGGGCGGTCATGTTCTGCTGGATGGCGAGGGACACCTCCATCAGAAGTTCGCTGCCCTCCGGGGCCACGATGCGCGCCCCGACGAGGCGGCCCGTCTCCTGCTCGCGCAGCAGCTTGATGAGGCCGCGCGTGTCGCGTGCCGCCAGTGCCCGGGGCACCTGGTCGAGCGGGAGCTTCGCTACGTCCACGTCCACGCCCCGCTCGGCGGCGGCCCGCTCCCCGAGCCCGACGCCCGCCACCTGCGGGTCGGTGAAAATGACCCACGGAAGCGGCGTGGCGTGCCGGTCGTGGGCGGTCCCGTCCAGCGCGTTCTCGGCGGCGAGCTGGCCCTCCCGGGCCGCGGTGTAGACGAACGCCGGATCGCCGATGACGTCGCCCGCCCCGTAGACGGTCGGAGCAGCGGTTTGGAGCGTCTCGTCGACCGCGAGGATCCCGCGCTCGTGGGTCTCGACGCCGAGGGCCTCGAGTCCGAGGTCGTCGGTGTTGGCCCGCAGGCCCGTGGCCACGAGGAGGTCGGTTCCCGCGACAGTCTGCGGCGCGCCGTCGACCTCAACTTCGAGTTGGACGGTCCCGTTGGCGCGCTGCACGGCCTGCACGTCGGTATTCGTGTGGACCGTCAAGCCCTCTTCGCGGAGATATTCGGTCAGCGCCCCGGCTACGTCGTCGTCCTCCCGGGAGAGGATCTGGCCGGATCGCTGCAGGATCGTCACTTCACTGCCCAGCCGGGCGAAGGCCTGCGCGTTTTCGAGGGCAATGTATCCCCCGCCCAGCACGATCAGGTGGTCGGGCCGCTCGTCGAGCGTGTAGAGCTTCTCGTTCGTGAGGTACCCCGTCTGCGCCAGCCCCGGGATGTCGGGCACGAAGGTCCGCGCACCGGTCGCGATCAGAACCCGGCGGCCGCTGATCGTATCCGCCCCGACCTCCACGGCGCGCTCGCCGGACAGGCGGGCCCGCCCTTTCCGAAGGGTGATGTTTGGGTCATCGGCGACGACGTCGAGATACTTGTGCTCCTGGAGGTCGTCTACGAGCGTCTGCACCTGATCGGTGACGGCCGAAAAGTCCGTGATTTCGCTTTCCGTCGCGACCCCGTCGAACGGATGGTGGGCCGCGTGGTGGTGGGCCTCTGTCGCCCGGATGAGGGCCTTCGAGGGCACGCAGCCCACGTTCACGCACGTGCCCCCGAGGGGCAGCCCGCCCGCGTCGGGACCGTCATTGATGATGACGGCCCGATGGCCGAGCTCGCTCGCCCTGAGCGCCGCGGCGAAGGCCGCCGACCCGCCGCCAATCACCACGAGGTCGTAGTCCGGGTCGCCGTCCGTTCCTCCCGTGGACACCGGCGCCCCCGACCGGCGGGGCCCGACGGAGGCGGCGTACCCGGCCTCCGCGACGGCCGCGGTCAGGTCGTCCGGGGCGACGTCGTTGGCGGTGACGGAGGCGCGGCCCTCGGTCCAGTCGCCGAGACGCACCGCCTCGACGCCGTCCACGCCGCGCAGGGCCTCGGCCACGTGCGTACCACAGCCCGCGCAGGTCATTCCCTCGATTCTAAGGTCAAACCGTTGCATGGAATCGACCGACGTGAGAAGAATGGGAGGTCAGGACGACGACTTCAGTCGGGACGGAAACCCCGCCTTCTTCGTCGCCGTCGTCAGGTCTTCAACCGAGACCGTGTTCGGGTCGAAGCGGACCACGGCCTGGGGGGGCTTCAGGGTGGCCCGCACGCGGTGCACGCCCTCGATCTGCCTGAGCGCCTTCCGGACGGTGACCGGGCACGTCTTGCACGTCATGCCCTCGACCGTGAGCACGACCTGCCGAAAGGAGGCGGGCGTGGACGAAGCCCCCGAGGCCGCTGGCTGGTTGGTCTCCGTCGCGGCGGCGCGGGCCCGCTGCGTGGCGGCCCCCGGGGACGGGGCGATCAGCCACGGGCTCACGACCAGCGCCCCGATCGCCAGCGCCCCGAGCCCCAGCAGTGCCCGGCGGGTCGCCGAGGACAACGCCGTCTCGCAGTCACAGTCCGGCTGCCGGCTGAGCTGCCACTCGTTGTATCCCGCGTACGCCAACGCGGCGACGGCGAGGGCCACGAAGATCCACCGGTACGGGGCCAGCGCCGTGAGGCCGCCGATCCACGCCCCGCCGACGCCGAGGCTCACCAGGGCAAGCGGGATCGTGCAGCAGGCCGAGGCGGCCACAGCCGCGCCGAGGCCGACACCCAGGCTCCAGTTCGTTCCCGAATTTGAGGACGTCGGTGTGCTCATGATGCCTCGTCGTTTGGATTCACGTTCAGTGTGATGGGGGCGGTGTCCCGCTCGTCGAAAAACTCGACGAGCATGCGGGCGAAGGCGTTGTCGGTGCAGATCGAGTAGTAGATCGTCTGCGCGTCGCGCCGGGCCTCGACCAGGGCCTTCTCCCGAAGAATCTTCAGATGACGCGACACCGACGGCTGGGTGATCTCGAAGATGTCGGCGAGGTCACACACGCAGAGCTCCCCCGCCCGGTGCAGGACGTAGAGGATGCGCAGCCGCGTCTCGTTGCTCGCGGCGTCGAAGTAGGCGGCCAGGGCCACGAGCCGCTCGTTGGAAAGGGCATCGGTGCGGAGCCCGTCGAGCAGGGCCTCGCCCCGATCCGGCTGCACGCAGTTCTCGTCGTTGACGTCGCGACGGGCCATGGGACGACTCAGTTCTTAGCAGCTCTTCTATATAGCAGTCTTGCTAAATAAATTGACGCACGGGAAGGTTCCCCGGCGTCGATCTCTTCGGGGTCGGCGTCTCGGGGTTGACGCCGGCCTTCCCGGCCAGCTCGCCGCGGGTCGTGCCGTCCGTGATTCGAGGGGCGATGACGAACGGCCGACAGAAGAACGCCCCCGGTGTGTGCTCGCCGCACACGCTACAGTTCGGGGGCAAACACCTGAATGCGGTCGTTCCCGAAGTCGACCACGTAGAGCGTCCCGTCGTCGCCGACGGCTACGTCGACGGGCCGCTCGAAGTGCCCCTCGCCCGTGCCCTGCTTGCCGAAGGCCGTGAGGACGTCGCCCGCCGCCGAGAAGACCTGGATGCGATGATTGAAGAAGTCGGCCACGTAGATCCGTCCCCCCGGCCCGGTCGCGACGGCCGTGGCCACGTTGAAGGTGCCCTTCGTCGAGTCCGCCCCGGTCTGGGCCTTCGGCCGCGTCCAGGCGAGGGAGTCGGCGGCGGCGTACCGTTTGATGCGGTGGTTGTAGGCGTCGGCCACCACGAAGCCGCCGTCGGGGTGAATCGCCACGTCGGTCGGATAAGTGAAGCGATTCGCCGCGCCCCCCATCGAGTCGGCTACGCCCCACTGCCGATCGAAGGAGCCATCTTGACCGAAGCGGACGACCCGATGGTTGTAAAAGTCGGCCGTGTAGAGGCGCCCGGCCGAGTCGACCGCGACGCCCCCAGGGGCGTCAAGGGGCACGTCGAGCCCCGTCCCGTCGATCGAGCGCCGGTGTCGCCCGTCCAGCGAAAGGACATGCACGCGATCCGTGTTGTAGTCTGGGACGTACAGGGCCGGGCCCGTGGCGGCGAGGTGCATTGGGCGCCCCAAGGTGTCGCTGCCCGCGAGGACCGGCCCGATCTGCCGCCGAACCGCCCCGGTTGGGCCGAAGACCTGAATCCGGCGGTTGCCGGCCTCGCTCACAAACACCTCCCGGCCCGCCACGTCGATGCCGATCGGATCCCGGAACTGTCCGGGCGCGCCGCCGGTCTCGCCCCAGGCTCGCACAAACTGGTAGGTCGGCGCCGGGGCGCCCGTCTCCGTCTGACAGCCGGCGATCAATCCGGGGAGGAGTGCGAAAAGAACGACGACGGCTCTTAGACGCTGTCTCAATTTCACCCGCTGTTCTCCTGCCGGTTCGCGGCGACCTCGGACGCGGTTCTCCGGGCCGCATTTGGGCGACTCCGCCCCGATTTGCGGCACGCTGCCCGGAACGATCGACGGCGAGTGCGAAACCGACCGTACGTCGAACCAGGTTCTGATCATCGATCTCATCTCTTTTGATCGACCGGTCCCCTGTCCCCCAGACGCCCGTACGTCCAGACGCCCCATCCTTAAATGTTGACCCGCAGGCTCAGGGTCGTGACGAACTCCCGTTCGAGGGCCGTCCCGTTCGCGTCCTGAGCGGCGGGAAGCTGCACGGCGGCCCCGACGACGAACGTCCGGGTGACGTACTGCAGGCCCGGTGCGAGAAGCCACGCCGTGCCGCCCGAGTCGGGATTCTCGACGCCGCGGATTTCGTTGGTCTCCTGCCAGATTAGGGTCGTCTCCAGGTTCCCGTAGAGGAAGCCGGGGCCGCCGCCGGAGCGCCCGTGGACCCAGAGGCGGTACTTGGTGGCCACGTCGAGCCGGCCCTCGTCGCCGAACTCGAATCCGTGGGCTTGTGTGTTGATCTGGTAGACCGGCGAGACGTCCACCTGCCACCGCAGGGTCTGCCAGGTGAAGACGAACCCGGCGAAGGGGTCCCACGATCCGGAGCCAAGCTGCAGGGGCCGGGGCAGGCGTCCCAGGTCGTCGGTCTCGGCGTCGGCGCCGGTCGGCAGCTCGATGCCGGCAAGGGGCGCGAGGCGCTGAGTCTCTCCGGCCCGGTTGCGGGTCCACGCCGTGTAGCGGGCGAAGAGGCGGGCGTCGCCGAGCCCGGTCGGGCCCCGCTCGACCCGCTGCTCTGTCCGGGGGCCCCGCAGAATCGTCGCGTCGAGGTTCTTGTCGAGGATCGGGAGAACCCCGAAGAGGGCCAGGTCGGCGGTCAGGCCGTAGGCGCCGACCACCGGGAATGCGTAGGCCGTCACCTCGCGATTCATGGGGCCTCCTCCGGTCGACCGGCGCACCACCGACTGCACGCGGAGCCGCCCGCGGTCCTTGGTGACGGGCAGCGCCGTGTTCGTCGTGATCTGGGCCGCGGCCGGGGCCGCCCCGAGAAGGAGAAGCAGTGCTCCGCCGATGGCACGGCACCCGATGGCACGGCACAGGGACACGCAGGACACAGACGCGCGGTCGGGAATTGAGGGAACTGTCGAGGCGGACGCCCACGGTCACGGAGAGGGGCTCTCCGGCGCAGATCCGTGGGAAAGCTCGACCCGCCGGGCCGTGAAGCCGGCCTCCTTCACCGCCTGCCGGATCTGCTTCTTCGTGGGGGGGTGCCCCTCGACGAAGGCCAGACGGACGCGTCCCTTCTCCAGCTGCACGTCCATCTTCTGGAGGGCGTCGAGCGTTTTGAGCTTCTTCTCCAGCCCGTAGGCGCAGAACGGGCAGGCCAGCCCGTCGACGTACACGGTGGCGTCCGGCGACCGGACCCGGTCCTGCTGCGGCGACTGGGCGGAGGCGGAAAGGGGAACCGCGATTCCGACGAGCAGGACGCTCAGGGCAGCGACGAGTCGGAGGGGCATGGGCACGTCGAAAACAGTGAAGGAAGCCGCCGGTGGGGCGAGGCGAGGCCGGATAGAAGAACGCGGGCGGTCCGGTACGGGCTGTATTGGGGTACAGGGTTCCCGGAGGGCGATACATCGTTACAAGACGGCCCCTGAGCGGGGCTCTGGAGGCGTACGCCCCCGCGGATCGGGGACAGAGGAGGGGTCTGTCCCGACCGTCCGGCGGCGAGGGCGACTACTCCGAGGTCGGGGCGGCGCCCGCCCAACTGTACACGACGATAACGAGCACCGTCCCCAGCGCGAGGACGCCGCCCGCGAGGAGCGCGCCGTAGCGGCGCAGGAACGCCCACGTCGAGCCCCCGCCCGGTTCGGTCGGCGCACTCTCAAAGGCCGCGGCGCCGGTCGGGAGGGCCCGGGCCTGTGCCTCGGCCACCGGGACCGAGAGCTGGGCCCGCACCGTCGAGGGCCGGAGGCACGTCCGGTCGTTGCAGGCCTGCACGCGGAGGCGCCCCGCAAGGCGCCGCTCGCCCGGGGCCGCCGTCGGGGCGGGGCGAACCGTCGCAGAAATCACTGCTTTGCCCTCGTAGACGTCGATGGCCTCCCCCGCGAAGTCGAGACGGAGGGCCTTCGGCTCGGGGTAGCGCGTGCCGGTGACCTGCAGGTCCGGCCCGCCCGCCCAGCGGACCGACGTGCCGATCAGGTAGTCGAAGGTCGGCCGGTGGGCATTGATGTGCCATCCTTCCCGGACGCGAGCCACCAGGGCCACGTCGACGGCCTGCCCGGCGGGGACGGGCCGCGCCGCGAGCCGGAGCTCCGTGGATACGAGGTCTGCGCTCGAGGACGGCCGGGTCGAGTCCGCCTCGGACTGTGGCTGGAGGGTGCCGCCGGGGAGGTCCCCGCCGGTCTGGGCGTGAAGGTGGGCCGCGGGCCCAGCCCCGACCAGGAGGGCCGCGATCAGGAGTCCGCGAAGCAGCTGTCGTGTGGAGGGGCGCCCGTCGGTCATGGACACGTATCGGCGCGGGGTCAGGGCGTGGGGAAAACGAGGCACATGCGAATCGACAAGCGGAGGGAGACGGGAAATGGGGGCCGCTAGGCGGGCTCCGGTCCGGAGCGGGCACGGAAGAGGGCCTCGTCCACCGCGTAGACGAGCAGGCCGAGCGTGGTCACCACCGCGAGGGCCGCCGCCGGCGCCCAGATGATGAGCCCGCCGACGACGCCGAGCACGGCGCCGAGGTACTTGATGTAGTTGAGTTGTTCGTTGGTGGTGCGGCGCAGCAGCATCTCGAGCTGCCGTTCGTCGTAGGCCCGCACGTTCTCGAACACGATGCGCTCCACGTCGAGCGCGCCGACGAAGCGGAGGATGAGCGCGGTGAGGAGCTCTTCAATCGTCTCGCCGTGGCGGTCGAGGTGGGCCGGCAGGCGATCGAGCACCGGGTCGACCTCCTCGAGCAGCGGCCCGATCGCGTCCGGCAGGCGCCGCGTTGCGGCCCGCAGGCGCTCCTGCAGGTCCTCCTCCCGAAACAGGCGGTAGGTACGGAAGGCCACGCCCGGAAGGCCCTCCGCGTTCTTCCCCATCTGCTCGGCCGTAAAGTCGGCGATGCGGGTCTGCACCGACGGGGTCGAAAGCACGTCCCGCAGCACCTGCCGCAGGAGGTCCTTCAGCTCGGCCCGCACGGCGTCGTCGGTCACCACGTCGCCGGCCACCGCCACCACCAGATCGCGGTACTGGGCCGCGAGGCCGCTCTCGCGGATCTTCTGCATGATAATGCGCTCGTTGATGAGCTCGTCGCTCACGGCCTGTGCGAGGCGGAAGGCCACCCGCTCGCGCTGCGACGGCACGAGGCCCTGGCCCAGAAGGGGGCGCTCCTCGCGGGGCCGAAACAGCATCGTGATGGCCAGCCAGTTGGTCCCAAATCCAATGAGGCCGCTGACGGTGGTATAGCGTAGCAGGTTCTCGAGCTCGACCGTATAGCCCGCCACGGTGAGGGTGACCCCGGGGAAGTCCCAGGCGAACGACAGGGCGAAGGCCGCGCCCAAAATCCACGGGAGGCTTCGCAGTACCGGGAGCCAGTGGGCGTAGCCGCCGGTGCGCTTCGGCGGTTCCTCGATGCTGGGCGAGTCGTCGTCGGCCGGCAGGTGCCGCTCGACGGCAGCGAGCACCCGGTCGCGCAGGCGCGTGAGGGACGAGGCCGTTCCGTCGATCGTCGGCGACGGGCGATCGCTCGACGACGGGGCGGAGGAAGGGTCGTCGGGCATGGTCGAAAGACCGCGATCGGATGAAAAATCCCCCGGTTTCGGTTGCGGGGCCTGGGCTGTGAGGTGTGCGTTCGGTCAACCCCGCAGCGCCCAGCGCCCAGACGCGCCCCCCGCAACGTCCAGACGCACAACGCCCGGCGCATCAAAACACCTTCACGAGCGTCATGTCGTCCAGGTAGCGGCCGGGATTTTTCCGAAAGTCGAGCAGGACGCGGTTGGCCCGGACGGCCGCGGAGTCGAGCTTCGTGTAGAGGCCCGGGTCGTTCAGGAGGCGGCCGGCCGTCCCGTGGCCGCTGTTGATCTTGGTCGTGATGGTGTCGAGGGTCGCCGACGTCTTCTCAAACGACGCGAGGCTTCGATTGAGTCGGGTGAGCGACCGGTTGAGGCGTCGTACCGCTACGTCGATGGAGTCGCCAGCCTCCCCGGTAACGGCCCGCAGATCGCTCGAGATGGCCTCCAGGTTTTGGATGAGACTGCGGATGTTGTCCTTCTCGGCCTCGGTGATCTGCTCGAGGCTGCCGCTCAGTTCACGCACTGAGGTCAGCGTTCGGCGGAGGTCGCTGTTTGGGCTCCGGAGCTGCCGGTTCAGTCCGTCCAGGGTGGCGTCGGCGCCGGTGAGCACGCTGTCGGTCTTCGAGGCGAGGGACGGGATCTGCGCGGTCAGTTGCTCCAGGGTCGACCCCTCCGGCGGAGACGACAGGACCGTGCCGGGCGCGACCGGAGGGTTCCCGCGGGGGCCGGGGGTGATGTTGACGTGCACGCCCCCGAGGGCGCTGATGCCGGACACCATCGCGCGGGACCCTTCCGGGATCACGGGCCCCCGTTCCATCTGCAGGCGCACGCGAACGGTCTGCGTCTTCGGGTCGAGCCGGACGCGGTCCACCGAGCCCACTTTCACGCCCTTCATGCGCACGGGGTTGCCGGCACTCAGCCCCCCGGCGTCGTCGAACTCAGCGTACAGGGTGTACGGGCTTCCGAAGAGGGGCACGTTCTGGAAGAACCGAACCCCGGCGAAGGCGACGACGACCGTGAGGACGATGGCGGCCCCGACTTTCAGTTCGTTACTGTATTGCATGGCACTGCGTGTTGCATGCGGACGCGCGGCGGAGAGGAGGGAGCGAAACGCGGAGCACCAGGCCCGCGGGCTACGCCGACGATCCCGAGAGGGGCGGCGTGGCCGACGGGTCCCCGATTGTGTACTCGCTGGCTTTCACGAACGAGTTGAGGTGCGGGTTCGTGCAGTCATGGATGCCCTCCACGGGCCCGACCCACTCAAGGTCCCGCCCGTGGAGGAACGCCACCCGGTCGGCCACCTCGAGCACCGAGTGCATGTCGTGCGTGATGACGACGCTCGTGACGTTGAGCTTCTCGGTGAGGTGATTGATGAGGTCGTTGATCGTGTTGGAGGTTTCGGGGTCCAGGCCGCTGGTCGGCTCGTCGTAGAGAATGTACTCGGGCTCCATCGAGATGGCACGGGCGAGGGCCACCCGCTTGCGCATGCCGCCGGAGAGCGCCGATGGGTTTTTCGAACCCACGTCCGAGAGGCGCACCAGGTCGAGGCACTCCTGCACCCGCTCCTGAACTGCCGCGTCGTCGAGCGACGAGAAGTAGCGCAGGGGAAAGGCAATGTTCTCGAACGTCGACATCGAGTCGAAGAGGGCCCCGCCCTGAAACAGCACGCCGAACCGCTTGCGGAGCTCGCGGAGGCGCTCGTAGGACACGCAGCAGAGGTCCTGGCCGTCCACGTATACGTGCCCGGTGTCCGGCTTGAGCAGGCCCACAATGTGCTTCATCAGCACGCTCTTGCCGGAGCCGGACCGGCCGATGATGGCGAGCTTCTCTCCGGTCCGGACGTCGAGGGAGACGTCCTCGAGCACCTCAAGGGAGCCAAAGCTCTTCGATATGTGTTTGACCTCGATCATCGGAGGGAAAGGACCAGGGGAGAAACCAGCGCGTCCGTCGCCGACCGGTATACCCGAGGGAAAACAAAACGGAAGGAACTTATACAGGCAGGAGCGGAGAGCTATCCGGCAGCCCCGCGCGGCGCACGCATCCTTCGGAGACGTTAGGCGTTACAGAAGCAGCACGGCGACCAGGAGGTCGGCGACGAGAATGAAGACGCAGCTCAGCACGGCGGCCTGCGTGGTGCTATCGCCCACCCCGACGGCCCCACCGCCGGTGTAGTAGCCTTTGTAGCAGGCGATCGAGGTGACGATGAACCCGAAGGTGAGCGACTTCACGAACCCGATGAACGGGTCAAGCAGCTGGAAGAATTGTCGCGCCCCCTCCAGGAACTCACTCGCGCTCAGGAACCCCCCGAAGTGGCCGGTGAAGATGCCGGTCCCGATCCCGACGATACAGGAGACGACGTAGAGCACCGGAAACATGATGATGCCCGCCAGAACACGCGGCAGGACGAGGAAGCCGATGGAGTTGAGGCCCATCACCTCGAGGGCGTCGATCTGCTCGGAGACGCGCATCGTGCCGAGTTCCGCCGCGATGCGGGCCCCCACGCGTCCCGCAAGAATGAAGCCGGCCACCACCACGCCCAGCTCCAGCATGATCGACGGCGCCACGATGGAGCCGATGATCGTCTTCGGGATAAAGGGCGTCTCGAGCTGGTAGGCCGTCTGCACCGTCAGCACTGCTCCGGAGAAGGCCGCGGCCAGGGCGACGATGGGAATCGAGTCGATCCCGATCCGCACCATCTGGATGAAGAGGTTCTTCCAGTACATGCGAATCTCGTCGATCGACGCGAAGGCCCGGCCCATCAGGATGGCGTACTGCCCGAGGGCGCGGAGGGGAGACAGGAGCGAGTCGAGCAACGCAGGCACGACGGTGTGAGGGAGAAGGGCGAGGAGGGGACGGGACCACTTCCGCTCGGGTGCGTATTTACCAGTCGTCCCGTCGGTACTGCACATCGGCGGTCCGGCGAGGTTCCTCCAACGAGCGCCCTCGACGCGTGATGCCGGGGCGACGCCGGCCTCCGTGCTTTTCGCGAGAAGCTTTTCGTGGGAACTGGTCATGCGGGCCGGCCGCGACGGCGCCCGAGGGGGCCGCTTCCTCCCTTCACTCACCCCCGAATCGGCATGGCCGCGTCCAACCCCCGATACGTCTGTCAGGAGTGCGGGCACGAAGCCCACAAGTGGATGGGCAAGTGCGCCGGCTGCGGCGCCTGGAATACGCTCGTCCGCGAGGAGGCCCCCGAGGAGGTCGAGGCGCAGGTGCCCGACCTCACCTCGGGCGCCCAGGGCAGCAACGGCACCTCCGGGCACGGGCGGCCCGAACGCCTCACCGAGGTCGAGATGGAGGGGGACGCCCGCCTCGAAACGGGCATCGAGGAGCTCGACCGCGTGATGGGGGGCGGCATCATGCAGGGGTCCTTCAGCCTCATCGCCGGGGACCCCGGCATCGGAAAGAGCACGCTCATGACCGAGCTCGCCGGCTACCTGCCCGGGCGCGACATCCTCTACGTGACCGGCGAGGAGTCGAAACGGCAGGTGAAGCTGCGCGCCCAGCGCCTAGGGGTCGGCTCCGACCACCTGTACCTGCTGGCCGAAACAAACGTCCAGCAGATCGCCGACGCGGTGGACGAGGTCGCGCCGGACCTGCTGGTCGTCGACTCGATCCAGACGATCTACCGTCCCGACCTTTCGAGCGCCCCGGGGTCGGTAAGCCAGGTGCGCGAGAGCACCGCCTCGCTGCTGAAGCTGACGAAGGAGCAGGAGTTCTCGACCTTTCTGGTCGGACACGTTACCAAGAAGGGCACCATCGCCGGGCCGCGCGTGCTGGAGCACATGGTCGACACCGTCCTCTACTTCGAGGGCGACCAGCACCATGCCTACCGCATCCTGCGGAGCGTCAAAAATCGGTTCGGGGCCGCCAACGAGATCGGGGTCTTCGAGATGCGGGAGACCGGCCTCCACGAGGTCCCCAACCCCAGCGAGCTCTTCCTTTCGGAGCGGGGCTACGGCGTGAGCGGCTCGACGGTCGTCTGCTCGCTGGAGGGCACCCGCCCGATCCTGGTGGAGATCCAGGCCCTCGTCACGCCCACCTCCTACAACACCCCGCAGCGCACCGTCACCGGCTTTGCCTCGCAGCGCCTGCAGATGATCCTCGCGGTGCTGGAGAAGCGCTCCGGCCTCGCCTTCAGCGACCACGACGTGTTCGTGAACGTGGCCGGCGGCGTGACCCTCGAGGAGCCGGCCGTGGACCTGGGGGTGGCCCTCGCCGCCGCCTCCTCGTTCCGCGACATCCCGGCCGACACCGGCTCGGTCCTCGTCGGCGAGGTGGGCCTGGGCGGGGAGATCCGCACCGTCAGCCAGATCGAGCCGCGCCTCAAAGAGGCCGCCAAGCTCGGCTTCGAGCGTGCGGTGATCCCCGAAAACAACCTCGAGCGCGTGGCGGGCACCCCCGACCTCGACGTCACCGGCGCCGCCCAGCTGAAGGACGTGGTGGACCTGGTGCTGTGAGGCCGCACGCGGCGGCGCCCCTCGGGCGATTCGTGTGGGCCCGGTCGGCTTCTCCAGGGTCATCGCTCGGCGGGCCGCGCCGCCGTGACAAACCGGCGCCCGCCCCCGTCAGATTTTCGGCGTGACGGGCAGGAGGCGCCGGCTGGTACGGTCTCTGTAGGGACTAACAATGCCGTCAGCACGTTGGAGAAAATCGTCAGTGGAGGTGATCCCAATGGTGATTAGCAAGCTTGAAGATTTGCTTGTCGAGCAGCTTCGCGACCTGTACAACGCCGAGTCGCAGGTGCAGCTCGCCCTCGAGCGGTGGTCCGAGGCGGCCGACGCCGAGGAGCTCCGGCAGCTCTTCGGCGACCGGATCGAGCAGGCCAGCCGGCACATCAACCGCGTGCAGGAGATCTGCAACGCGCTCGGCGTAAGCCCCGCCGGCGAACGGTGCCACGGCATGCAGGGGCTCATCACTGAGGGCGACGAATACATCGAGGACTCCGAGCCCGGCCCCGTCCGGGACGCCGGCCTTATCGCCAACGCCCAGCGGATCGAGCACTACGGCATCGCCGGGTACGGCTGCGCCCGCACCTACGCCGAGCGGCTCGGCCACAACGAGGCGGCCCGGGCCCTTCAGGACAACGTAGAGGAAAGTGCGGCCATGGACGAGCGGATGACCGAGCTGGCCGAAACGCTACTGAACCCGGAAGCCCAGGCAGCGGACGCGTCCTGACGCCTCACCGCCGCGGGGGGCGAACTGCACCCGGCTCCGACCGTAGGCGAAGCCCATAGTCCCCGTCCCGGGGACTTTTTCTTTTGGATCCGCGGGGGCATAATAATCGGGCCTGAGGGCTCGTTAACTCGGTACCATGCCCCTCACCCCTTCGGCCGCACTCTCGGTAGTGGGACATCGCATGCAGCCCTCCGACGAGGACCTGGTGACGTCGTATCTGGAGAACGGCGACGAGCAGGCCTTCCGCCAGCTCGTCGAGCGGCACCAGGACCGTATCTTCGGCTACCTGATGGGCATGGTCAAGGACCGGGCGGTGGCCAACGACATCTTCCAGGACACCTTCGTCCGCGTCATCAACGCGATGCAGGACCCGGAGGGTGCGTACTCGCACGAAGGAAAGTGGCTGAGTTGGGTCATGAGTATTGCCCGCAACGCGGCGATCGACCACATGCGCAAGCAAAAGAAATGGGCCGACATGCCCCACGACCCGGACGAGGGCCGTTCCTTCTGGGAGACGCTCGAGGACGACGCCCCTGCCGCCGACGAGCAGCTCCACCGCGCCGAACAGCGCGAGTGGCTCGACGAGCACATCGAGCAGCTCGCCCCCGAGCAGCGCGAGGTGCTGCTGCTGCGGCAGGAGACGGACCTCACCTTCCGCGAGATCGCGGAGCTGCAGGACGTGTCCATCAACACGGCCCTGGGCCGCATGCGGTACGCCCTCAAGAATCTGCGGAAGATGATGGAGGACTCCGACAAGACCCCACTCGCCGGCACGGCCGACTCGTGAGGCGCCCCCCGCCAACGATTTCACGCAGACGATCCTCTGCTGCACCATGAACGACTCGCTACGCCTCATTCAGTCCCTCTACGGGGAGGACGTCGGCGACCCGGACTTCGCCCGTCGCGTCGCCGAGGATGAGACCCTCCGTCGGGAGCGCGAACGGCTCCGGCAGGCGAAGGACGCCCTGGACCGCCGCTCGCCGGCCTCGCCGGATCCGAAGGTCGTGGACCGTGTCGTGGCCCAGGCGGAGGCCGCGGCGTCGGAGCCGTCCGGGCGCGCGGCCGACCGCCCGGCGCCCGACCGCCCGGCGCCCGACCGCCCGGCGCGCACGCCGGACCGGGCGTGGACCTGCCGACTGCAAGGAGCCGCGGCCGCCCTCCTGGTTGTCCTCGTCGTCGGGTTCGGGTGGTGGCAGCTTCGACCGAGTGGCCCCGCCCCCCCCGGCCCCACCGCGGGCGAGTCGGCCCGGCAGGGACCCCAGTCCGCGGCCGCGGACGGCGCGCAGGCCATGTCCGACGACATGCCCGAGTGGAACGACCACGACGACGTCGTGCGCCTGCACCGCCGCGTCGAGAGGCTTCAGTCGCGCAGCCGCTCGGACACGTGGGGGACCGATCTGCAAGCCGTCGACCAGGCGCAACCCTAACGACCACTCCACCACTCCGCCACGCCGCTCCACGTCCCCGGCTTCGTTGCACGCATGACGAGACTCTGATTCAAATGACGAACCTTCTCCGCACCGGCTGTGGCCTTCTCCTCGGCGTGATGCTTTGGGGCGTCGCCGCTCCCGTCGCGACCGCTCAGCAGACCCGAACCCTCACGATCCGAAACGGCACCATTTTCGTCGACGGTCAGCAGCTGTCCCGCGACCAGATGCCCTCGGACCTCGACCTTGAGGGCGTCACCGCCCAGTACCAGTTCGTGGGCATCCAGCGGCCCGTTATTGAGCTCAACGGGCGCCTCTTCGCCATTAACGACGGGCTGACGCCCGTGTCCGAGGACGAGGTGAACGGCCAGACCTCGTCCGTCATCCTGCAGGAGATCTCCGCCCGCCCGGCCGGCGCCCGCTCGCAGGACGCCGGCGCCAAGCAGAACCCGCAGCGGCAGTACCTCAACGACGTGCAGAAGGCCAACCGCCAGCTCTACAAACGCCTCGTCCGGGAGCGCACTATGGAGCAGCAGGCCCAGAACCTCGCGCACATGATCCGCATGCTGCCCGACAGCAGCGACGAGCGGCGGGCAAAGGTGGACTCGCTCCGTGCCCTGCTGAACGACATCTTCGCGTTGAAGCAGGAGAACCGCCGCCGCGAGATTGCGCGCCTGGAGCGCCAGATCCAGGAGGTCCAGCGGAGCCTCCAGAAGCGCCGGGAGATGCGCGAACGCATGATTGAGCACCGGCTCGACCAGCTCCTCGGCTCGACGACCGAACGGTAGCCTGGCTCCCGTCCCGCAGCGGGAGCGCGGCACCACTCCGGCGCCTCGTTGCCGCCCTCTTTCTCCCGTGGAAAGACCGCTGCACCGGCCGGCGGGCTTCACCTCGAGCTTTACTTTAAGTGCGATGGTCCCGATCATATAGGCCGGCACCCGGTCGGCCGCGCCGCGTGCACAAAGTGGCATTGGAATTGCGTGGCTGGGCCCCCGGCGCAACAGCCTCTCGCACACTCGTCTGGACGTCCCATGCGTGGAGTCACGCCGCGTTACATTTTCCCCGTCGGCAGGAGCCTCCTCGCCGGCCGAAGGCAGTGGGGCCGTGCCGCCGTTGCGGCTCTTGGGCTGCTCGTGCTGGCTGGCGTGCAGGCCGCCGCGGGCACGGCCCTCGTGGAGGACGTCCTCTTCACGGCCCGGTCCGACGGGCAGGGGTACGTCGTCCGGGTCCGCACACCGGACACGGTCAAGGCCTACGGCATACCGCGCTCGGTTGGCCCGAACGAACTGGAGTGGGTGCTCTACAACACCGACCTGGCCGACGGCTTCCGGAAGAGTGCGCCGGAGGGGCCCGTGCGGGCGTACACGGCGACGACCCGCAACGGCCACCTCATCCTGCGCTTCCAACTCGATCCGGAGCGGTCGGTGCAGGCGGAGGCGTACCGGGACGGGGCCTCCACCGACCTGCTGCTCAACTTGGCGTATGCGGGCGGCGACCGTCCCGTCGCGGACGCAGGCGGCTCGTCGTCTACGGAATCGTCCGGAGGAGGCGTCCAGCAGGTGTCGACGGGACCGCAGGGCCGCGCGTCCCCAGCGCCGGAGGGGGCCTCGAAGGCGGCCCGCCAGCGGTGGAAGCTCGACACGGTGGTCATCGATCCGGGACACGGAGGCAAGGACCCCGGTGCCACCGCCAACGGGGTGTACGAGAAGGACATTGTCCTCGACGTCGCGCACAAGCTGGGCGACTACATCGAGAACCGACTCGGCGTCGATGTCGTCTACACGCGGACTGGCGACCGCTTTATTCCGCTGAAGAAGCGGGGCCACATGGCCAATGAGGCCGGGGCCAAGCTCTTCATTTCGCTCCACGTCAACGCGGCCCGGTCCCGCGCGGCCCACGGCACCGAAACCTACTTCCTCGGGCCCTCGAAGACCGAGGCCGCCGAGAAGGTGATGGAGCGGGAAAACAGCGTGATCAAGTACGAAGACAACACTCAGAAGTACGAGGACTACGACGAGCAGGCGTTGGTGCGGCAGACCCTGACGCAGAGCGCTTACATGCGGCAGAGCGAGCGCCTCGCCTCGCTGGTGCAGTCACAGTTCGAAAACCGCGTCCAGCGCCAGAACCGCGGCGTCCATCAGGCCGGCTTTTACGTGCTCTGGAGCGCGTCGATGCCGGCGGTGCTCGTCGAGCTCGGATTCCTAACGAATCCCCGGGAGGCCCGCTTCCTCAGCAGCGACCGGGGGCAGACCCTCCTGGCCAGCGGCCTCTTCCGTGCCGTGCGTAGCTACAAAAAGAAGTACGAAAAGGGCATCTATCGGAGCGAGTAGTCTCCGTCCCGCAGCCCCTCGCCGGTACGGCCCCGTCCGCCGGGGCGGCCTGTCGGGTCCGTGCGGGAGCGTCCCAGCGGCCCCGTCCCATCGGGACCAGCAACGGTCCCCCCCATCGACGGCACTGTTATTCCGACCCTGAAGACCGATCATGCACCGCCGCGTTCTTCTTTCGTCTGTGGCCCTGATCCTTCTCCTGGTCGGCTGCGACGCCGCCGGGACAGGGGATACGGCCATTCTCAACGCCGACTCGGTCGAGCCGCCGATCGTCGAGTATCGGTTTGAGTACGACCCGAGCGATCAGGTCGACGGACAAGACCTGGTTAGGGTGAAATCCAACGGAACCGATAATCTCGGAGAGGTGCTCCGTCTGAACGGGTTTCGTCGGAGTGACGTCGTCTCCGCTCGAATCGACAGCGTGAAATTCGTGCAGGTGTCCGCGAAACGGAAAGCGGGGCCGCCCACCCCGAAGTTTGTCTTCGATAATCTTCTGAGCGCAGACGTTTTTCTGGGACCCAGTACAGACGGCCCCAAAATCGCCAGCGGAGATTTTGACCCGAACGACGACTCCGATGTGGTTCCGCTTCAGGTGGAGAGGGCGGACGTGACGGAGATCGTGAAGGAGGGGGCTACAAGTGCGTCTCTACAGCTTGGAACCTCGGGGGACATAACGAGAACGGACCGCGTGGACGTGACCGTGTACTACCGAATTGAGGTGAAGGGCGTGTAGCGCCCATCCGGCGTCCCCGGATCATGGGGCCCCCTACCGCACCGCCACGCAGGAAATCTCGACCCGGGCGTTGCGCGGGAGTGCCTCCACCTGCACGGCCTGGCGGGCTGGGGGCTGCTCGTTGAAATAGCGGGCGTAGACCTCGTTGATCTGCGCGTAGTCGTTGACGTCGGTCATCACGACCTCGCACCGCGCGACGTTCTCGAACGTCATGCTCGCGGCCTTGAGGATGGCACCGATGTTTTCGAGCACCCGCTCGGTTTCCTCCTCGATCGCTCCGTCGACCATGCTTCCCGTCTCCGGGTCGATGGCGATCTGGCCGGACACGTAAAGCTGGTTGCCCACGAGGATCCCCTGACTGTACGGCCCGATGGCCGCCGGAGCGAGAGGGGTGGTCACCGTGCTGCGGGACGTGGAGGTCGAGGTAGACATGGAGTGTAGAACGCTCTCGAGGAATGATGGAACCCCAAAATCTCCGTCCTCGGCGCGCGGAACAAGCAAATATTGTCTGAAGACACGCGAATATTGGCTGAAGAGGCGGCCCGGTTGCTTCCTGGTGGACGAGAGGGGGCGGCCAAAAATATCACCTCCGGGGAGGAGTCGTCGGCGGCGAGGCGGTTGGGCAGTGCGCCGGAACTCAACTGCTATTCGCAGGGGAGGCGGGGCGACGGGCGGAACGCCCCGCTGCGAAAGAGAGTTTTTCATCCTCTGCGGACGCTACGCGGGGGACTCACAGACACCGAATGCGGAGCTGTAGGGCCATGAGCAAGAACGGACGCGTACTCGTCGCCATGAGCGGGGGCGTCGACTCCTCGGTCACCGCGGTCCTGCTCAACGAGCGGGGCTACGACGTCGTCGGCATCACCATGAAGACGTGGGACTACTCCACCAGCGGCGGGCGCGACGGCAAGGAGGTGGGCTGTTGCTCGATCGAGTCGATGAACGACGCCCGGGTCGTGGCCACCAAGCACGACATTTCCCACTTCGTCGTCGACATCCGCGAGGAGTTCGGCGACTGGGTGATTGAGCGCTTCACCGAGGACTACCTTTCGGGCCGCACCCCCAACCCATGCGTGCTCTGCAATACTCACATCAAGTGGGCGGCGCTGCTGGAGCGGGCCGACGACCTGGACTGCGAGTACATCGCCACCGGCCACTACGCCAACGTCCGGTACGACGAGGCCCTCGACCGCTACGTGCTGAGCCGGGGCATGGACCGCAACAAGGACCAGAGCTACGCCCTCTGGGGCCTTCCGCAGGAGCACCTGGCCCGGTCGATCTTTCCGCTCGGCGCGTACGAGAAGCCCGAGATCCGCGAGATGGCCGAGGAGTTCGGCCTTGGCGTAGCCGACAAGCCCGACTCCTACGAGATCTGCTTCATCCCCGACAACGACTACGGTCGCTTTCTTCGGGACCGAGTCGACGGCCTGGAAGAGGAGGTCAAGGGGGGCACGTTCGTCCTCAGCGACGGCACCGTCGTGGGGGAGCACGAGGGGTACCCCTTTTACACCGTCGGCCAGCGGCGCGGCCTCGGCCTGGCGCTCGGGGAGCGCGTCTACGTGACCAACATCGACCCGGAGACGAACACGATTACCGTCGGGCCGAAGGAGGAACTCATGGAGCAGACCCTCACGGCCCACGAGATCAACCTCGTGAAGTACCCGGAGATCGAAGAGGAGCGGTCGGCCTGGGGCACGATCCGCTACAACGACGACGGGGCGGGCTGCCTGGCCTGGCAGCCCGACGAGGACACCCTCAAGGTGGCCTTTGCCGAGCCGCGCCGCGCCATCACGCCGGGCCAGAGCCTCGTGCTCTACGAAGACGACGACGTGCTGGGCGGCGGGTGGATCCATGACGTCGGCACCGGGGCGGCCGAGGCCTCTGCCTGACGCCCGGTCCCGGCGGCCCCGGCCCGCCGCTGGACCGTGAGGCCCGACCGTCTGCGGCCCATCCGCGGGGGGGGCGAGGGAGCCCGGCCGGGGGCGGAGATCGGTGCAGGGGGAACACTGAAATTGCCCATCCGGTTCAAAACATTCGATTGTCACTCCTCGAAAAGACCCAAGGCGTTACGCCAAGGACTGTGCATCCGGTCCGCTTGCGTGCGCCGAGTGCGAACATGAAACGGACGGATTTGACGCGGATCGACGACTTCACCTGGGAAATTCCGGAGTCGTTCCGAGAGGCGATGCGCGTTCCGGTGCGCGTTATTGCCAAGGAGGATCTGGTCGACGACATCGTCCGAGGAGAGGCAATTGAGCAGGCCATCCAGACGGCGATGCTGCCCGGGCTGGTGGGCCACCTCGTCGTCATGCCCGACGTCTACAGCGGGCAGGGGGCGCCGGTCGGCATCGTGGCCGTGTCGAAGTGGCCCGTGGGCACCATCGCGCCCGGAGCCATCGGGCACGACATCAACACGGGCGTACGGCTGCTCGGGTCGGACATCGACATCGAGGAGGCGAAGGGCGACTTCGATACCCTCGCCGACGCGCTGACGGCCCATATTCCGAGCGGCTCGGACGCGGAGGGCTCCCTCCAGATGAGCAAGGGCGAAGTCGATCACGTCGCGCAGTCCGGCGCGCAGTGGGCCCTCCGCAAAGACATGGCCCAGCAGGACGACCTGGTGCGGGCCGAGGAGGGGGGGCGCCTCAACGACGCCGACCCCGACAAGGTGAGCGAGGTGGCGCGGTCCCTCGGTGCCCAGCAGCTCGGCACCCTCGGCGGCGGGGAGCACTTCATCGAGATTCTCGGGGTCGAGGAGGTCTTCGACCGCGCCGCCGCCGTGACGATGGGCCTGAAGGAGGGCACCCTCGTCGCTCAGATCCACTGCGGCTCGCGCGGCTACGGCCGGCAGGTCTGTGCCGACTACATCGAGCGCTTCCAGGAGGCGGCCCCGTCCTACGACATCACACCGCCGAACCCGAACCTCGCCTGTGCGCCCCTCGACTCCCGTGAGTCGAAGGACTACATGGGAGCCATGAAGGCCGCCGCCAACTACGCCTACGCCAACCGGCAGGTGCTGGCCCACCGCGTCCGGGAGGTTTTCGACGAGACGCTCGACGGGGCCGGGCAGCGGCTCAAGACCGTCTACGACGTGGCCCACAACCTCGGCCAGATCGAGATGCATCAGGTGGAGGGCAAGCACATGCGCTGCTACGTCCACCGCAAGGGCGCGGCCCGCGCCTTCGGGCCGGGCACCCCCGGCATTTCACTGCCGTACCGGGCCCTCGGCCAGCCGGTCCTCGTGCCCGGCAGCATGGGCGAGACCTCGTGGGTCATGCTCGCCACACGCGAGAGCATGCAGAAGAGCTTCGGCTCGGCCTGCCACGGCGCCGGCCGGACGATGAGCCGTCACGAGGCCAACCACCACGCCGAGCCGGTGGCGATCGACGAAGAGATTGAGGGACAGGGGGTGCCTGTCCGTTCCGGCGACGGCTCCCGGTCCGCGGGGGGCGTCAAGATCAAAGAAAACATCGACGCCGTGGTCGAGACGGTGGCGGGCGGGCGCCTGGCAAGCAAGGTGGCCCGACTCAAGCCGCTCGCCGTGGTGCACGGATAACGCGGCGGCGACAGGGCCCGCCTCCGGAACGCAGAGGGGACCGACGACGCTGGCCGAGCGGATATTTCAGGAGCTTCACGGCCGGACTGACGGGGCGCGGACCCTCGTCTGAGCGCGCTGCGTTTGGGGGCTCCACCCACATTCGGCCACATCTCCTCTTAGACCATCTCAATCTCCTCTATGTCTGATTCCGAGCAAGGCCCCTCCCTTCTCCTCGTTGAAGACGACAACGAGCTCAGCACCAGCCTCGTCCTCTACCTGGAGTCGGAGGGCTACGAGGTGGTCCTCGCGGAAAATGGGGCCGACGGCCAGGAAGAAGCCACTCGTCTCCCGGGCTACGACCTCATCATTCTGGACGTGAAGCTCCCCGACCAAAACGGATTCGAGGTGCTCCGGCAGGCCCGAGAGGAGGGGGTGCGCACACCGGTTCTCATGCTCACGGGCCTCGGCGAGCACGATCAGAAGATGCGCGGCTTCCAGGTGGGGGCCGACGACTATCTGACCAAGCCCTTCGAGACCGAGGAGCTGCTCGCCCGCATCGACGCTCTGCTCCGGCGCGAGGCGCAGGTCGAGGAGGAAGGCGGTGTATTCGAGGTCGGGGGGCTGCGGGTCGACCTCGACGCCGATGAGGTGCAGCGGGACGACGAGACGGTTGACCTGACGGACCTGGAGTACAAGCTGCTGGCCTACCTGCTCCGCCGCCGCGGACGGACCGCCACCCGCGAGCAGATCCTCCGCGACGTGTGGGACCTTCCGGCCGCCGTCGAGACGCGCACCATCGACCGGCACGTCAATGCCCTGCGCGATGTGATGGTGGGAGAGAGCGAGGACGAATGGGCCATCCAGAGCGTCTACGGCATCGGCTACAAGCTGGAGGGGGCCGAGCGCGTCGAGACGGCCGAGGAGACTGCGTAGCAGGATGGACGGAAGGCGGCCGAGGACGGAGCCCCGTCGGGAGCCTGCCCTTCTTTCCCACGGGCCGGGGGGCGCTACTCGTCGTCGAAACGATACCCGATGCCGTAGACGGTTTCGATGTAGGTTGGAGCCGACGGATCGGGTTCGATCTTTTTGCGCACCGAGGCCATGTGGCGGTCGATCGTGCGGGTGACAATGTTCTCGTCGATGCCCCAGACGTCCCGCAGGAGCTGCTTCCGCGTCACGGTGCGGCCCTTGTGTTGGATGAGGTAGCGGAGGATGTCGAACTCGAGGGCCGTAAACTCGATCTCTTCGTCGCCCCGGAAGGCCTCGTGGGTGGTGAAGTTAATCTCCACGTTCCCGATCTCGTAGACGTCCATCGGGGCCTCGGATGGGGGCATGGTCCGCTGCAGAATGGCCTTCACCCGGGCGGCCAGCTCCTCCACGTTGAACGGCTTGGTGATGTAGTCGTCCGCGCCGAGGCCGAAGCCCTTCAGCTTCGACTCCTGCTCACCCCGCGCGGTGATCATCAGGATCGGGGCACTGAACCCCATCTCTTGCGACTCGCGGAGCACCTCGAAGCCGTCTTTCTTCGGCAGCATCACGTCGAGGAGGACGACGTCGCACTGGTCCATGTCCTGCATCTTCTGAAGCGCCGCCTCCCCGTCCTCGGCCGTCTGGACCTCGTACTCCTCGAGCTCGAAGTACTCCTCGAGCCCCATGAGGATGTCGGGGTCGTCCTCCACGATGAGCATGTGATAGGTGCGGTCCGTCGTCTTCGGCATGGGGGTCGGCGCTGCGTGAGGGAGGTCGGGCCCGAGAAAAGTAGGGCCCTGTGATGGACACGTTGGACCGGCTGCAATATACGAGGGTGGACGTCTGTTCCGAACGGGCGGGTCGTAACGGGCTGGTTAGAGACCCGGCCTCCCCGGACGACAGGCCCGGGTGGACACCACGGAGGGTCATTCGTATCATGAGGGAGCTCCTAGCTTCAGTCCGTATCGACCGACCCCAACGACAACCGCATGACCGACGAGACGCAAGCCTTCTTCTTCGACCTGCTCGACACCCCTAGCCCCACCGGCTTCGAGACGCCGGGCCAGCGCGTGTGGGCCGATTACGTGCGTCCCCACGTCGACGCCCTGGAGACCGACGACTACGGCACCGCCTGGGCGACCCTCGAGGGGGCGGCCGCGGAAGGCCCCCGCCTTCTGCTCGACGCCCACGTCGACGAGATTGGCTTCATGGTGCGCCACATCACCGAGGAGGGGTTCATCCACGTCAACCGCATCGGGGGCTCGGACCGGGCCATTGCCCGCGGCCTCCGGGTGCGCGTGCTGGGCGACGACGGGCCCGTGACCGGCGTGGTCGGCAACACGGCCATCCACATCCGCGACACCAAGAACGAAAAGGTGCCCAAGGTGCACGAGCTGTTCGTCGACGTCGGGGCCGAGAGCAAGGAGGGCGTCCACGAGCGCGGCATCCGCGTGGGGCACCCCATGGTGTTCGACGTGGCGCCCGCCGAGCTGGACGGCACCCGCGTTACCGCCCGCGCCATCGACAACCGGCTCGGGGGCTTTATCGTCGCGCAGGTGCTGGAGCGCCTCTCGGATGACCGCCCGGCGTGGACGGTGCAGGGCGCCAACTCGGTGCAGGAGGAAATCGGCGGCCACGGCGCCTCGATGATCGCGCACCGCCTCGCCCCCGACGCCGCGGTGGCCTTCGACGTCACGCACGCCACCGACTCCCCCGGCATCAGCAGCGCGGAGCACGGCCAGGTGAAGATGGGGGAAGGGCCTGCCATCACGCACGGCACCTCCACGCACCCGCAGGTGGTACAGCGCCTCATGCAGGTGGCCGAGGCCGAGGACATTCCCCTCCAGCACGAGCCCAGCGGGCGTCGCACCGGGACCGACACCGACTCGATCTTCAAGAGTCGCAGCGGCGTCCCGAGCGGGCTGGTGTCCGTCCCCCTCCGCTACATGCATTCGACCGTTGAGATCGTCGACACCGAAGACGTTGAGCAGTGCGTCCGGCTGCTCACCGCGTTTGCTCGCTCGCTTGAGCCGGCCGACGAGTTCGGCGTGTCGCTCTAGGAGACCGCTTTGATTCCTGAATCGTCCGCGCGCGGGTTCGACCGTGAATGATCGTGGACCGTGTAGATGACCGGTCGGGAGTGGCCGGTCTGCAGTCGTCACGTGGTGCTCTGGACGGTAGTGGGTCGAGTCCAGTCCAGTGCACCTGCGATTGGGCGCTTCGGACCGTTTCGCGCAGGGCCATGTACGAACAATGACCACACGTCTACAACTGCCAGGCGTCGTTCAGGCGTTCCGGCCCGGCCTTCTCGGCGTTACGCGGGACGGGTGCGCTCAGAGAGACGCCCCGTCAGGTTCGTCGGGCCGAGCAACGGCCGCGCCCAACGGCACGCTGGCGACGGTTGGAGGCGGAGTGACCGAGTCGCTCCACCGTCGCCCTGCTGAGCTGGCCGGCGGGACGGAGGCGGTGATCGCGTGCATGTCGACCGCCCTCCCCCCCAGACCGCTCAGGGGCCGATGCCGCCGATTTTTCGGGGGCCAGGCACGCCGAGGAAGAACCGCGTGGTTCGCCACACCCGGACTCCCGAGAAGGCCGATACAGACCCCTTCGTCGACCCGGTCCGGACGGCCGACGCGGTCGGGTTCATCGGTGGGTGCCGGCGGCGGGCTCGTGGAGGCGCACGCCGGGCCCCGAACGCTGAAAGCCATTCACGACGTGCTGGACCGGGGTGGGCATCGTCGCCATCTACGACGCGCGGCACTGGGGCCCGCCCGACCCGTGCCGGCCGAACGGTGAACGGTACTGACCGAGCAAACGGCCGATAGGCAATACATTTCACTCTGGTACTGTCTCCATCCACGAACAGAGCGGTCCCGAAAAGGAACGCCTCGACGGAGGAAGAGACCCGCTTCCTACACCGCCCTCACCCACCCGAACCCGCTTAGATGACAGACGCACCCTGTGCGAGGCCCGACGCCGACGATTCAGAAACTGCGTTCCCCATGCTCCGGCCGGCCGGTCTTTCGACGCAAAAGCTTCACCTCATCCTCGGGCATCTGTACCTCGTCCCGTGGTTCGCCCGCCGCTTCCTCGACAGCGAGCTGCCCCTCCGGCCCTTCCTGGACGCGAATCCGCAGCTCGAGCTCGGGGGGCTTCCCATCGCGTCGAAGGGCTCGCGCTACGGAACCGACCCGCCCTACCTGCCGAGCCTGACCATCGATCGGGGCACCGATCCCCCGGTGATTGAGACGTTCATGGAAGACCACGCGTCCGCCTTCGTCCTAAAGCCCCTGTTTGGGTCTCGGGGGCGGGGCATTCGAAAGGTCAGCGCCCTCGACGAGATCGTCCCGGCGGTGCAGGAGGAGCCGATGGTGTTGCAGCCCTACGTGGACGCCCCGAAGGAGTACGGTGTCAACGTCATGCGGGTCGGGTCCCGACTCAAGATTTACGGCCTCACAGAAGTGCCCGTTCGGGCCGTATGGGGCGACGGCGAACGGGGCCTCCAGGCGCTCGCCGAGGAGACGTACGGCCCCGAGATCGCCTCCCAGGTCGAGAACGGCGACTGGGTCCCTTCCGACGGCCAGCACGTGCCGATTCAAGTGGCCGCCCAGCCGGGGGAGGGGCGCTCCTGCCGGGACGTGACCGACCGGGTCACTCCGACCCTCCGCGCGTCCCTCGAGGAGGCGGCCGATCAGATCGGGCTTCGCTTCGGGCGGTTCGACGTGAAGGCCCGGTCCCTGGAGGCGCTCCAGGAGGGAGAGTTCTACGTCCTGGAGGCAAACGGCTCCCCCTCGCTGGACCTTACGCTCTACGACGACCGGTACTCGCTCTCGGTCAAGATCGAGCGGCTGCGCGCCCACTGGAACGAGTTTTTTCACCAGGCTCGGGCCTGCCGGTCGACCGAGGAGAACACCTGGGGGCTTCTGGGCACGCTCCTCTGGTTTGCCGTTTCCCCGGAGAAGTGCGTGTACTCATTCCGAGACGAAGTCGACGATCGTGAACTCGCTTCGCGTGCCTAGCCGAAAGGGGGGGCCCCAGGTGGCCGAGCCCTGGCTGACGTGCACCATGGTGTCGCCGTGCCGGCGCGTGCCCTCGACCTGCGGAAACTCGATGTACCCGAGGTAGCCGAGGGGCCAGACCTGTCCGCCGTGCACGTGCCCGCAGAGAACGGCGTCCGGGGCCGCGGCGAGGAGGGACTCCAGGCCCTCGGGCTTGTGCTTCAGGACCACACGGGGGCGTCGGGCCCGGCGAAATTCTTCGACGAGCGCCTCACGCTCCGAGTCGCTGGTCCGGTACCCGATGCCCAGGAAGCTTCCCCACTCGGTTTCTTCGGTCGCTCCTTCGAGGGGAGTGACCCCGAGGTCCCGGAGCGCGCCCAGAAGCTCCTCCCGCTCAGTGTAGCTGTCGTGGTTCCCCGACACGAAGTAGACCGGAACGTCGAACCCGCAGAGGGGGGCGACGAGGCTGGGGTCGACCGGCTCCATGCCGTCGAGGAGATCGCCGGTGATGACGACACAGTCGGGCCGGTAGTGTCGGGCCGTGCGGACGATGCGGGCGAGGTCGTCCTTCGACCAGATGTCTCCGATATGTAGGTCGGTGAGTTGAAGGAGCCGGAGGGAGGTGTCGTACGCGCCCTCGACGCGGCGGTATCGCGCCCGGGGGTGCTTCGCACGGAGGAAGCCGACGACGCCGAGCAGACCCGCAGAGAGCCACACCATCCCGTCCCCGATCAGAAAGCCGGCCTGCCCGAGCAGAAACTGACCGATGAAGGCGAGACCGGCGAGGAAGGCCAGGCCCGACCACACGAAGGCCGTCCGGACCAGAAATCGGGTGAGGACGTTGCGGGGGGCCTTAATGAGCGCGTAGCCCAGGGCCGTGAGCCCCCCAAGCGAACCGATGAGGAGATCCCCCAACACCGGCTGGGTGCACTCGATGAGGGCGTAGTGAAGCCCGAGGAAGAGGCTCCCCACAACGATTGCGATCTGGCCGAAGACCGTGATGCCGAACATGTGCGCTCAGAAGGAAGTCGGGACGAAGAGGAGCAACGAACGGCACACGAGCCCCCGAACGCACTGAAGCGCAGGAGACCGTGCGTCCGGCGGGCCGTCCAGTCTCCTCGGTTCCCCCGGGAGCCCCGGCGGAAAACGGGGGTCGGAGCGTGAAGGCCTGTTTCCGTCGCGGGCGGCGGCGCTCGGCTCGATCCGGTCGGAGAGGCGTGGATCGCCCCCGTTCGGGAGGCGAGCCCGGACGATGCCCATCCGACGGAGGGACGTTGGACGCCTACGCCGCACGCACGACCGGTGGAACGGCGCCGGTCGGGGCCGTGCCCGGGCTGCCCCCGCCCGGGCCTAGCGGTAGAGCTCGCGGTACTTGCGGACGATGCTGAAGGCCATCTCCAGGGACTGCTCGTAGTTGAGTCGCGGGTCGACGCGCGACTCGTAGGCCTGCCCGAGGTCCCCCTCGCTGAGGCCGCGGGCGCCGCCGACGCACTCGGTCACGTTCTCGCCGGTGAGCTCGAAGTGGACGCCACCGAGGTGCGAGTCCTCGGCCGCGTGGAGGTCGAAGGCCTGCTCCAACTCGCCGAGGATCTTGCTGAAGCGGCGCGTCTTGGTGCCGTCCTCGGTCTTCTCGGTGTTACCGTGCATCGGGTCGCAAACCCAGAGCACCGACTGGCCGGTGCTCCGGACCGCTTCGAGGAGGCCGGGGAGCCGGTCGCCAATCGCGTCGGCTCCGAAGCGCGTGATGAGCGTGAGCTTACCGGGCTCGTCCTCGGGGTCGAGGGTGCGGACGAGCCGCTTGAGCGCGGAGGCCGTCATGTCGGGGCCCACCTTGAGGCCGACCGGGTTCTCGAGGCCGCGGGCGTACTCGACGTGGGCGTTCTCCGGCTGGTTGGTGCGCTTGCCCACCCAGGGGAGGTGGGTGCCCAGGTTGTAGATGCCCTCCTTGTGGGGCACCGACCGCGAGAGGGCCTCCTCGTAGGGCAGCAGCAGGGCCTCGTGGCTCGTGTAGAACTGAACGCCCTCCAGGGAGTCGAGCTTCTTGTTGGTGACGGTTTCGAGGAAGTCGAGCGTGTCCCCGATCGCGTCGACCATGGCGTGGTACTCCTCCGCCAGGGGCGAGTGCTGCATAAAGTCGAGGTCCCAGTACTCCGGGTGGCGCAGGTCGGCGAAGCCGCCTTCCGCGAGGGCCCGAACGAGGTTGAGGGTGAGCGACGAGCTGGAGTAGGCCTCTACGAGGCGCTGGGGATCCGGCTCGCGCACCTCGGCCGTAAACTCGGAGCCGTTGATGATGTCGCCCCGGTAGCTCGGAAGCGTCGTGCCGCCGCGCGTCTCGGTGTCCGAGGAGCGGGGCTTGGCGTACTGTCCGGCAAAGCGGCCCACCCGCACGATTCGGGTGTTCAGCCCGTAGGTGAGCACGAGGCTCATCTGCATCAAAATCTTGAGCCGGCTCGTGATGGTCTCGGCGCGGCAGTCCTGGAACGACTCGGCGCACTCCCCGCCCTGGAGGAGAAAGCGGTCGCCCCGGGCGGCGTGGGCCAGCTCGTCCTTCAGGTTCGCGACCTCCCAGGACGTCACGAGCGGCGGCAGGCGGGCGACGTGGTCGAGGGCCTCCTCGAGCTCCGCCTCCTCCGGATAGGTGGGCTGCTGGAGCGCCTCCTTCGCTCGCCACGAGCGGAGAGACCAGTCTTTCGTCGCGACGTCCTGGGCCATGGCGGGGGGTGCCTTGATGCAGTGAGAGAACTGTCCGCTCTACGAGTGGGGAACGGGCGCGTTTCGGGGACGAACCTCTCGGCCGCCTGCCTCCGTTTGTGGACGGACGCGCCCGCTGGCGTCGGGGGCGGCTGTAACGCGGACCCACGGCGTTCAACTACAGGTCCGTGTCCTCTTCCTCGAATCCGACTGCCCAATCGTGTCCGCTGACGCCGAGAAGCGCATCCTGCTCGTGGAGGACGATCCCGACATCGCGGACCTCCTGGCGCTGCACCTCCGCGACGAGGGACACGAGGTCGACGTGGTCGACGACGGCGACGACGGCCTCGACCGCGCCCTGGAGGGCCGGTACGATCTCATCGTGCTGGACATCATGCTCCCCGGCACCGACGGGTTCGACATCTGCCGGCGCCTCCGGCAGGAGAAGTACCACATCCCCATCCTGATGGTCACGGCCAAGACCGAGGAGGTCGACAAGGTGCTGGGTCTGGAGCTGGGGGCCGACGACTACATTACCAAGCCGTTCAGCATCCGCGAGGTGCTGGCCCGCGTGAAGGCCATCTTCCGGCGCGTCGAGGTAGACAAGGAGGCGCAGAAGGCGGACGACCAGGCCGCGGCCATCGAGTACGACGGCCTCGTGATCGAGCCCGCCAAGCGCAAGGTCACCGCCGATGGCGAGAGCGTCGACCTCACGAGCAAGGAGTACGACCTGCTCCTCCTCTTTGCCCGCAATCCGGGCCGGGCCTACAGCCGCCAGGAGCTGCTCGACGAGGTGTGGGGCTACCAGTACAGCGGCTACAGCCACACGGTCAACACCCACATCAACCGCCTGCGCAACAAGATCGAGCCGGATCCGTCCTCGCCCCGGTACGTCAAGACCGTGTGGGGGGTTGGCTACCGGTTCGCCGAGCCCGAGGAGCTGACGGCGAGTGATGCGTAATGAGTATTGCGTATTTCGTATTGCGTGATGGGGACGTACGGGGGCACGCAATACGCAACACGCAATACGCAATCCCTACTCTCCCATGCTGAACAGCTTCTACGCCAAGCTCTCCGGCCTCTTCCTCGTGCTCATCGTTGGGCTCGGGGTGGTGCTCGCCGTGCTGGGCGGACGGACGGCGCAACGCTACGCCGACGAGGTCGAGCAGAAGCTCAACCGCACACTGGCGAAGGAAATGGTGCCTCGCTTCGAGCCCCTGCTGGAGGACAGCATCGACCGGGGCGGCATCCGGGCGAAGATTCAGGACATGACCGGCATTAATCGCCGAATCGAGATTTACCTGCTGGATCGGCAGGGCCGGCTCAAAGCGTCGTTTGCCCCCTCCTCCGCGGACATCGAGCAGAAAACGATCGACATGGAGCCGATTCGCCGTTTCATGAACGGGGGCGAGCTTCCCATTCTGGGCGATGATCCCCGGCACGACGAGGCCCAGAAGCCCTTCTCGGTCGCGCACATCGAGATGATGGGACGGGAAAACTGCTACCTCTACGTCATTCTCGGCAGCGAGCAGTACGCCTCCGTGGCCGGAATGATCGGGGACAGCTACATCATCCAGGGGGCCCTCGTCGGACTGGGCCTCATCGTTATGGTCGTGGCCGGGCTGGGCCTGCTGCTCTTCCGGCGCCTTACCCAGCGCCTGCGGCACATGCAGGGGGTCGTGGCGGCCTTCGAGCAGGGCGACTTCGACCGGCGCATCGAGGTCGGCGCCGAGGACGAGATTGGCCAGCTTGCGAAGTGCTTCAACCGCATGGCCGATACGCTCGTCGAGACGATGGAGGAGCTGCGCCAGGCCGACCGCATGCGGCGGCAGCTGGTGGCCAACGTGTCCCACGACCTGCGCAGCCCGCTGGCCTCGATCCAGGGCTACCTCGAGACCGTGCACATGAAGGACGGCGACCTCGCCCCCACCGAGCGCCAGCGCTACGTGAAGACGGCCCTCCGCAACGCCCAGCGCCTCAGCGACCTCGTGGGCGAGCTCTTCGAACTGTCGAAGTTGGAGACCGAGCAGGTGGAGCCGACGATCGAGCCGTTCCCGATCGCCGAGCTCGTCCAGGACGTCGTCATGCAGTACGAGCCGCAGGCCGAGGAGCAGCGGATTGACCTGGCGGCCGACCTACCGGAGCGCCACGCCCGGGCGGCGGCCGACATCCGCCTCGTGGAGCGGGCCCTCTCCAACCTCATCGACAACGCCATCCACTACACTCCGGAAGGGGGAAGCGTGCGGGTGCGACTGGAAAACGAGACGCGGGCGGTGCGCGTCGAGGTGGCGGACACCGGGCCCGGCATTCCCAACGACGAGTTGCCCCACATCTTCGAGCGCTTCTACCGGGTCGATAAGAGCCGCGACCGCGACAAGGGCGGAGCGGGCCTGGGACTCGCCATCGCCAAGACCATCCTCGAGCTCCACGACCGCACCCTGGAGGTGGAGAGCACCGTCGGGGAGGGCACGACGTTCCGGTTCCGGCTTCCCCTGAAAACGGCGACGGAGGCCCCTGCGGAGCGGACGGGGTAGGGCGTGTTATCGAGTTGTTAGAGTTTGTGATACGTTGTTAGAGTTCGTGATACAGGGGTGAGGAGATCTGAGACTTCTGTGAGGACAGTCCGGCGTCGGAGGCCCACGTTGGGACGCACCATGGAGGGCCGACGCGTTTGGTCGCGTCATGCCCCCGTGCTCGCGTTCCCGTTTTCCCAACGTCCCCCGTATCATGACGCTTCGTGCCCTTCGCTCGTCCCTCCTCGCCGTCCTTCTCTCCGTCGGCGGCCTCGGCCTCCTCGTCGCGGGCTGCGACAGCAGTGGCGGGGGCGGTGGCCCCGGGACCCAGAATCAGGCGCCGACCGCTGCGATTTCGCTCGACAACCGGAGCGGCCTGACCGCGGCCCTCAGCGGCGCCGGAAGCACCGACCCGGACGGCAGCATCACGTCCTTCGAGTGGCGGTTCGGGGACGACTCGACCGGCACCGGCGAGACGACCGTCCACGAGTACGACGCCGGCGGCACCTACCCCGCCACGCTGGTCGTGACCGACGACGACGGGGCCTCGGACTCGACCCAAATGGACGTGATGGTGAGCCGCACGGCCACCACCTTCGACGTGACGATCGAGAACGTCGGGGCCGTAACGCCGATCACCAAGAGCGGCGTCTTTGCGCCCGCCAATGAGGTGAACGGCGACAACGCCCCGCCGCTCACGCCGGGCGAAGCGTTCGAGTTTTCCGTCGTGGTGGGGCCGAGCGAGCTTCCCCGGACCGGAATGGACCTCTCCTTCGCGTCGATGTTCATCCAGTCAAACGATGTCTACTACGCCTTCGGCCCGGGCGGGCTGCCGCTCTTTGAGGAAGGCGTCGACCCCGACACCGACCGCGACAACACCCCCATCGGCCTGAACAGTCCCGTCGACGTGACCGACGAGGTGGGCCTGTACGACGCCGGCACGGAGGTCGACCAGGAGCCCGGCGCCACGAGCAGCGACAACCAGGCGCCGCGGCAGGAGGCCTTCGACCAGGGCCCGGACGAAAACGGGGCGGTCACGCTCATCGAAGACATCGACGGGGACAACGCCTTCGAGGACGACGCCAACGGCAACGGGCAGCTGGACGCGGACAACAATGAATTCGAGTACCCGGCCACCGGCGAGGTGCTCAACGTCACGGTGCGGAGTCAAATGAACGACGAGACCGGAAGCGTCCGGTTCACCGTCCGGATCGAGAACACCGGCGGACCGACGACCGTCAACGGGGCGCCGTTCGTGATTTCCCCAGGCACCTTTGCCGCCCACTTCGACCAGACGCCGGGCGGCGGCGAGGTCGCCTACCCGGGGCACAACGCCGGGCAGGACACGACTGCCGGGCCGGGCATTGAGGCCATCGCCGAGGACGGCCGTCCAACCGGGAAGCTTGACTCGGACACGAAGCCCGGCACGCCCGCCGGCAATCACTTCGCGACGCTGGACGGGCTCACCGGCGTAACCGTGCCCCTCTCGCGGGGCGCCTTCGCCGCGCACAGCGACGAGATCGAGGCATTCGCCACGGGTGAGAGCGCGTCCGCCGGCATCGAGGACGTCGCCGAGGACGGCATCCCCGACACGCTCGGCGACGAGCTCAGTGCCTCGAACAGCGGCATCCGCGACGCCGGCGTCTTCAACGTCCCGGACGGGGCCTCCAGCCCGGGCCCGATCCCGCCGGGCAACAGCTACTCCTTCGAGGTGGAGGCCCGGCCCGGCGATCGGCTCTCGCTGGCGACGATGTACATTCAATCAAACGATCTCTTCTACGCCTTCTCAGAAGAGAGCCTGCCGCTATTCACGAACGACGCGCCGATCAACGGCGACATGACCGGCCAGGTGATCCTCTACGACGCCGGGACCGAGGGCGACCAGCAGCCGGGCACTGGGCTCGACCAGGCCCCCCGCCAGTCCGGCACCGACACCGGGCCGAGCGGCGAGGGGAGCGTCGTTCGGGTCGGAAGCGCCGACGCCGACCGGTTCCTGGACGACGACGGCTTCGACTACGAGGAGACGCCGAACATCCTCCGCGTCACGATCACGCCGCGGAACTAAAAACCTGTTTCAATTCGGCGACCCGTCCCTGAGCCCGTCTACGCCGGCACGTCGAGGTCGTAGAGCGCCCCGAACTTGTTCCGGGCGTACCGGAGCCAGGGCGCGGCCGACAGCGCCCGGCCGGTGACGCGCTCCAGCAGCTGCGGGGCCGTGAGCTTGCGCCCATGCCGGTGAACGTGGGTGCGGAGCCAGTCGCGCAGCGGGGCGAAGTCGCCGTCGGCCAGGCGAGCGTCGAGGTCGGAGAGGTCCTCGCGGATCGTGTCCGTGAGCTGGGCGGCCGTGAGGGTGCCGAGCGTGTAGGTGGGGAAGTAGCCGAACGAGCCCATCGACCAGTGCACGTCCTGCAGCACGCCGTCGGCGTCGGTGTCGGGCACGACGCCGAGGTAGTCGTCCATCGCCGCGTTCCAGCGGGCCGGCAACTCGTCGACGGACACCGTGCCGTCGATGAGGCCGCGCTCCAGCTCGAAGCGGAGCATGACGTGCAGGTTGTAGGTCACCTCGTCGGCCTCCACGCGGATGAGAGACGGCTCCACGCGGTTGACGGCCCGGTAGAAGGCGTCGAGGGAGGTGTCGCCCACCGCGTCGGGGAAGGCGTCCTGGAGTTTCGGGAAGTAGTGGCGCCAGAACGGGCGGCTTCGGCCTACGTGGTTCTCCCAGAGCCGGGCCTGCGACTCGTGGACGCCGAGAGAGGCCCCGTCGCCCAGCGGCGTGCGGTCGAGGGCCGGGTCGATGCCCTGCTCGTAGAGCGCATGGCCGCCCTCGTGGATCATCGAGAAGAGGGCCGAGGGCAGGTAGTCCTCGTCGTAGCGGGTGGTGATGCGGACGTCGCCGACCGAGAAGGAAGTGGTGAACGGATGGGCAGACACGTCCTGCCGCCCGCGGTCGAAGTCGTAGCCGAGATCGGCGAGGACCTGCTCGCCGAACGTCCGTTGCTTCGGCTGGGGGTAGGATCGGTGGAGCACATCGTCCTCGAGCGGCGGCGAATCGGCGATGGCGTCCACCAGCGGCACGAGGTCCTCGCGCAGCGTGCTGAACGTGTCGGCAACCTCGGCGGTCGTGAGGCCGGGCTCAAACTCCTGCAGGAGGGCGTCGTAGGGGGTGTCGTCGTAGCCGATGGCCTCGGCCTTTTCCACCGACAGGTCGACGAGGGTCTCCAGGTGCGGCGCAAAGACCGTGAAGTCGTCCTCGGTTCGGGCCTTCTTCCAGGCCTGCTTCGCCCGGGAGGTTGCCTCCGAGAGCTCGGCCACGAGGGACGAGGGCACCCGGCGGGCGCGCTCGTAGTCGCGGCGCGTCACGCGCACCAGGCTGGCACCGTCGTCGAGCGGGTCGGCGTCCGCCGTTGCCTCGGCCGCCCGGTCGAGCAGGGTGCCGGTCTCGTCGGACACGAACCGCTCGTGGGCGGTCGACTGGAGGGTCGAGAGCTGTCGGGCCCGCGCCTCGGCCCCGCCGTCGGGCATGAACGTCTCCTGGTCCCAGGCCAGCACCGCCGCGGCGGACTCCATGTCGTCGATGGGGGCGAGGTGGGCGCGAAGATCCTCGACGGGATCGCTCATGGGAAGCAGGGGGGCAAGTGGGCGAAAAGAGCGGGGACCTTACCGATCCGTGCAAAAGTCTCTGAACGGGTTCTGCGGTGGAGGACCGAGCCTCACATGCGCGGAAACGGTCTTCATGCATTTCGTCACGGATCGGTAAGTCAAAACCTACGTGCCGTTCTCGGCACGGCGGCGGACGGCAGACCACGGAAAGCGATACCGCGCGGCGGTCCGCGTCCGCCGTCCGTTCGAGTGGCGACATGTAGGGGGACGGAGGGATCTTAGGCAACGCGACAGCGGGCCGATCTATTCAGGGCCGCTCCCGAAATCACGGCGATTTGGCGGCGGCCGCGCCGCCGGAGGGCGATCCCGGATCCTTCCGTGGTGTCCGCCATTGAGAGGTGAGGATTGGGCCTCGACCCCTCTGCCCGCGCTCGTCCCCGAGATGTCGTTCTGGCGCCTTCTCCGGCATCGCCTGCAGGCATCGGTCCGGGACCCCTTTCTCGGGCGGCGATTTGCGTCGCTCGCGGTGGGCGTGCTCGTCGCGCTGCTGTCCGTCCTTGCGCTGCTGAGCGTGTGGACCGCCGTGCCGCTGGCGTTCGTTGGGGCGGGCGGCGTCGAGGCGGCGTCCCTGACGGACCTGTCCGGATGGCTGTTCGGTGGAGTGGTGCGCGGCGCTATGCTCCCGACGCTGACGGCCGGACTGGGGCTGGTGGGCGTCGTCGCCCCGACGATCGTCGGGGGGCCACGTTCAACCGGAAGGCCCTGTCCGTGCAGGAGAGGAACCTTGCCCAGACGAACGTCTCGGGGCCCCGGACGGCCATCATTTTCCGCTGTCTGCCCTTCCGTTCCCGTTTCCCGTTGCCTTCGACCGTCTCGTCCTCCAGCTCGCCCCGATCGCCGCGATGGGGGCACTCTCCCTGCTGGCGATGCCGCTCTGGCTGCGCGGCCTGACCGCCCTCTACGAGTGGACCCGCTACGCGACGGCCCGCGGCTTCCGGGCGTCACGGGACTGATCCCTGTGTCCGGGCGACCGCCTGCCCAGTTGAAACCGTTCGGGACGACGGTTATGATAAATTTTACCTTCACCCTGCCCCGAACCCGCTTCCGTCCTCCCCATGCGCCTCGAGACCGACGCCCTCACGAAGCGCTACGACAATTTCGAGCTCTCGATTCCGGATTTGCAGGTCGGGTCCGGTACGGCCTTCGGGCTCGTCGGCAACAACGGCGCCGGCAAGACCACCTTCCTCCGCCTCGTCCTCGACCTGATCCGCGCCGACGAGGGATCGGTCCGCCTCGGCGGCGAGATCGTTGCCGATGCCTTCGACTGGAAGATGCGGACCGGCTCGTACCTCGGTCCCTCGTTCCTGATCGACTTCCTGACGCCCGACGAGTACTGGCACTTCGTGGGCCAGACCTACGAGCTGAGCGAGGCGGCGATCGACGAGCGGCTCGCCCGGTTCGACGACTTCTACGTCGACGAGCCGATCGGAGACACCACCAAGTACATCCGCGACCTCTCGACCGGCAACCAGAACAAGGCGGGCCTCATCGCCGCGCTCCTGCCGGAGCCGGACCTGCTGGTCTTCGACGAGCCGTTTGCGAGCCTCGACCCGCGGTCGCAGATTCAGCTCAAGGACCTGCTCCAGGAACGGCGAGGGGAGACGACCATGCTTATCTCCAGCCACGACCTCGGGCACGTGACGGATGTGAGCGACCGGATCGCGATCCTGGAGGACGGCGTCATCGTCCGCGACGAGCCGACCGATCCGGATACGCTGGAGGACCTGACCACCTACTTCGCCGAGACCATCCGGCCGAGAGAGGAGAGCGCGCCCGTCGACGCGGAGGCGTAGGCCGGAGAGGAGCGGTGCTGGTTCACAGTGCCGCGTGCATTCCCTCCGGCGTGCGTCCGACCCGGACCGCCGTCGCCCCTGCGCCGGACGGGAACCCCGTTTGTGCGGACGCTCGACCGCCTCCGTCGCTCGCGTCGGCCCCCAACACACGCTGGCTTGCCGCCCCTTCGTCATGACGCTTCTCGACGTGCTCCGCCATCAGTGGCGCCGTCAGGTCCGCTCCCCGACCTGGGGGCGGAGCCTGGTCGGCGGGATCATCCTGGCCGCGGCGGCCGCGTACTTCGCGGTCTTCTTCGTGGGCCTCGGATGGTTCTACCCGCGGATCGTAGCCGAGATCGCTCCCCAGCGCGATCCCCTGCGGCTTCTCAACGAGTATCTGCTCGCTGGTTTTCTCCTCCTCACGATCGGGCGGTTTGTTCTGCAGCGCTCGCCCGGAACCGAGGTGCGGCCCTACCGCGCCCTGCCGGTGCCGACGGCCCGCCTCGCACGTGCGGCCCAGGCGACCGCGGCGCTGAGCCTCTTCAACCTGCTGCCGAGCATCACCCTGGCGGCCCTGTGGGCCAGCACGGTGCAGCCGGCGACCTCGACGCTCGGGGCCGCGCTCTGGGGCGGCGGGACACTTCTGGCGATGACCGCCACGGAGTGCGCAAACACCCTGCTGCGTGTGGCCTGGGAGAAGAGCGCCGTGCTCACGGTGGGCGGCGGGGGGATGCTCGCCGTGGCGGGCGCCCTGGCTCCCGCGATGGGGGGGACCGGACTGCGG
>JBDGQP010000017.1:0-3104 GCA_042218975.1 Salinibacter sp.
GCGGCATCGGCATGAGCTCCATCGCCGAGGTGCTCCTCAACCGCGGCTACGACGTCACCGGCTCGGACCTGGAGGCCAGCGACGTCACCCGCCGCCTCGAGAAGCACGGGGCGACGGTCTACAAGGGCCACGCCGCCGAGCAGGTGGGCGCGGCCGACGTGGTGGTCTACTCCAGCGCCATCGACCCCACGGAGAATCCCGAGACGAGGGAGGCGGAGCGCCGCCGGATCTCGCTCATCCCGCGGGCCGAGATGTTGGGGGAACTCATCCGCATGAAGTATGGGGTGGGCGTCGCGGGCACGCACGGGAAGACCACCACAACCTCGATGGCGGGGCTCGTCGTCGCGGAGGGGGGCTTCGACCCGACCGTCATCGTAGGGGGAAAGGTGACGGCCTTCGGATCGAGCGCGGTTACCGGCGAGGGCGACGTCATCGTCATCGAGGCCGACGAGTACGACCGTACGTTCCTGCGGCTTACCCCCTCCATCGCGGTGATTACGAACATCGAGGCCGACCACCTCGACGTCTACGACGACCTCGAGGCCATCAAGGCCGCGTTCACGCAGTACGCCAACAGCGTCCCGTTCTTCGGCGCCGCGGTCCTCTGCCTCGACGACCCGAACGTGCAGGCCATCGTCGGGGACGTTGAGCGGCGCATCATCACGTACGGCACCACCCGCCAGGCCGAGGTCCGGGCCGAGAACGTGCGGCGCGACGGCCTGCAGACACGCTTCGACGTCCTGAGGCGCGAGGAGCGGCTCGGAGAGGTCGAGCTGCAGGTGCCAGGCCTCCACAACGTGCGCAACGCGCTCGCCGCCGTCGCCGTGGGCCTCGAGCTCGAGATCGACTTCGAGGGCATCCGCGAGGGGCTGGGCGACTTTACCGGCGTGCGCCGCCGCTTCGAGAAAATTGGGGAGGCGGCGGGGGTCGTGGTGCTTGACGACTACGCCCACCATCCGACCGAGATTCGCGCCACCCTCGACGCCGCCAGCCAGGGCTACCCCGACCGCCGCATCGTAGCGGTCTTTCAGCCGCACCTGTACTCCCGCACCCGCGACTTTCTCGACGACTTTGCCCGCTCGTTCTTCAACACCGACCAGCTCGTGATTACCGACGTCTACGGCTCGCGCGAGGCCCCGATCGAGGGCGTCGACGGGCAACTCCTGGCCGACCGGGCCGAGCAGTTCGGCCACCGGGCCGTCCACTACGTACCAGACAAGACGGGACTGCCCCCCCGCCTGGTCGACCTTACCGCGCCGGGCGACGTCGTCCTCATGCTCGGGGCCGGCGACATCTGGCGGCAGAGCCGGGACTTCGTAGAGCTGCTGGAGGACAAATGAGAATCCGACGTGATTGAGAACGACCCTATACAGAGCCGCACTCGAGACGGGACAATATTGCGTATCCCGTATTTCGTGTTGCGGTGAGAGCGCAGGGCAGAAACGATACGCAATCCGAAATACGCAATGACACGCCGAAGACAGCCGGCAGAACTGAGTTTCTGAGCGAGTCCACTCGACACAAGCATGAACCTCGACCGAATCAAAACATACGGCCGCCTGACGCTTCGCCTGCTCGGCCTCGGCGCCGTGGTGGGCGGGGTCCTCGCGCTCGGCCTGCTGGGCTGGCAGTGGCAGTCGAGCGTCACGGTGGGCCGGGTGGCCGTGACCGGCGTGCGCCACGCCCCCCCCGACACGGTGCGTCGCCTGGCGCGCGTGGACAGCGGGACGGTGATGGGGACGATCGACGGGGCGCTCGTGGCCGACCGCGTGGCGCGGCATCCCTGGGTGAAGACGGCCGAGGTCACGAAACAGCGGGTTTACCGCACCCTGCAGATCACGGTCACCGAGCGGACGCCCGCGGCCCTCGTCGTCGACGCGTCGGGGCGGCCCGCCTACTACCTCGACCCCGCGGGCTACGCGATGCCGCTGCCCGACAGCGGCGCGGCGGACGTTCCCCTCGTGCGGGGGCTCGACGCCGAGTACCATCCCCTCCGGCGGATGGCTCCGCCCCCGCTGCGGGCCGTCCTGTCGGCCCTGTCCGAGAGCGGCGCCGACCCGCTCGTGGCCGAGGTCGCGGTCCGGCCCGACAGCAGCGTGCGCCTGCTGACGACCCCCATCGGGCCCCACGGGGTCCTGCCGGTGCGGCTGGGTACGGGCGACATCCCGGCGAAGCTGCGCCGCCTCCGCGCCTTCGCCAAGCAGGTCCTCGCGTCCGACACCGCCTCGGCCATCGGCGAAATTGACCTGCGCTTCGACGGCCAGATCGTCACCCGAACGCAGCCCCTCGATGGATGATGCCCCCGCGCAGGCCCCACGGCCCGACACGCATCCGGTCGAACCGCCGCGAGTAGGCCTCCGGCTCGACCCGCCGCCCGGATGCCGACGGTGCCCCTCCGATCCCCTCTTTTAAGCCAACCATTGCCATGACTGACAACGAAAACATCGTCGTAGGAGTCGACATCGGCACAACCAAGGTGTGTGCCGTCGTGGCCGCGGAGGACGACCTCGGCCGCGTCAACATTCTGGGCGTGGGCATGGCCCCGTCCGACGGCCTCAACCGCGGGGTCGTCGTCAACATCGACCGCACCGTCAACGCCGTGCGGGAGGCGATCGGCGAGGCCGAGCGGGCCGCCGGCGTGGAGGTGCAGAACGTCATCGTCGGCATCGCGGGCGACCACGTGCAGAGCTTTCAGACACGCGGGGTCGTCACGATCCGCTCCGGAGAGATCACGCAGAACGACGTGCAGCGCCTCCTCGAAGACACGATGCACGTGGCCCTGCCGGCCGACCGCGAGATTCTGCACGTCATTCCGCAGGAGTTCATCGTGGACGGGCAGGACGGCGTGGCCGATCCCGTGGGCATGAGCGGGGTGCGCCTGGAGGCGAACGTCCACATCATCACCGGGCTCGTCTCCGCCGCCAAGAACATCTACCGCTGCATCGAGAAGGCCGGCTTTACGGTGTCCGACATCGTGCTGGAGCCGCTGGCCTCCTCCTTCAGCGTGCTGCACGAGGACGAGAAGGAGGTGGGCGTGGCCCTCATCGACATCGGCGGCGGCACCACCGACATCGCCGTGTTCGAGGACCACACCATCCGCCACA
>JBDGQP010000017.1:3248-15584 GCA_042218975.1 Salinibacter sp.
CATGGAGATCAAGCGCAGCGGCTACGGCCGGCACCTGGGCGTGGGCTGCGTGCTCACCGGCGGCGGGGCCCTGATCCCGGGGACCGACGACCTGGCGGCCGACGTCCTCGGGATGGAGGCCCGCGTCGGGCGGCCGATGGGGCTGAGCGGCGGCCTGGTCGAGGAGGTCTCCAATCCGAAGTACGCGACCGGCGTCGGGCTCGTGCTCTACGGCATGCGCCCCGAGATCATCGGCGGCACCACGCTCACCGAAGACGTCCAGGCCCAGAACGGCCGGGCGGCGGGCGGCACGATCATGACCCGCATCGCCGACCGGATGAAGTCCTGGTTCGACGAACTGTAACTGGTCCCGCGTTGAACACCAAAACGTTGAACATTTCGACTCGCGAACGCAACCTCTCGATTGCCCGTGCGGGAGCGTCCGGGACCGCTCATCCCGGGTGAGCCGGGCAGTCCACTCACACTCTCGAACCACAGCTTTCACGACTGGAGGGACACGCACTCATGAACGACTTTAGCTCCAAATTTTCGTTTGATGACTCGGCCAACGAGGAGGCCAAAATCTGCGTCGTCGGGGTCGGCGGCGGAGGGGGGAACGCCATCAACAACATGGTGGAGACCGGCATTCGGGGGAACGTCGAGTTCATCGCCGTGAACACCGACTCGCAGGCGCTCAACGAGAACAAGGCCCCCCAGAAGATTCAGGCGGGCCGCAACCTCACCAGCGGACTGGGGGCCGGGGCCCGGCCCAACGTCGGTGCCGAGGCGGTCGAGGAGAGCAGCAACGAGATCAAGCAGGCCCTCGACGGGTACGACATGGCGTTCATCACCGCCGGGATGGGCGGGGGCACCGGCACCGGCGGCGCGCCGGTCGTGGCGTCGATCGCGCGCGACCTCGACATCCTCACCGTCGCCATCGTAACCAAGCCGTTCGAGTGCGAGGGCAAGCGGCGGCTGGACACGGCGCTCGAGGGCATCGAGCTGCTGCGCGACAACGTCGACACGCTCATCGTCATCCCCAACGAGCGGCTGCTCGACATCGCCGACGACGACACGAGCCTCATCGAGGCGTTCGAGAAGGCCGACGAGGTGCTCTACAACGCGACCCGCGGCATTAGCGACCTGATCACGGTCCACGGTCTCATCAACCTCGACTTCGCCGACGTGCAGACGACGATGGAGGACGGGGGCACGGCCCTGATGGGCTCGGCCACGGCCACCGGCGAGAATCGGTCGGAGAAGGCCGCCATCCAGGCCATCAGCAGCCCGCTGCTCGACGGGCTCTCCATTGCGGGGGCGAGCAACGTGCTCGTCAACATCACCAGCGGCCCGTCGCTCGGCATCCGCGAGGCCACCCAGGCCACCAGCGTCATCCAGACGGAGGCCGGTGAGGACGTCGAGGTCATCTTCGGGACGGTGATCGAGGAGGACATGGAAGACAAGCTCCGCGTCACCGTCATCGCCACCGGCTTCAACCGCGACGACGAGGACGGCGACGGCGAGCCTGCGGGGGGCGACGAGGCCGCCGGGGAGGGCAGCTCGCGCCGCACGGTGCCGCTCGACGAGGAGGACTCGACCCACCGCTACAAAGGCGAGGACAACCTGCGCCAGCTCGACACCCCCGCCTACGAGCGCCGCAGCAGTCCCGTGCGCTCCGACCAGGACCCGGAGCCCGAGCCGGACGAGGGGGAGGGCGGCGACGAGGCCGCCGAGCAGTCGTCCTCCGGCGAGTCGCGGTCCAGCAACGTGCGCCGCCTGCGATCCGACGACCGTCAGGACCGGGACGACCGCTCCCGCGACGACGAGGCGTCGGACGACGACGATTCGGACACGCCCGCCTTCCTGCGCAAGATGATGGACTAATCGAGCGTGGGGTGTGGAATGTGGAGTGGGGGAGCCCCGGAAACACAGTGCCCACACTCCACAGTGCCCACACTCCACACTCCCCATTCCAAACTCCGCATTCCCACAAGCGGGCCCTCCAGCCCCGCCACAGGCCGATCCCGAGTGCTCCCCGTTGCGTCCAGCGAGGCCCGGCCCGAGTGAGGCCCGGGCGGCTTGCGGGCCCGACGGCCCGGGAACGGCCTGCCCGCAGTGCCTGAGCAGCACGGCGGGACTGTGGTTCGCCGCGGCGGTTGCCCTCGACGGCGGCCCCGCACCTCGACAGCCGCGTCTCCCGCGTCCGGTCCCCACGCCGGCCGGGGGCGCGGCTTTTTGTGTTGGAGAGAACGGGAGCACTCGAGCGGGAAGCAGAACGCACCTCCGTGGACCGCAGCGGCGCCCCCGTCGACGGTGTGTCTCGGCGGCCCGATCGCAGGCGTTCGCGATGGAGGACCCATCCCGTTAAGGAAGGTTTATGAAGCGTGCGCCGCGCCGATAATGGGTTTCCCGGAGCCAGATGCACGGGGAAATGCAGCGGAGAGGAGACCCGTACGGGGCGCTTTTTCGGCGGATGCGGCGGCCGCCCGGAGGCGTTTCCGTATTTTCGTCACAGCTACCAGTTTTGATCGTAAGGAAGCGCCCTCGGACGACGTTTCAACAGCCGAAAGAATTCCGAATGCCGGGCGAGAACCTGTTCGGCGGCGAGGAGGGCCTTGTGTCCGGAGAGGAAAGGTGCGCTAGAATCCCCTTCCCTCCCAGCGAGTATCACCCATGATCCCGCCCGTTCCGCCCGTGCCCTTCCCCCTCACGCCCCCGCGCCCCTCACGCCCCCGCCCAACCGCATGATTCCCGACGAACTCTTCGACAAGATTCGGCGCCTGGAGGTGCGCACCCGTGGGCAGGTCGAAAACGTCTTCGGGGGGGAGTACTACTCCGCGTTTAAGGGACAGGGCATCGAGTTTGCCGAGGTGCGGCCCTATCAGGTGGGCGACGATATTCGCAACATCGACTGGAACGTCTCCGCGCGGATGGACGACACCTACGTGAAGGTCTACGAGGAGGAGCGGGAGCAGACGCTCATGCTCTGCGTCGACGTTTCGGGGTCGGAGAACTTCGGGTCGCAGGGCAAGCTGAAGCGGGAGATCGCCGCCGAGATCTGCGCCGTGATGGCGTTCAGTGCCATTCAGAACAACGATCAGGTGGGCCTGCTCCTGTTCTCCGATACGGTCGAGACCTTCGTTCGGCCCCGCAAGGGCCGCCGACACGTGCTGCGCTGCATCCGGGAACTCTTTACCGCCGAGCCGGCGTCGACGGGCACCGACCTCACCGGGGCGCTGCGGCACGTGCTCCGCATCCTGCGGCGGCGCTCAATCCTCGTCCTGGTGAGTGACTTCTTCGACGACGGGTACGAGTCGATGCTGCGGGCCGCCGCCCAGCGGCACGATACGGTGGGGGTGGAGCTGCAGGACCCCCGCGAGGAGGAACTGCCCCCACTGGGGCTGGTTGATCTGACCGACGCCGAGACGGGCGAGACCGTCACCGTCGACACCCGCGCCCCGGCGGCCCGGAAGGCGTTCGCCGAGCGAGCCCGGGCCCGGCGGGAGCGCACCGCGGCCCTGCTCCGAACGGCCGGCGTGGGCCATGTGCCGGTACGCACCGACGCCGACTACGTGGAGCCGCTGATTGAGTTTTTCCGGGAGCGTACGCGTCGGGGATGACCTCGCCGCTTCCCGGGGGGCCTCCTTCGAGCGTCTGAATCGGACCGAACGAGCAGATGACAGTCTGGACCCACGGGCCTCCATCGGGGGGCACTCCCCGGTCCGCCGCCCGGAGTGTCGCGGGGCGCATCGGGCTGCTCGTGCTGCTCGGGTGGAGCCTGCTTGGCGCGGCGGTTGCCCAACCGCGGCTCGACGTCCACGTGTCCGTCGACAGCGTCCGCATCGGCGAGCGGTTCGTCGTGTCGGTCGTCGCCGAGCACCGAGGGGGCGTTGACGTCGCCTTCCCGGCCCCGGACGCGGGCCCAGGCACCTTCGGTGAGCTCGAGGTGCTGGGGCGGAGCGCGCGCCGGCGGCGAGCCGCCGGGGGGCGGCAGGTCGACAGCGTGGCCTACACGACCACCACCTTCGCCCTCGACTCCGTGCGGGTCCCGTCCCTACCGGTGCGGGTGATCGCCGACGGCGACACAAGCACGATGCAGACGCCCGCCCGCACCGCGAGGGTCGTCTCCGTCGTCGGCCCCGACGCGGAGGGCATCCACGGCGTGGCGCCGCCGGCCCCGTTCCCGCGGCCGCTGTGGACGTGGGGGGTGCTCGCCCTCGTCGCGGCCGCCCTGCTCGGCGGAGCGGCGTACCTCTGGTGGCGCCGCGGCCGGGAGCCCAAGTCCCAGCCGTCTGGGGGCCGTCCGGCGGTTGACCGGACGCCCTACGAGGCCGCCAGGAGCCGCATTCGTCGGCTGGAGGCCTCCGACCTGTCGGACCCGGACGCCGTTCCGCCCTTCTACGTCGAGCTCTCGCAGGCCCTGCGCGTCTACCTGGCGCGCGAGTGGGACGTCGCCGCCCTCGAGCGCACCACGCGGGAGGTGGTCAACACGCTCGACGGACACCCCGACGTGCCCGATGAGGCGGTGTCGCGGGTGCGGGCCGTCCTGGAACTGGCCGACCTCGTGAAGTTCGCCGACGCCCGCCCCGCCGCCGAGGACCACGAGAAGGCCCTCCGCGAGGCGCGCTCGGCCCTTGAGGCCCTTGAGGCCCCGTCCGCGTCGCCCCCCGAGGCCATCGACGGCGTCGCGTCCGCCGAGTCGCCGACTTCGTGATCTTACACAACTGCTCTGACCGGCCCGGCGCGTGCCCGTGTGGCCTCTTCGCTGCACCGCGTCTGCCTCCGTGAAGCGACGAAGGCATAATTGTCCGCGAGAAACGCGGCTGTGGATCGCGTTCCGGACTCCGCGATACGGGTCGTTCCGGTTGTGCGCGACCACCGGCCCCCGCGGGAGCCTCTCCCGGCGGCGCCCGTTGAGCCCCCGGGGCCTCGACGTCCTGCATCACTACGTTCCGCAGTCCCCCGCCCGCATGCCCGATTTCAGCGACGTGCTCGTCGACCGGCTGGCCGCCGCCGACGTCGTGGCCGTGCTCACCGGCGCAGGAATCAGCGCCGAGAGCGGCATTCCGACGTTCCGCGACCCCGACGGCCTCTGGGAGCAGTTCGACCCGCAGGAGCTGGCCAACGTCGAGGCCTTCCTGAGCAACCCCGAGCTCGTGCAGGGATGGTACCAGCACCGGCGCCAGCTGGTCGAGGAGGCCGAGCCGAACGACGGCCACCGGGCGCTGGCCGACCTCGAGGCCCACGTGCCGTCGCTCTTCCTGATTACCCAGAACGTAGACGACCTCCACAACCGGGCGGGCAGCGGCGCGGTCATCGAGCTGCACGGAAACATCACGGACAACTACTGCATGGACTGCGAGCGTCCAGCCGAGGCCGCGGCGGTCGACGCCGCCATCCAGGACGGGACCCCCGCCCGCTGCCCGGCGTGCGATGGTCTCATCCGGCCGGACGTGGTGTGGTTTGGGGAGCAGTTGCCCCGCGACGCCGTCGAGCGCGCCGACGCCGCCACCGGACGGGCCGACGTCTTCCTGAGCGTGGGCACGAGCGCCGTCGTCTACCCGGCGGCGCAGTTTCCGCTGGAGGCCCGCGCCCACGGGGCCTACGTGGCTGAGATCAATCCGGACACGACCGGCGTCACCGACGAGGTCGACGAGTCGATCCGCGCCCCGGCGGGCACGGCGCTGCCGGCGCTCCGGGACGCCGTCGCCACCCGGACGTCCGGGTAACGCTGCCCCTTTGGTCCGCATCGCCTGCCTGCTGCCGTGACGTTTGCGAACCCGAACTTGCTGTGGCTGCTTCTCCTCGTGCCGGGGATCGGTGCGTGGACGTGGTGGCGGGCGCACCGCCCCGACGGGATCCGCTACAGCGACGTCGGGCTCACTGCGGGTGCCCCGGCGTCCTGGCGGGTCCGACTGCAGGGGCTTCCGGCCGTCCTGCGGATGGGGGCGCTCGCACTGGGCATCGTGGCGCTGGCTCGGCCTCAGGTGCGCGACGTGATCCGGACCAAGACGGCCGAGGGCATCGACATCATGCTGGCCCTCGACACCTCCTCCTCGATGCGGGCCGAGGACTTCCGCCCCAACCGCTTCGAGGCCGCGAAGGCGGTGGCCAGCTCGTTCGTCGAGGGGCGCGTGTCCGACCGCGTCGGCCTCATCGTGTTCGCGGCGGAGGCCTATACGCAGGTGCCCCTCACGCTCGACTACGACTTCCTGCAGCGCATGCTGGAGCGGGTGAGCATCGGTGTGGTCGAGGACGGCACCGCCGTGGGCACGGCCCTCGCGACCGCCGTCAACCGCCTCAAAGAGACCGAGGCGGAGAGCAAGGTGGTGGTGCTCCTCACCGACGGTCGCAACAACCGGGGTGAGATCGACCCCGTCACCGCGGCGGAGATCGCGAGCACGATCGGCGTGCGGGTCTACGCGATCGGGGTCGGGGCCCCCCCGGGCCAGGGGGCGAAATCCCTGCCACGGGACCACCCCGAGGAGCGGAAGCCCGGCGAGGCCGGGGTCGACGAGCAGATGCTGCGCACCGTGGCCTCGACGACCGGCGGGCGCTACTTCTCGGCCTCGAGCAAGGAGGCGCTGCAGCGCATCTACGACGAGATCGACGCGATGGAGGCCACCGAGGTCGACGAGCGCGTCTACACCGACCGCGAGGAGTGGTACGCCTGGTTCCTCGGGCCCGCCTTCGCGCTGGTGTGCCTGGAGGTGCTCCTCGCGACGACCGTCTTCCGACGCTTTCCCTGATTCGAGTGCGGAGTGTGGAATTTGGAATGCGGAATGGAGACGTTGTCGCTCCCATCCGCGCCGAACTCCACACTCCCCATTCCACACTCCTCATTCGGCCATGGACTGGTTGCATCCGACGTATGGGTGGGCGTGGCTCGCCGTCCCGGCGGTCGCGTACGCCTTCTGGCGCGTAGGCCAGTGGCGGCGCGCGGCCCGGGCGCAGTTCGGCGACGCCGCGCTCGTCCGGCGGCTCGCCCCCGCCGTTCCGACCTGGCGGCGGCGCCTGAGGGCCGCTATCGTCGTCTGCGCGGTGGCGGGCCTCGCGCTCAGCCTGATGGGTCCCCGACTTGGGACGCAGCTGCGCACTGTCGAGCGGCGGGGCGTCGACCTGGTCGTAGCGCTTGACGTCTCGGCGTCGATGCGGGCCCAGGACGTGGCGCCGAGCCGCCTCCGGCGCGCGAAGAACGAGATCCGCGACCTGCTCGGCAACCTGCGTGGCGATCGGGTGGGGCTGGTCCTCTTCGCCGGCGACGGCATCGTACAGTGCCCCCTCACCACCGACTACGGAGCCCTGCGCCTCTTCCTCGGCGTCGCCGAGCCGGACCAGGTGCCCACGCCCGGCACCAACTTCGGCGCCGCCCTCGACGCCGCCACCGAGGCGTTCTCCGCGGCCCGCCCGCCGTCCGACTCCACCGCCCGCCCCAAGGACCGGCGCGCCCAGGTCCTGCTCGTCCTTTCCGACGGGGAGAACCACCTCGGAGACCTCGAGGAGATCAAGCAGAAGGCCCAACGCCAGGGCATTACGCTCTTCGCGGCGGGGGTGGGGACCGAGGAGGGCGGGCGCATTCCGATCTACGAGGACGGTCGCCGGGCCGGCGTGAAACGGGACGCCCAGGGCCGCGTGGTCCGCACGCGCCTCGACGAGCCGGCGCTGACGAGCCTCGCGGAGGACGGAGCCTACTTCCGGATCGGGGCCACGTCGAGCGGCCTCGCGGACCTGCCCACGGCCCTTCGCCAGCTCGAGACGTCGGTCCTCGCGGAGGAACGGTTCGCCGACTACGCCGAGATGTACCAGTGGCCCCTGGCCCTGGCCCTGCTGCTGCTGGGGATGGAGGCGCTCCTTCCAGTGCGGTCGCGCAGGCGGCTCGGGGGCCGGTCTGCCGGGGCCGAGCCTGAATGAGGACGACACTCGGTCGGAGGGGCCCCAGTCGAGGACGACCGTCTCCATCTCGCTATCGCCCGGCTCGGGGCCTCGGGCGGACAGCCCGACGCAGCAGAAGGGGGACGAATCGAACGCGCAGATCGAACGTTGGAGGGGATTCCAACGATCACCAGCTGTTTATCCTGTTCTTCCATGACCGGACGCCTCGCGCTCGTGCTGCTGCTGTTTGGTCTCCTCGGCAACGAGGCGGCCGAGCACGGACGGAGCGGAAATGCCCTCTACGAACAGGAGCAGTACACCGCCGCGGAGGCGGCCTACCGGGACGGGCTGGCTGTCGTCGCCGACACGACGGGGGCCGTCTACGCGGCGCTGCAGAATAACCTGGGGGCGGCTCTGCACCAGCAGGACCGGTTCGCCGACGCCCGTGCCGCGTTCCGGCGGGCCGCCCGGGCCGCCCCGACCCCCGAGGCCCGACAGCGCGCCCGCTTCAACGCGGGCACCGCCGCGGCCGGTATGGGCAAGCTGCGCGCGGCGCTCGCCGACTACCGGCAGGTCCTCCTGAACGACCCGACCCACGCGGAGGCCCGGTACAACTACGAGTATCTGAAGCGCCGGCGGGCCGAGCGGCGAGCCGGGGGGCAGGACGCGCCCGACGTCGAGCCCTCCCCCTACGCCCGGCGCCTGAAGAAAAAAGCCGAAGCCCTGGTCACGAAGAAGCAGTACGAGGCCGCCGCCGAGTTGATGCGGAAGGGGCTCCGGACGGACTCGACGGTCGCGGCCTACCGGACGTTTATGAGCCGCCTCGACGACGTCGCACAGATTGCCCAGATGCCATGACCCGTCTTCTCGGCCTTGGATGGGCGGTGGCGTGCCTGCTGTTGGTGGCGCCGGCGGCGGCCCAGTCGACCGCCGACTCGTACTTCCACGAGGCGGCCCAGGCCTACGTGGACGGCGACGAGGCGACGGCGCGGCGGGTGGTGGCGCAGGGGCTGGAGGCGGCGCCGTCGGACCCGCGGCTGATTGCCCTCCGCAAGAAGCTACGGAAGGGGGGGCGCCCCGACGGAGGCCGGGACTCCTCGTCGACGTCCTCGGGGCAGCGGTCCTCGAAAAACGCGAACGCCTCCGCCAACAAGGCGTCGGGGGGAGGAAAGAATCCGTCTCCGTCGAACACCCAGGGGCCGACCCAGTCGGGCTCGCAGACGCGGTCGAGGGGGGCGGAGTCGGGGACGGGGCCGCGTTCCGATACGCAGCGTCGCGGCCCGTCGGGCACACGCACCGGGGAGGGCGGCTCCGCCCGGCGCCCGTCCGAGGCCCAGCCCCGCCCGACGCGCCGCGGGAAAGGCGGGCGCCCCGTCGACACGCTCAGCCGGGCCCAGGCCGAGCGCCTCCTGCGCGCCCTGGAGGGGCAGGAGCGTCGCCTCCTCCGCCAACTCCGACCGCGCTCGACGCAGCAGCGGCGCGTGAAACGAGACTGGTAGCACAGAGCCTCTTTTCGTTCCCGGTCCCGGATGTTCTTCGTCGCGAGCCGTCCATTCCGAACGACCCTTCGTGGTCTCGTCGCCGTGCTGGTGCCGGTGTTCCTCCTCGGCGGCGCGGCGCGGGCCCAGTCGGACGCGGACGTCACCGTGTCGGCCCAGGCCCAGCCCGCCGAGGTGGGCACGGCCGGAACCGTGACTTTTACGATTCAGGTGAAGGGGGCGTCGGTCACCGAGGTGCAGACCCCCAAGCCGCCCTCGACCACGAACCTGACGCTTCGGAAGGCCACCCCTCAAACCCGGCGCGAGGTGTCCTTCAACAGCGGCCGTCTCACCCGTCGCCTCACCTTCGAGTGGACGTACAAGCCGGTGCGGGTGGGCGTCGGACGGATCCGCGCGGCCACGGTCCGCATCCGGGGGGAGGCGTACACGACCGATGAGGTCCGCGTCCGAATCGTCCCGCAGTCGCAGCGTCCCGCCCGGGCCCGTGGCCCGGCCGCCGAGCCGAGGCCGCGGGCCGAAACCGACAGGGGAGAACAGAAAGGACTCCGACCGCGAGACCTGTTCATTCGGGCCACCGCCTCGGCCGACACGGCCTACCAGAACGAGCAGGTGACCGTCGAGTATCGCCTCTTCTTCCGCCCGAGCGTCCGCCTCCGGCAGAGCCGCATGGCCGACGCGTGGGACGCCCCGGGCTTCTGGCGGGAGGAGCTCGACGTGGCCTCGCGCCCGACGCCGCGGGCCCGGCAGATCTTCGGCCAGACCTACAAGGCCATCGTCCTGAAGCGGGTGGCCCTGTTCCCGACCCGGCCGGGGACCCTGTCGGTGGACCCGCTCCGGATCGAGACGGAAGCCCGGGCCCGGCCCCAGCTCGGACGGCGGGACGGGCCGGTCCCGCGAAGCCGGTACGAGCCGGTGACCCTCTCCTCCGAGCAGTTGACGGTGGCGGCCCGGCCGCTGCCCCCGTCGGCCCCGCCTGCGTTCGACGGGGCCGTCGGGCAGTTTGCCCTCGACACGCGGGTTGGGCCCGACAGCGTAGCGGTGGGGGAATCGGTCGAGGTGACCGCCCGTGTGGAGGGCACCGGCAACATCGCGACCGTCTCTCCGCCAGCGCTGGGGGCCCCCTCCGCGTTCGAGGCGTACGAGCCCACCGTGGAGGCCGAAATCGACCGGGGCGGGGGGGCGATTCGAGGTACGAAGACATTCACCTACACGCTTGTGCCGCGCTCGGGCGGCACCTACACCCTCCCGCCGCTGCGCTTCGCGTACTTCGACCCGGAGGCCGGGCGGTACGAGACGCTTCGGTCGGCCCCGGCGACAGTGCGAGTAACGGGCACGGCGGAGTCGCGGGCAACGAGTCGGACGGGCGACGGGCTCCCGATCGGGGACATCGCGGAGCCCATCGAGCAGCCCGACCGCTGGGTTCGTGTCGACCCGCGGCCCCTCTACGCCCGACCGTGGATCTACGCGGCGTTGCTGGGGGCCCTCGTGCTCGCGGTGGGCGGGGTGGCCTACCGCCGCCGCGGGCCGAGGGCAGAGGCGGCCTCCTCCCCGGCGTCCGGGGGCCCCGACGACGCCCGGGCGTTTCTCCGGAACGCCCGCCGCCATCTGCGGGAGGAGGAGGCGCGTGCCTTCCACCGGGCGGTCGAGCAGGGCGTCCTGGCCTTCCTCGAGGCGCGGCTCGACCTTCCACGGGCCGCGTCGGGGATGACGGGGGAGGCCCTCGATCGGCACCTGGCCCGCCGGGGGGCCGCCCGGGCCGACCGCGAGGCCCTCCACGAGGTGCTGAGGGCATGCAACGAGGCTCAGTTTGCCCCCGCCGAGCCCGCGCCCGACGCCATGGAGACGACCCTCGAACGGGCCGACGCGCTCCTCCGCCGTCTCGACGACCATCTCCCGACGTAGGCCTCCCGCATGCGCTGGCTTCTTCTCCTCGTCCTCGGCGCGACCCTCCCCGCCGGGGCCGCCGCCCCGCCCGACAGCCTCGATCAGATCTACGAGCGGGCCACCGCGGCCTACCGGCAGGGACAGTATGCCCGGGCCGCGACGCTCTACCGGGACGTCCTGGAGACCGGCCACGCGAGTGGGGCGCTCTACTACAACCTCGGCAACGCCTACGTGCGGCTCGGCCGGCTCGGGCCGGCCATCCGCTACTACGAGAAGGCCCGTCGCCTGCGACCGAACGACCCGCGGCTCCGGCACAATCTGGAGCAGGCCCGCCGCCGGGCGGGCGTCTACCCCGAACAGCTGGGGCAGGGCCCGCCCCGGACGCTCGCCGATCTCGTGCGGGCGTGGCCGCCCTGGCTCCTGCTGGGGAGCGGGGCGCTTTTGCTGGGGGGCGGGCTCGTCGCGGCGGCGGTCGGCACCGGTCCCGACCGGCCGGACGCGTGGCGCCGTCCGGCGGTGTGGGGACCGGTGGCCGGCGGGCTGCTGCTCGCGGCCGTGGCCCTGAGCACCTCCTACGTGCAGTCGCTGCGTGGGCGTGCCGTGGTCGTGGACGATACCGTGGCCGTTCGCGCCACCCCGAGTGCCGAGGCCGCCGCCGACACGACGCTGCCGGAGGGCACCCTGGTGGAGGTGCGCCGCCGCCGGGCCCAGTGGCGGGCGGTCCGCCTGGCCGACGGCACGACCGGCTGGGTGCCAGCCCAGGCCCTCGGCGACGTGTGAGGACAACTACCGGGAGGGCCATCTCGGTGCGGGGAATATCTCCCGGGCCCATGTCGTTGCGTAGACGGGTCTGGGGCGTCGTGCGGCTGACCGTCTGGCCCACCCTGTTCGGCGCGGCGCTCGTCTGCGCCGGGAAGCTGTGGTTCCTCGACCGGATGGTGTAGCTGCACGAGGACGCAGTGAACGAAGACGGTGAGCGCCCGGCGGGATAGACGGGGCGGTTCGGGCCTCTGACTCCCGTCCCCCGGCCCTTCGCTCTTCGCCTACGCGTCCTTTCCCGCACGTCCCCGCTCGCGATTCTGGCATTCCCGCGTCCGCGTGT
>JBDGQP010000017.1:15594-51031 GCA_042218975.1 Salinibacter sp.
TTACCTTGGGGACCGCGTTTCCGTCGCTTGTCCCACGAGTCTTCCCGTCCATGTCGGCCCTCGAACCGCACATCGTCGACCGCGACCGCACCACCGGCTGGATCGAGGTCATCTGCGGGTCGATGTTCAGCGGCAAGACCGAGGAGCTGATCCGGCGCCTCCGCCGTGCCCGCATCGCGCGGCAGCAGGTCGAGGTCTACAAGCCGGCCCTCGACGCCCGCTACAGCGACGAGGAGGTGGTGTCCCACGACGAGACCACCGTCTCCACCACCCCGGTCGACACTGCGTCGCAGATCCTGCTCATGACAAGCGAGACCGACGTCATCGGCATCGACGAGGCCCAGTTCTTCAACCGGGCGCTGCTGGGCGTCTGCCAGGAGCTGGCCGACGACGGGCGCCGCGTCGTCGTGACGGGCCTGGACACCGACTACCGGGCCGAGCCGTTCGACCCCATTCCCCAACTCATGGCGGTGGCCGAGCACGTGACCAAGCTCCACGCGGTGTGCGTGGTGTGCGGGGCGCCGGCCAACCACTCCCAGCGCATCGTGCCGGGCGAGGACCGCGTGCTGGTAGGGGCCACCGAGGCCTACGAGCCGCGCTGCCGCCAGTGCTTCGAGCCGCGGCCGGTGGAGGTGGAGCACCCGCGTCCCCACGCCAGCGTCGTCGACTGGGCCCCGGCCGAGGAGGACGGCGCCGAGACGCCCGACGGAGCGCCGGGGGACGCGGACGAGACCTCGCCGCGGGAGGTGGAGCGCCCGTAGACACGGGCTCGGTCGTGCACGTCCCCGGAAAACGGACGGCTGCTGCCCCGGTCAATCGCTCCCGACGCGCAGGAGCGGAATGCACCCAACACTGCCGGTTCCTGTCCGTACAGAACCATCCGAGGTACTGTGCACGAGATGCGCGTCCGCCGCCATGATCCACGCTCGTTCTACGGTCCCGATTAACCCGACGCCGCAACGTCCCCGTCGCACGCCGCGGCGCCAGCCGAAGCGCCAGCCGAAGCGGCAGCCGTCGAAGCCCACGCGCGTGCCGAACCCGACCCGGCGGGAGCCCAGCACGCCGGATCCGGATCGACGGGAGCCGAGCACCCCGAGCCCGTCGTCCGACGCGTAGCGGCTGCGTCTTTTCCTTAAGTCCCCCAGGCGCCTCCTACGCCCCACCCGTATCTTCCGTCGGCGGGGTCCGCCCAAGTGGGGCTGCGCGTCTCCTCCGTCTTTCGGGGAGTGCCAGCTATGTTGGCGGTTTGATTACACCCGGCGCCGAACCACAGCAGAACTGGGCAGTGCGAGCATCCTTGCATTCTGCCAAGTACTCACTCTCTTTGTCTATGGACGCTTCCGTGACGGACCGTTCCGACTCGACCGACGCCCGCCCGTCGGTCGGGGATGGAAACCTCCCCTACGCCCTTCCTCGCCTCGATACCCCGGACGAGGACCCAAACAAGATCCGGGAGGCACTCGACCAGTCCGAGAGCGGGGCCCCGGCCGCCGGGGAGGCCCTGCGTGACCTCTTCTCGACCGACGAGATTTTTCATCGCCTCGTCATCGCCGCCGACGAAGAGTTCAGCCGGTCGACCCGACTCCTCTTCCTGAGCGGGCTGGCCGCGGGGCTCTCGATCAGCCTCTCCTTCGTGGGCATGGCGGCGCTCTCGGCGCTCTGGCCCAGCGGGCCGTCGCACTTGGCCGGAAGCCTGATGTACCCCCTGGGCTTTCTGCTAGTGGTGATGGGGCGCTATCAGCTCTTCACCGAGAACACGCTGACGCCCGTGACGCTGGTGCTGACCCGCATCGCGAGCATTCCCCGCCTTCTTCGGATCTGGGGCGTGGTGCTCGTGGCCAACGTGCTGGGGGCGGGCCTCGTGGCCTACGTGCTGGCGACCACCGGCGTATTTACGCCCGACATGGCCGAGGTGGCCTACGGAATCGGGGACCACTTCCTGGGCATGTCGTGGGGAGACCTGTTCTGGAAGGGCGTGTTTGCCGGGTGGCTGGTGGCCAGCATGGTCTGGCTCAACTACGCCGCCCGGACCATGACGGCCCGCGCGCTCATCATCTTTGCGTTGATCTACCCGGTCGCCGCGGCGGAGCTGGCCCACTGCATCGTCGGCTCCACCGAGGTCCTCTATGTGGTGTTCGAGGGCGGGGCGACGTTCGGAACCTTCCTGTTTGAGTTCCTGGCCCCGGCCGTGTTGGGCAACACGGTGGGCGGGGTCCTCCTGGTCGCCATCCTCAACTTCTCGCAGACCCGCGACCGCCGCTTTCCGCACCGCGACTGCGGCCAACTGGAGTTGACCTGGACCGAGTGGCTCTTTGGCCACTCCGCCGGGCGCCCCACCCTTGAGGACACAGACGAGGCGGACGCCCTGCTCGACCCGCCCGTCCAGGCCGACGACCACGCGTACGGCCCCGCCGAGGCGCCGGTGACGGTCGTGCAGTACGGCGACTACGAGTGCCCCACCAGCCGAAAGATCTACGCGGACCTCCAGCGGGTCATGGAGGGCCTCTCCGCGGAGACGGAACAGGAGCTTCCCTTCCGCTACGTCTTCCGTCACCTGCCCCTGCGCCTCCGTCACCCGCACGCCGAGCAGGCCAGCGTGGCCGCCGAGGCGGCCGCGCGACAGAACGCCTTCTGGGCGATGCACGAACAGTTGTTCACCCACCAGGACCACCTCGAGGACGAGGATCTGCGCATGTACGCCGCCGACATCGGCCTGGACGTCGACCAGTTCGAGGACGACCTCCACGACGACGTGCTCCACCAGCGGGTGATGGAGGACCGGAACTCGGCCGTGCAGAGCGGCGTGCGGCGGACCTCCAACCTGTTCATCGACGGCCGGCGCTATCAGGGGGCCTACAATCCCGAGGCGATCGCGCGGGTCATCCGCCGCCACATCGCCATGGAGCAACATTCCGAGGAGCGAGAGATGCGTGCCGCCCGGGCCTCGGTCGAGTAGGGACCCTGGGGCCATCAAGATGCGATCGTCGTATCGGGACGGGCGCAGTAGTTGACGCCGCCCGATTCCCGTCGCTATATTGCCGACGGGGCCCGACCGGCCGGCGCGTCCCGGCCCCGATCGGGCCTGCTGTGAGCGCACCTCGGCCCTCTCGTCCTCTCCCACTCGCCGTCCCCGGCGTCATGTCCGACCAGAACTACCTCGTCACCGCGCGCAAGTACCGGCCGTCGCTCTTCAAAGAGGTGGTGGCCCAGGGGCACGTCACCGAGACGCTCAAGAACGCGATCAAGCTGGACCGCCTGGCGCACGCCTACCTCTTCAGCGGCCCCCGCGGCGTGGGCAAGACGACGGCGGCCCGCATCCTGGCGAAGGCCATCAACTGCGAGACGCCCCGCGCCGAGCGGGAGGACGGGGCCGAGCCGTGCTGCGAGTGCGACTCCTGCGTCTCGTTCGAGGAGGGGCGCAGCCTCAACGTCTTCGAGATGGACGCCGCCTCCAACAACAAGGTCGACGACGTCCGGGAGCTGCGTGAAAAGGTGCGCATCCCGCCGCAGGGCGAGCAGAAGAAGGTCTACATCCTCGATGAGGTGCACATGCTCTCGAAGCAGGCGTTCAACGCCCTGCTGAAGACCCTCGAGGAGCCGCCCGCCCACGCGCTCTTCATCTTCGCGACGACGGAGCCGCACAAGGTGCTGCCCACCATCCTCTCGCGGTGCCAGCGGTTCGACTTTCGCCGCATCCCGGTGCCGCGCATCGTGGAGCGGCTGCGCGAGATCTGCGAGACGGAGGACGTGGAGGCCGACGAGGAGAGCCTCATGCTGCTGGCCCGCAAGGGCAACGGAGCGCTCCGCGACGCCCTCTCGGCGTTCGACCAGGCGCTCTCGCTCTGCGGCACCACCCTGGAGTACGGCGAACTCGCCCAGGCGCTCGGGGTGGTCGACCAGGACCTCTACTTCGAGCTCACCGAGCACGTCGCCACGCAGGACACCGCCGGCGTCCTGACACTGGTGCGCCACGTCGTGCGCAGCGGCTACGACCTGCAGGAGTTCCTGGCGGGCCTGGCCGAGCATCTGCGCAACCTGCTGGTGGCCCACTCGCTGGGCGAAGACGCCCTCGACGGGGTGGCCGAGAGTACGCGCCGCCGCTACGTCGAGGAGGCCGACCGCTTCGGGGAGGCCGATCTGCTGCGGCTCCTCACCGTGGCCGGCGACGCGGAGGACGACGTCAAGAACAGCCCGCAGCCCCGCCTCAAGCTCGAGACGACCCTCCTCAAGATGGCCCAGATGCGACGGGCGGCCGACCTGCGCACGGTGCTCCGGAAGATCGACCGGCTGGAGCAGATGGCCGAAGAGAGCCGGATTCCGGCGTCACTGCCGGATGAGGCGGCGGACGAGGGAGGGGCCGAGCCGCAGGCGTCGGGCCCGACGCCGGACGACCCCGACCCCACCGCCGCGGAGCCGACGCCCGCCTACGAGGCCGCGACAGAGAACGACGAGACGGACGGGGAAGAGGTCCCGTCGTCCCCGGCGGCTCCCCCGACGGGCACCGCGGAGACACGCGGGGGGGACTCCCCGTCCGACGAAACGGACGGCCCGACCAACGAGTCGGCCCCAACCGACCCCGAGGCCCCGGCCGATCCGGAGACGGAGAACGACAACCCGGAAGCGGCGGACGACGAAGACGACTCGCCCGACCCGGACCCGCCTCCCGCGTCGGGGGCGTCGGACTCGACCGTCGAGTACGATGATCTCTTCGGGCAGCCTGCCCTGGAGGGCGGCAGCTCATCCGGCGAGGACGGCGCCCCGGACGACGGCCCAACCGACGCGGCGGGGGCGTCCTCCGCGGACGCGTCCGGCGGGTCCGGCGCGCAGGCCGCCGTGGCCGAGCCGGCCGTCGAGCCCGCAACGCCCGCCGTTGAGGGCCTGGCCGAGCAGTGGCCGCAGTTCGTGCAGGCCGTGAAGGCGAGGCGCATCAGCGTCGGCGCGCTCCTGGGCGAGACCGAGCCGGCCGAGTGGACCGACGACACCCTCACCGTCGCGGTCCCCAAGCCGCTCCACCGCGACACGCTGCGCGACCAGCGCCGGTTTCTGGTGGACCAGCTCACCAGTACGTGTGAGGCCGACATCGAAGAGATTCGGTTTGTCGTGGAGGCATCCTCGGACGAGACGACAGGCGAATCCGCCGACGCGGCTCCGCTCAGTCCCCGCGAGCAGCTTGAGGCCCTCCGCGACACCTATCCCGCCCTCGAGGTCCTCTTCGGCGAATTTGAGGCCGAGCCGGTGTGGTGACGCCCGTGACGGGGGGTACGTCGCGTGAGTTGAGGGGGGATCGTCCTGACACTCGATTCCCCTGCCCACTTCGGCGACTCGGGGAGATTGGGTCGGGGGGTGTCCGCTGCTGCCCCCCAACCTGGACCCCACGAACGCACAGTGTGAGCCGGTGGCCGCGCCCACCGGCCTCCGGGCGCGAGAACCAGTGAGGGATCGTGCCGCGCCGTCGTACGTTGGACCCAAAGCAACCTCTCGGCCCGCCCCGGTCCCCCGCCGTCGAGCGGGCCGCCGTGACGACAGGCGCGGCGGGGACACACGGATCATCGCTGGCTCTCTGATTACGATCACGACCCTAGACCTATGGCTAATGGACCCGGAGGCATGAACATGTCCGACATGTTCGGCAAGATGATGGAGATGCAAGAAAAGATGAACGCGGCCCAGGAGGGGCTGGAAGACGAAACCGTGACCGCCGAGGCGGGCGGGGGCATGGTGAAGGTGACCGCCAACGGCAACCAGAAGATTACTGGCATCGAGATCGACCCGGAGGCCGTCGACCCCGACGACCTGGAGCTGTTGGAGGACCTCGTCATCGCGGGCGTCAACAAGGCCCTTGAAGACGCCTCCGAGATGGCCCAGGAGCAGATGAAGGAGCAGATGGGCGGCATGCTGCCTCCGGGCATGGACCTGAGCCAGCTCGGGCTCTAACCAGTGGGGAATGAGGAGTGTGGAATGTGGAGTGAGGGCGTGGTGTGCACGCGCACCGGCCGCCCGAGGAAGTTTGCTTCGCATTCCGAAATCCACATTCCAAATTCCGAACTCCAAATTCCGCATTGCCATGCAGTTTACCTCGGAGTCCGTCGAAGTCCTGGTGGAGCAGTTCTCGAAGCTTCCCACCATCGGGACGAAGACGGCGCGGCGGCTGGCCAACTACGTCCTGAAGATGCCGCGGGAGGAGGTGGACGCCATCGCCGACGCGTTGACGGCCGTGAAGGAGCAGGTGCAGCGCTGCTCGACGTGTTACGTCGTGGCCGACGAAGACCCGTGTCCCATCTGCCGGTCCGACAAGCGCGACCGCTCCACGATCTGCGTAGTTGAGGAGTCCAGCGACCTGCTGGCCCTGGAGCGCACCGGGGAGTACCGGGGCGTATACCACGTACTCGGGGGCGTCATCTCGCCCCTCGACGGGGTAGGCCCGGACGATCTGCGGGTCCAGGAGCTTGCTACCCGCATCGATCCGTCGTTCGAGGACACCGCGGTAAACGGCGACGCGTCCGCCGCGCCGGCCGAGGAGCCCCCCGACGGTGCCGGCCCGGCGGAGAGCGACGACGCCTCGCAGGCCGACGAGATCATCCTGGCCGTCAACCCAAACGTGGAGGGCGATACGACGGCGTACTACATCTCCCAGCTCCTCGAGCCGTTCGACGTGCAGGTGACGCGGATCGCCCGGGGACTTCCCATCGGGGGCGACCTGGAGTACGCCGACGAGGCCACGCTGTCCCGGGCCCTTGAGGGCCGGGGAGGCGTCGATCAGGAGTGAGATGTCAGGAGCGATCCCCGCTCCGCTCGGTGCCCGCCCGCGGGGCGCCGACGGCCCCGGGGGCGCCCCTACGCGTCTCCCTGAAGGCCCGAGGTCCACAGGCGAGACCCGCGCTCCGGATCGACGCTCCACACCGGACTCCGACCATTCAACACCGACGCTATGAAAATCACGGTCATCGGCGCCGGATCGATCGGGGCTGCCGTCGTCCGCGAATTGTCCGAACGGAGCGACGAGGTTACGCAGGTGCAGGTGTGCGACACGCGCTCCCGGGCCCTCCAGCGACTGCACGAGGACATCGACAGCCAGCTCCTCCGCTCCTTTCAGATCGACGCCCGGGACATGAACGTGCTGTCCCAGATCGTGCAGGGGAGCGACTGTGTGATTAGCTGCGTGCCCGCGGAGCTGAACCCGGACCTGGCCGAGCTCTGCCTGGACCAGGACGTGCACTACTGCGACCTCGGCGGCGACGAACGGCACGTAAAACAGGAGCTTGGCCTCGCCGACCGGGCGCGGGAGAAGTCGGTCTGGATCGTACCAAACTGCGGCCTCGCCCCTGGGCTCACCAACGTGCTCTGCCTGCGCGCCATCGACCAGCTCGACCGGGCCGACGCGGTCCAGCTACGCGTCGGGGACGTCCCGCTCCACCCCGAGCCGCCCTTCAACTTCCGCATCTCGTGGTCGGCCGAGCGGGTGATCGACGACTACACCAACCCGGCCCGGCTCATTGAGAACGGGACGGTCGTCGAGGCCGACGCCCTCTCGCGGGACGAGGAGGTCCACTTCGAGGAGGAGCCCTTCGGCACGATGGAGGCGTTCTGCACGCAAGGGGGGCTCTCGACGCTGACCGACACGCTGGCCGGCCGGGTGCAGGAGCTCGACCACAAGGCCATCCGGTGGCCGGGCCACGCCCGGCAGATGCGGTTCATCATAGGGCTGGGCCTGGGGGAAGACCGGAAGATCGGCGTGCGCACCCACCTTACGTACCGGGACATTCTCATCCGGCGCATGCGCGAGCGCCTGGGCGGCGACTACGAGGACGCGGTGCTCCTGCGGGTGCTTGTGCGGGGGGAGCAGAATGGAGCCCCGACCACGATCGTGTACGAGATGGTCGAGCGGTACGACGAAGCCGCCCACCAGACGGCCATGATGCGGTGTACGGCTGTGCCCACCGTGGTGTCGGCCCTGCTCCTGGCCCGCGAGCAGTCGGTGTCCGGGGGCGGGGCCGACGTGCCCGAGAACGTGCTGCCCCGCGACCGCTTCCTCGACGAGGTGGCCGACCGCGGCCTCGACATCCGCCGCGAGGTCCACGAGGGCTACCGTGAGGTGACCGCGAAGAGACGGCTCGAAGGCGAGCACGCCTAGCTTTCCGTCCGGCGTGGCCGGGCTTCCCACGGCGGGCGAGGATAGGAACGCTGGGGGGCGCGCTCCGCTTGGAGAAGAACCGTGCAGTGAAAACGATTCCGACGTTGTCTCTCTTCCTTCCCTCATCCACGAGTTACCGCTCCGTATCGGCACCGATTGATACAACAACACGCACCCTGTATCGGGACGGCCGGGGCTACCGGGGCCGGCACCCGATCTGCATGATGGCATTTTACAGGTGTCGCCCGCTTCGTGCCGTTTGCCTCGACTACATTTCAGTCCAGAACCCACGTGCGGGGGGCCAGTGAGGGAGAGGCGGGGGGAACCGGGACGGCCGTTGCCCTGTCCCTGTTCATTCTGTGTCTGCTTGGCGGTGCCCGGGCGCCGGCCTCGTGGGCGCAGGAGCGGCCCACCGTGGGCCCGCCGGACACGACCCGCCTGGACACGATCCGCGTCGATACGTCCCGTGCCGACACGTCTCGCGCCGACGCCTTGCGGCGCAGTCGCCGCCGGCCGTCGCCGGGGGGGCTGGTGCCCTCGACGCCCGACTCTCTCGCCGGGGCGCGACGTGTGCCCAGTCGGGAGGTGGGGACAGTGCGCGAGGCCCCGCCCGACACCGGGCTCGTCGACCGGTACGTGCCGTCAGGACCGCGCCGGTCGGACCGTCTGTTCGAGGCGCGCTCGCCCCTGCGGGGACCGTACAGCCCGTCCCTCTCGGCGCAGTCGGTCACCCTCGACTCGACAGGGCTCCACTACACGATCGACGGGAGAAGAGGGTACGTCGGCGGGCCGATGCATCTCCCCCGCGAGGTGTACCAGCGCGAGAGCTACCAGGCCAACCTGCGGGAAAACTGGACGACGCTCGCCAACCAGCGCCAGCGGCAGCGCAACCAGCGCGGGGGCTTCGGGGTCAGTATGACCGTCCCCGGGGGACGTCAGAGCACCTTCACCACCATCTTCGGCAAGCCGCAGGTCGACCTCCGGGTCAACGGCAAGGCCAATATCAACGCGGGCTTCAAGTACAGCAGGAACGACCGACAGGGCGCCCGCACCGGCGACGCGACGCAGCTCGATCCCAACTTCAAGCAGGACCTCCGGCTCGGCATCACCGGGACGATTGGGGACAAGATGCAGATCAACGTCGACTGGGACACGAACAATCAGTTCGACTACCAGAACCAGGTGAAGCTGGAGTATACCGGCTACGAGGACGAGATCGTCCAGAGCGTCGAGGCGGGGAACGTCTTTCTCGAGACGCCCTCTCAGCTCATCAGCGGAGGGCAGAGCCTCTTCGGCATCAAGAGCACCTTCCAGCTCGGCAACCTGAGCCTGACGACGATCGCGAGCCAGCAGGAAGGAAAGTCCAACAGTCTCTCGATTGAGGGCGGGGCCAAGACGACGGAGTTTACCCTCCAGCCCACCGACTACGACGAGGACTCGCACTTCTTCCTCGGCTACTACTTCCGCAACAACTGGAACCGGGCCCACCAGGACCCCACCAGCATCACGCTGTTCAACGGGTTCAACCGAATCACCGACATCGAGGTATGGAAGCTGCGCACGACGACCAGCAGCGGCGAGGGGTCGGACGTGCGTCGGGTGGCGGCCGTCGTCGACCTCGGCGAGTCGCCCCGTCTCCTGGCACAGGCGGGGGGGTACACGAATCCGGACCAGCTGCCGGGCCCGGGGGCCGATCAGTACGATGAGAGCGACCTCGCGGCCCTTCGGAACGGAGAAACCTCGGTGTCGAGCTACGTCGAGTCGACCGCCAGCCTGTCCGAGCCGCTGCAGACGCAGGACTGGGAGAGCGGCAACTTCAAGAAGCTGGAGCGGGGGCGCGACTACCGACTCGACAGTCGGCTCGGCTTTCTGTCGCTCACCCAGCGGCTCCGCCCCAATGAGGCCCTCGCGGTGGCGTTTCGCTACCAGGCGGGCGGGGAGGTGCGGGAGGTCGGCGACTTCTCGGCCGGACAGGGCGGGGCCAGCGGCGGGGTGACGTCGGACCGGCTCGTCCTGAAGCTGCTGCGACCCACCAACCCGGTGGCGCCCGGGCCGGGGGCCTCGGCCGGCCCCCCGGCGTGGTTTCTGGAGCTGCGCAACATCTACCGGGTCGGCGGACGGGGCTTCAACGCCGAAAATTTCGAGCTCGACATCGAGTACAGCCCGTCGGGGCAGGGGACGACGACGACCCTCTCACAGATCAGCAACAAACCGCTCCTCCAGGTGCTGGGGCTCGACCGGGTCGACCAGAGCGGCGCCCCGACTCCGGACAACGAGTTCGACTTCATCGGGCAGACCATCAACTCCGAAGAGGGCATCATCTACTTTCCCTACCTCCAGCCGTTTGGGGACCGGATCCTCCGGGTCGCCGAGCAGAACGGCGACCGGTCGGCGGGCAGGCCCTTCGCCTTCGAGAACCTGTACGTCAAGAAGAAAAGCAACGCCGAAAAGGAGGATACCGAGAAGAACGTCTACGAGATCACCGGTTCCTACAAGGGACAGGCACAGGGCTTCTACGACCTGAAGGCGTTCAGCGGGCTCGTGGAAGGGTCCGTGGAGGTGACCTCGGGGGGGCGGGCCCTGCAGGAAGGCACCGACTACGTGGTCGACTACCAGAGCGGCACGGTCAACATCACCAACCAGAGCTACCTCACCGACGGGCGGGACATCAACATCTCCTACGAGCAGCGGAGCCTCGCCAGCCTGCAGAAGAAGACGCTGCTCGGGGCCCGGGCGGACTGGAGCCTGCGCGATCGGTTTGCGCTGGGGGCCACCGTTATGCGTCTCAGCCAGCAGTCGCCCGTCGACAAGTACCGGATCGGGGAGGAACCGATTCAGAACACGATCTGGGGCGTCGACGGGTCGATGGAGCTGCAGCCGCGCTGGCTCACGCAGGCGGTCGACGCGCTGCCGCTGGTGCAGACCCGCGCGGAGAGCCAGCTGTCCCTCTCCGGGGAGTTTGCCCAGCTGCGCCCCGGCCACACGACTACGGACGCCTTCGAACGCACCGTCCAGGACGTCCAGCAGAGCAACCGCGACAGCTACGCCCCGGACGAGCGCAACGGCGTCTCGTACGTCGACGACTTCGAGGGCTTTGAGAACACGTTCTCCCTGCGGGAACAGCTGGGGGCCTGGCAGGTCAGCGCGGCCCCGGACTCGATCGGGGCTCCGATTGGGGGCGGGGCGGCCGGGCCCCGAAGCGCCCAGGCCCGCACGTGGTGGCGCGGCCGCCTCGGGTGGTACCAGCTCAATCAGCAGATCGAGGAGAACCTGGAGGGCAAGACCACGCAGCGGGGCCCCCCGGAGGCCACTCAGCTTCTCGACGTGCGGGACGTCTTCGACCGCGACACCCGTGGCGCGGCCGACCCAACGCTCCGGACCCTCGACCTCTACTTCAATCCCTGGCGGCGGGGCCCCTACAACTACCTGAACGGCGGGCGCAACCTGCTCGAGTTCCTCCGCACGCCGCGGCAGGTGTGGGGCGGCATCACCCGCCAGCTGCCGGAGGGCTACACCGACTTTTCGGTGCAGAACGTGGAGTTCGTCGAGTTCATCGTGAAGCCCTTTCCCCGGGGCGGCGAGATGACCGACGGGGCCAAGCTTTACGTCAACCTCGGGACGATCTCCGAGGACGTCGTGCCGAACGAGCGGCTCAACACCGAGGATGGACTGCCGCTGTCGTTCGATTCGGACAACCTCGACGAGCTGAGCCGCATCGCAGGGGGGACCCAGGACAACGCCGTCGACGTGCGGAACGGGGTGACGGAGGACCTGGGCCTGGACGGGCTCGTCTCCTACACCGAGAGCGGCTACGACCGCGGCGCCCTGGAGACGAACTTCTTCCAAGACTTCGTCGAGCGGGCCGACAGCCTCCGCGGGGCCCTCGGCCGGCTCGGGCTCTCGTCCGCCCGGCAGGACCGCCTGCGGGCGCAGGTGGCCCGCATCCTCGAAGATCCCTCGGCCGACGACTACCACCACTACGAGAACGACCGCTACTTCGGGAACGAGGACTTTTTCCCGCAGGGGGCCACGCTCCAGGACCGCTTCGGCCGGTACTACGCGGGGCACGAGCTCAACAGCTTCGAGGGCCAGAACCAGCTGGCCGAGGACGTGTCCCTCCGACGCGGCCTCGCGGGCGCGCCGGACACGGAGGACTTGGACGGCACTGGGGGCAGCGCCAACATCACCAACAACTACTTCCAGTACGCCATCCCGCTCGACTCCCTGGCGCAGCGGGCCCAGACCGATGCCGGCGCCACGGACTACGTCGTCAGCAAGGTGGGGCGAAATAAGGACTGGTACAAGGTACGCATCCCGGTGCGGGCGTTCACCAGCCGCGTCGGCAACGCGCAGGACTTCACGCGGGTCGAGTCGATCCGGCTGTGGACGACCGGCCATGCGCGCCCCGTCACGATGCGGTTCGCGTCGCTGGAGCTGGTGGGGAGCCAGTGGCGCACGTCGGCCCCGGTGGCGGAGCAGCCCGTGGACAACGGCACGGTGATGGACGTCGGGGAGGGGAAGCTCCGCGTGGCGAGCATCAACAACGAGGAGGACCCCAACTACGAGCCGCCGGTCGGGGCCATCGTGAGCGAGAGCCGGACCTCGACGGGGGTGCAGCAGCGCAACCGCGAGCAGGCGCTCCTGCTCAACATCAACAAGCTCGGGCCCGGCCAGCAGCGCGGCGTCTTCAAGACGTACCAGCAGGGGCTCGACCTCCTGAAGTACTCGAACCTGCGGATGTACACCCACGTCCACGGCCGCTCCAACAGCCCGCAGGAAAAGAAACAGATCCGGAAGAACCTCCGCCTGTTCGTTCGGCTCGGGGCCAACGAGACCGGTGACTACTACGAGTACGAGCAGCCGCTCACGCCCAACAACGTGCCGGGCACGGAGGGGGCCAGCTCGCTCTGGCTCCAAAAGAATGAGATGAACGTGCTGCTGAGCGCCCTCTCCAAGCTCAAGACCGCACGCGATCAGAGCGGGGAGCGGACCGACACGACGTTCACGTCGGACCGGGTCGACCTGCCGCTGAACTTTGCCCCGGACGGCACCCGGCTCAAGATTCGGGGCACCCCCTCCCTCGACAACATCAACACGGTGGTGATCGGCGTCCGGCACGTGGGCCCCCCCACCACCGCGGCGCCGCTCCGCAACGTAGAACTGTGGGTCAACGAGCTCCGCGTGAGCGGCTTCGACGAGCAGAGCGGCTGGGCGACCAACACCAACGCCAACATTAGCCTGGCCGACCTCGCCACAATTCAGGGAAGCTTCCAGCGCCGGACCGACGGGTTCGGGGCCCTCTCCAGCACCCTCGACGAGCGCGAGCAGGCCGACAACACGAGCTGGAGCCTGCGCACCGACGTGAACCTCGACGCCCTGCTGCCCCAGCAGCAGGGGTGGAGCATCCCCGTCACCATGCAGCTGCAGTCGAGCGTCACCGCCCCGCGCTTCGATCCGGAGCGGGGCGACGTGCGCATCTCGGAGATTCAGGATCAGTTCGACATCCTGCCGGACTCGGTCGTCAACCGAGAGTTTGCCGACCGGTATCCCGGCCAGTCGGTGCCCCAGATCCGCGAGACGCTCAAGGACAGCGTCCGGCGCGCCTCGGAGACGTACAACATCCGCCGCACGGTGACGGCCAATCTCTCGAAGAGCGGCTCGGACTCGTGGTGGATGCGCAACACGATCGACGCCCTGTCGCTCAACTTCTCGTACTTCGACCGGTCGGCCCGGAGCCCGCAGCGCCTCGTCAACGACGAGTGGAACTGGTCGGGGTCGTTCGAATACCAGGCCGACTTCGGACAGGCCCGCACCATCCAGCCCCTCGGGTTCCTGCCCGACGTGCCGGTGCTGGGGGCCCTCGGGGGCATCTCGTTCAACTACGTCCCGACGTCCCTCTCCTTCAGCGGAAGCGCGGAGCGCCAGTTTACGACGACGCGCAGCCGGCCGTCGGGCCGGGACGTCGACCCCCGGCCCCCACGGATCACCGACCCCTTCCGCGAGAACCAAAACTTCCGCCACAGCCGCAACTTCAGCCTGCAGTACGACCCGTTCGGGTTCCTGGGGTTCAGCTTCGACACCAACACCCAGCAGAACCTCAACGAGATCGCATCCCGGACGCAGCGGAACCTCCTCTTCACCGACAGCTCGGCGGTGGGCGCACGCACGCTGACGGACGTCGACACCGGGGCCGTCTTCCGAAACCCCCAGCGCTTCGGGCTCCCGGACAGGGTGGACGGGGCCGAGCTGCGGGAGGGCCTCGGCCGGACGCTCTTCCTGGAGGAGCGCCTCCGCCTGAAGTCGGGGGGCACGCTGTTCCGCGACCTCTTCTTTGGCGACGCGAGCCCGCGCACGAACCGCTACCGGCAGCGCCTCTCCGCGACCCTGCAGTTCGGCATCCTCGACCGCAAGGCCCTGAACTGGATCGAGGTGCAGGATCTCTCCTACCAGTCCTCCTTCGACTGGAGTAACGGGGCGCGCGGCAGCCTCACCGGGGCCAGCGTGCAAAACTCGGTGACCCTCCGGACGGGCGTGACCCTGCGGCCGAACCGGGTGTGGCGGCGCTTTGGGTTCTTCCGGCGGATGAAGAAGGCGCAGCGGGCGTCCGACGAGGGGGAGGGAGGCGGCGACGAGGGGGGCGACGAATCGGGGGGGGCGGATGGGGAGGGGGGCGACGACGGGCCCAGTTGGGACGACGTGCCGCTGCCCGATCCGGTGGGCCTCCTTCGCGGCCTCGCCCTGACGGTCATGGACATCAACGACATCACGGTCAACTACAACGGCGATCGCACCTCCCGCTCCTCCAACGTGGGGACGCTGCAGACCGGCCCGGACGGCGCCGTGACCGGCGTCCAGACCGACTACAGCCTGCTCGACGCCGTGCGGGGCGAGGGGCCGCCGCTCGCCTACCGCCTCGGGCTCCAGCGCACGATCGACCTGAACAACCGTGTGTTCGGGGAAGGCCAGGTGATCGACAACCTGAGCAACACTCATCGTTTCGAGGCCCGCACTGCGCTGACCCCGAGCTCTACGTTCAACATCGACCTCAACTGGAACGTGAGCTGGACCACCCAGCCGGAGATCGACCTTCAGCGGCGGGCCCCTCCTCCGCAGGCCTCCCGGCCCGGGGGGACCTCGGGCCCGATCCGGCGCTTCGAGACGGAGAGCGGGAACGCCAGCGCGTCGGTGTGGGCATTCGGGGGCTACCGGTCCCTCGTCGAGCGGCAACTGGAGACCTTCCGTCGCAACGTCGAAGCCCCCACCGAGTACCGACCGGCCCGGGACGTGGCCCTCACCAAGGTGTCGGTCGCGGCCGACTTCCGCGCGGCCTACCTGAACGGCGGCGGAAGCATCGGGGGCAACGGCTTCGCGCCGTTTCCCATGCCGGGCTGGACGGTGCGGTACTCAGGCCTCTCGGACTGGCCGCTGGTCGGGCGCGTGGTCGAGAGCATCTCGATCAACCACAGCTACAACGCGACGTACGAGGCCGGCTTCAACTCCATCTCGACGGCCGGGGACTCCACGAGCATCAGCGCGGCCGGGGAGCGCTTCAACTACGTAGAGGCACCGTTCGAACCCCAGTCCGTCCAGATCCAAGAGCAGTTCCAGCCGCTCATCGGCGTGGACATCACGTGGCCGTTTGGGCTCCAGACGAGCCTCGAGTGGAACCGCCGCGTCACGACGGCCCTGCGGGGCACCAACGTCGTGGAGCGGCAGACCGGCGAGCTCTCCGGGCGGCTGTCCTACAGCAAGCGGGGCCTCACCATCCCCTTCTTCCAGCGCATCGAGAACCGGATCCAGTTTTCGCTTACGCTTACCCGGACGGTCAACAACGACCGCGAGTTTTTGCTGAACGAGGCCCTGCGGCAGGCCCGCGCCAATCCCGACAGCTTTCGCCCGGACCAGGCCCTTCAGGGCGACAACGTGAATCCCGTGAGCGAGACGTCGCGCCTTACCCTCACGCCCAAGATCTCCTACAGCGTGAGCAACCGCGTGACGGCCGACTTCCGGCTGGAGTACGAGCGGTTCAACGGCGACAACCGGCAGCCCTCCTTCACAAACATAAACGGGGGATTCAACGTCAGCGTGAGCATCTCGGAAAACTAATCCGGGGCCCTCGGGTACACGTATCGAATCGTCCGGGTGCGATCCGCCGTCGGCTTCCGAACTGGTGCTCGTTCCGTATGCCCTCCCGCGAGGACCTCGTCGTCTGCCATCTCGACCGGGTGCCCTACGAGCGAGCCCGGGATCTGCAGGAAGCGGTGCAGGACCGTTTCGTCGCGGCCAAGCGGGCCGACGCATCGGGGCACGCCTCCCCGTCGGAGGGACTGCCCCACGTGCTGCTCCTGCTGGAGCATCCGCCCGTCTACACGATCGGCAAGAGCGGCGACGCCGACCACCTGCTGATCCCGGAGGAACGGCTCGAGGCGCTCGGGGTCTCGTTTCACCGCATCGGGCGCGGCGGCGACATCACGTACCACGGCCCCGGCCAGCTGGTGGGGTATCCGCTGCTGGACCTCGACCGCTTCTTCACCGACCTGGGCCGCTACCTGCGGACGCTCGAAGAGGTCGTCATTCGGGCCTGCGGTGCCTACGGCGTCACGGGCCGTCGCGTGGACGGCCGAACGGGGGTGTGGGTGGGGCCCGACGCCCGCGGTCCCGAGCGCAAGATCTGCGCGATGGGCGTGCGGTGCAGCCGCTGGGTTACGATGCACGGCTTCGCCCTCAACGTGACGACGGACCTCGACTACTTCGACCACATCGTGCCCTGCGGCATCGACGACCGGGGCGTCACCTCGCTCGCGGAAGAGACCGGTAACAACGGGGTCGACGTGGCGGCCGTGCGGGGACCCGTGGTTCGCCACTTTGCCGATCAGTTTGACGCCGCGGTCACGGAACTGCGGGGCGACGAGGCGTGGGCGTTCCTGGACGACGTCGTTGCGGCGCCGGACGCCGCGCGCTGAGCGTTTCTGGCGCACAGAGGGGCGCGGCGTTTCGGACCGCTCCGGAGCCGGATCGGGGCCTCGCTCCGCCCCCCCCCCCCCGAAACGGGACCCTGCTCTGCGTCCCCCTGACGTTTGCTTCGGTCCTGCTTCGTCTCCTCTCCGGCGGGAGAACTCGGCCGTGAGTCGGCGGGAGCGCCCTCCGCCTCGGTGATCTCGTCGACGTCGACGGGCGGGAGGTCGTGGTACCAGTCGTGGTGGGGCGACCACTGGTGGCACTGGTGGCACTGCGTCTCGCGCCAGACCTTGCCGCACTCCGGGCACTGGCCGTGCGTGTCGAACGTGTGCCAGGCGTGGCCGCACTCGCAGGTCCACTCGGCGCTGGCGGGCGGCTCCCACTCGCACTTCGGGCAGTAGATCTCCATCGGTCGTCGGCGTCGGTGAAACGACAGTGAGGGGACGGGGGCCTCTGTTGACAGGACTGGCCCGTCTGGCTACCCTAACGCACGCCGTGAGTTCATGGGTTTCGAGCTGAGGGGCGCAGTAGCAACCGACGTCCCTCTGAGCCTCCGCGGATCACCGCAAGTTCTGGGGGATGAGAGGAGCAGGGGGCCTGTGAACACGACCCCCACCCACACGTCCCGCACAGCCCGCCACTCGCACTCCCTCGTCGTCCTACGGGCACCTCGCCATGCCTTTCCACGCCTCTCTTACGCGCTCATGCCGGCCTTCGACCTCGAGAACTTCACGCACCGCCTCCTCGCCGAGTCGCTCTTTTACGACCTGGAGTACGGACTCATCGGCAGTGTGAGCCTCATCGACCCCGAGGCGGAGCAGGAGCGGTACATCGTGTCCTTCATGCCCGACGACGGGACGTACATGATCGAGGAGGCCACGGCGTGGGAGGACCCGCCCGAGCTGGAGGACGAGGAGGACGTCGCCTACGCGCTGGCGATCGAGAGCACCGTCCACGGCACCTACGACATCCCGGAGGTGGCGGCCGACGCGACGCTCACCCTGGCGCGCGAACACGACCTCCTGCCCAGCGTGACGGTGCTCTTCGAGGACGAGGAGCTCTGACGGCCCGCCGCGCAGCGCTTCACGGTAGGGGCGGGTCGAGGGCCGGGCGGTGCCTGGCCCGTCCCGAACTGTGCCCCGCGTCGGGGCGTACCGCCCCGACGGCTCTTCCTGCATCGGTCCCCCGCGATGACCACCCCGGATCAGACGCCCGTGAAGGTCGGGCTCGTCACGGCGGCCTCGCTCGTCGTGGCCAACATGGTCGGCACCGGCATCTTCACGAGCGTGGGCTTCCAGGTCGAGTACCTGGACTCCCCCTTCGCGCTGCTCATGCTGTGGGCCGTGGGCGGGATCGTCTCGCTCTGCGGGGCGCTCACGTACGGGGAGCTCGGGGCGGCCCTCCCGCGCTCCGGCGGCGAGTACCACCTCATCTCGGAGCTCTACCACCCGTCCCTCGGCTTCATCGCCGGGTGGATCTCGGCCACGCTCGGCTTTGCGGGCCCCACCGCGCTCGCCGCCATCGCCTTCGGCGACTACACGACCGCCGTCTTCCCGGGGCTCTCCTCCACCCACCTCGCGGCGGGCATCGTGCTGCTCTGCTCGGCCATCCACGCCACCAGCATCACGTGGGGCAGTTGGTTCCAGAACGCCTTTACGGCCCTCAAGGTGGTCCTCATCCTCGTCTTTGTGGGCGCGGCCGTCCGGGCTGACCCCGCGCACAGCATCACGGTGGTGCCGGACGGCGAGGGGATGCGGGAGCTCCTGAGCCCGGGCTTTGCCGTCTCGCTCGTGTTCGTGTCGTACGCCTACGCCGGGTGGAACGCCGCCATCTACATCGTCGGCGAGATCCGGGACCCGCAGCGCACCCTGCCGCGCTCTCTCGTGCTGGGGACCGGGCTGGTGACGGTCCTCTACGTGCTGCTCAACTTCGTCTTCCTCTACACGGTGCCCGCCCAGGACATGGCCGGGCAGGTGGAGGTGGGCTTCCTCTCCGGCTCCGTCATCTTCGGGGACGCGGGCGGGGAGGTGATGTCGCTCTTCATCGCCCTGCTCCTGGTCTCGACCGTGAGTGCCCTCGTCTACCTGGGGCCGCGCGTGACGCAGGCGATGGGGGAGGACGTCCGCGCGCTCCGGTGGCTCGCGGTGACCAGCGAGCGAGGCATCCCGGTCAATTCCGTCCTGTTCCAGACGGGCCTCGCGCTCCTGTTCATCTACACGTCCACCTTCGACCAGGTGCTCGTGTACGCGGGGTTCACGCTCATCCTGTCGACGATGCTTACGGTGGCGGGCGTGTTCGTCCTCCGCTGGCGTCGACCCGAGATCGACCGCCCGTACACGACGTGGGGCTACCCGGTCACGCCGCTCCTCTTCCTGGCGGTCAACGGCTGGATCCTCGTGTACGTCCTGATCGACCGGCCCCTTGAGTCGCTGATCGGGCTCGGCATCGTGGCCGTCGGGGCCGCCCTCTACCTGGCCAGCCGCCTGCCGTACGTTCGGGACGAACCGGCCTCGTAGGGGACCGGGGCCTCGACGACGGGGGCCGGCCCCTGAGCCCGGGCCGGCTGATTGGTCTGGGGACGACGGCACGGCAGTCCCCTCGTCGTCCTGGTCGACCGATGCCTGCCCCTCCTACGTGCCCGACCACTGCCCGGCTCATCTCCCGCCTCCCGTGCTCCCCGACACCGCCCCCGACGGAGGCGCCTGAGCCCCGACGTAGGGGCTCTACAACTGGATGTTGAGGCGGGCAAAGTAGAAGGCGCCGTTGAAGCCCTGCTGGACCGGGGCGTAGTCGAACACCCCGAAGAACGAGTTGCCGAAGACCTGCTCGTCGGGATAGTTGTTGAAGAGGTTGTTGGCACCGACGCTCAGGGTCGCCGCGTCCGTGAGCCGAGCCGAGACGGTCGCGTCGACGACCCACTCCGGGCTGTGGACCTGCGTCTGCGCAAATCCCTCTCGGGTGAACTCCCCGAACCGCACGGTGCGCAGCAGAAGCGAGAACGGCCCCCGCTCGTAGTCGGCCGAGAGAGTCAGCTTCGTTCGGGGGTTGCTCTCCGTCAGGAAGCCGCGTTCCTGCCGCCCGAAAAAGGCACTCCGCAGCTCCGACTCCGTGCCGGTAAACGCACTCCGGAGGGTGGGCGGTACGTTGAGGGCCTCAATCTCGGTGTCGTTGTAGTTGCCGGCGGCCGAGAGATCCACGTTGCCGGCCACGGTCCGAAGCCGATAGGTGGCCACGACGTCCAGCCCCGTCGTTTTGGTGTCGACGGCGTTGGCGAAGAGCTGCGCGTTCTGGGCCCCCACCTCCGCGAGGAGGTTGGCGATGCCGGGGGCCGTGTCGGAATTGAACTCGCCGGTGAGCACCACCCGATCGTCCACCCCGATCTGATAGCCGTCGACGGTGAGGTCGAGGTTGTCAATGGGGCTCGCCGTAAACCCGACGCTCACGCTCCGGGAGCGCTCCTCCTCGAGCTGGGGAATGTTGAGGACGCGGGCGACCTCGCTGTCGTTGCTGAACGTTCCGATGTTGACGAGCCGTCCCTCGTTGTTGATGTCCGTCCGCACCTCGTTGAAGTAGAGCTGATGGAGCGAGGGGGCGCGGAAGCCGCTGCTCACCGAGCCCCGCAGGTTCAGGCGCTCGTCGAGCAGGCCCCAGCGGGCCGCCAGCCGGCCGTTCAGGGTGCCGCCGAAGTCGCTGTAGTTTTCGTAGCGCCCCGCGGCGGTCACGAGCAACTGCTCGGTGAGGCTCACCTCCGTGTCGAGGTAGGCGGCGACGTTGCTCCGCGTCCGGTCGACCTCATTTTCGGGGCGGAAGCCCACGAAGCCCTGCGACCCGGGATCCTTCCCCAGCGTGTCGCGGGTGATGAGCTGCCCGTTCTCCACCAGCTGGACGCGCCCGTAGTCGCGGTAGGAGGCCTCCTCCCCGGCAAAGATCTGGTAGTGGTCGATCCGGTAGGCCCCGCCGAAGGCCACGTTCACGCCCGCCAGCGCGTCGGAGAAGAAGCGCGAGACGTCGAGGGTAGCCGTGTTCTGGCTGAACGCGTGCTTCCCGGCGTAGATGCTGGTCGGGCTCCGCTGCAGGAGCGAGGCGTTCACGGTGTTGTCCATCTGGTAGTCCAGGCTGTTGCGCCCGAAGCTGTTGCCCAGGTCCCAGGACCAGCCCCCGATTGTGCCCCGCACGCCGAGGGTGAGCGACTGGTCGATCACGTCGGAGTTCATCTCCGGCTGGAACCCGTTCGGGAACAGAGACGGGTTCTCGTTGGACGGCCGGAACGGCATGGCGGCGAGGTCCGCGGGGCGTCGCCGAAACGGCGCGCCGATCCCGTTCTTGTAGGAGAGCCCGCCGAAGGCATAGAGGGTGGCCTCGTCGCGCAGGCCAAACTCCGAGTTGAAAAAGACGGCCCCCTGCTGGATGGCCGACTGCCCGACTCGGTAGTAGAAGTCGGACCGCTCCAGCCCCCGCTCCCGAAGGATTTGGTTGTCAATTTGACGGGCCTGCTGCGGGTCGTCCGTGAGCGGATAGGCAAAGAAGTTTCCCTGCTCCGACTGGTCGAAGATGATGAGCTGGTTGCCGTCGGCCCGATTGGTGCGCGCCCGGTCGCGAAACATCCCCGTCACGTTGACGAACCCGTCGTCACCGACGCCGAACCCGTAGTTGGCCTCCACCTTCACCAGCTCGCCGTCCCCGGCGTTGCGGATGCCGGTGGTCACGTCGGCGCTCAACTGGCCGGTTGCTTCCTTCAACTGCAGGTTGATGACGCCCGCGATGGCGTCGGAGCCATACTGGGCGGAGGCTCCGTTCCGGAGAACCTCCACCCGCTTGACGGCGGCCGAGGGGATGGCGTTCAGGTCCGTGCCCGCGGCTCCTCGCCCGACGGTGTTCAGCGTATTGACGAGTGAGCTCTTGTGCCGCCGCTTCCCGTTGACCAGGACCAGCAACTGGTCGGGGGGGAGGCTCCGGAGCGTCGCCGGATCGATGAACTCCGTGGCGTCGGACGAGGACTGCCGGTTCACCTGGAAGGAGGGGACCGTGTAGTTGAGCAACTGGTTGAGGTCGGTCTGCGGCGACTCGGCGGCGAGTTCACTGACCTGCAGGGCATCGACCGGGACGGCCGAGCGGAGGGACGAGCGGCTCTGTCCCCGGCTCCCGACCACCACGACGTTGTCGAGCGTCGTGCCCGGTTGGAGCCGAACAGTGACCGTGGCGGTCTCTCCCGCCTCCACCGCCACCTCCCGCTGGACCGCGGCGTACCCGACGAAGCTGACGCGCACGGTGAGACGCCCGGGCGCGACCGAGAGCGTGAAGCGACCGTCCGCGTTGGTCGTCGTGCCCCGTTGGGTGCCCACCACCTTCACGTTGGCCCCGGACAGGGGATCGCCGGTTTCTGCGTCGAGCACCTCGCCCTCGACGACGCCTGTCCCCTGTCCCTGCGCGAGCATCGGAACGGCGAGCAGGAGAACTCCGCAGAGCACGGCCGCCGGAACCGTGCCGATGAGGGAGTGCAATGGCGACGTGTGATTGGGGAACGGGCGGAAAGAAAGCATCGGAAGCAAAGGGCGTGGGAGGGGATTGCTACACACGTTCTATGTATAAGACAGCCGCCGGTCCCTTGTTGATTTTCTCATGAGGTCGGCGGGACCCTGTACGCGGCCGGGCCGGCGTCCCGGTTCCGTCCGGAGCCGAGGACCCATGGAGGAGAAGCACAGGGACGAGGGGAACGTCTCCGATCCTCGGGATCGAGGGCACACCGTCGGCTTCTCGGAGGGGGGGCGGACGGGCCGGCCTCCTGTCACGTCGCGCTCGACGGCGAGGGGGTACCCGACGTGCCGGACGACGGCGGCCTCGACCGGCGGGGGGAAGGAGAGGCAGCCCTAGCCCATCCGTAGGACGCTCACGTCCGACGACACGCGCCCTCATCCGCTGCTCGACGCGCCGCCCTCGCTCGTCGTGGTGCGCCAGGGGGACCAGAGCCGGGTGCACCTGCCAGGCCGCCGGTCGGACGCCCCGCCAGTACCGGGCGGCCCCCGGGGAATCGAGCCCGGCGTCCCCGTGAGTCCTCCGGGAGGCAACGGACTCCGCTTGTCTTGTCGGGGGACCGCAGCCCGTCACGTTCGGGTGAGGGTAAAGCCGGCTTCGGACATTACCTCTTCGAGCTTCTCCTCGAGCTGGTCGCTCTCGACGATGGTGAGCTCCGTGCCCCGTCGTACCTTGGACAGGAGGGTGTGCTTATTCATGTCGTCGATCTCGCCGGCGATCTTCGAGATTTTGAGATACGGCTTGAGGGTTTGGAGTTGCTTGATTGTCATGGATGAACAGTCACGGTGATATGAACTACGTGTCGTTCAAATCTGTCACGATACATTCATCCGGACCAATTTTGTTTCGTTTGCACTATCGGAAACTCGCAGGGAAATTTCCTATCGCCTGAGAAACATGTATTGTCCCAGTGGGTTAAAATTTGTGCGATAGGTAGAAGCATCCGTCAATAGACCACGCAGTATGCCATCCATGAACGTATCTTACCGCTTTCTACTTCCGTCCGGAAGCTCAAATCAAACCGATTCGCCCCCGCGGCACGTCCATCGCCACCACGTTCGCGATCTGCAGGGTGCCGTCGGGGCGTCGATCGGGAAAGGATTTGACGTCCTGAGCCGACAGCTCCACACGCTCAATCGCAGGGTGGGGCGGGAATAGGGCGTCCAGTGGTCCGGCGGGGCCCGAGGAACGCTGTGGGTCCGTCCGTGTCTGTACAACTGCAACTGAACAGACGTCTGTCGTTCCGCATCCGTTCCCCTGTCCCCCATGGTCTTTGGTTCGACCCGCGCCGACCTCGACGCCGAGACGGCCGCCGAGCACTACCAGACGTGGAAGCGCCTTGCGCCCCTGGGCCTCGTGGGCGTCGGCCTCGGGGCGAGCCTCGTCGGTCAGTCTACCATTTTGAAGTCCCGGAACGCCGCGACCTGGAAGTGGGTGGCGCTCGGCACGGTGAGCCTCGCCGTTCTGAACGCGGGACTGTGCCTCTTCGGGGACGCCGTGAAGCACCGGGCGCTCTACGAATGGACGCGGGACGGGTAGGGCGTGCCCTCCGCTTCGGGAAGCGCCGCGTCCTGTGGACCCGCTCCGAGCCGACGGCGTCGTCGGTCGAGAGTGGAGGGTCGCAGGGGCTACTCCGTCTGGGCGGACGCGGGCGGCTTCCGGAAGATCATGAAGTGCTGGCGCGGCAGCATGTCCTCGGTGGCGACCCACTCGAAGCCCACGGCCGTCATCTCCTTGCGCGCCTGCGCCTCGGTCATCTTGTGGAGCGGCTTGATCGGGACGCTCGGGTCCTCCTTCCGGTACTCGACCAGGTAGACGCGCCCGCCCGGCACGAGGGCGTCCTTGAGATTGAGCATCATCTCGCGGGGATGAGAGAACTCGTGGTAGGCGTCCACCATGAGGGCGGCGTCGACGGAGTCGGACGGCAGCTGCGGATCGGTCGCGGTGCCGCGAACCGGGGTGACGTTGTCGATGCCCTTCGTCTCGATCGAGTCGCGGATGATGGCGAGCATCTCGGGCTGAATGTCGACCGCGAAGACGCGGCCGTCCGGCACCCGCGGGGCGATGCGGAACGTGAAGTAGCCGGTGCCCGCCCCGAGGTCGGCCACCACGTCGCTCGGCGCGAGGTTCATGCTGTCGACCAGCAGGCCGGGCTTCTCGTTGTCCGCGCGGCTGGGCCGCTGGAGCCACCGGGCCCCCCGGTGGCCCATGACCTTCGAGATTTCCCGTCCCATGTACACCTTCCCGGTGCCGTCGCGGCTGGGGGGCTTCTGGGTGTAGACGTCGCCGGTGTCGGGGGCCGTCGAGGCCGGCTGTCCCCAGGCCCTCGGCGCGAGGAGGAGGCAGGCTGCGAGCGCGAGGCATGCAGCGACGGGCGAGCAGGAACGGGGCATGGGTGGACGAAGAGGTAATCCGGAAGAGTGAGCGCCAAGTAATACGGTTCGTCCGAACGACCGACGAGACGGCCTGGTTGGTAACGACCGTGGAACCGATCCGGAAAACGGGCCCCAGCGGCGGACACCGGCGAACACTTCCTGGAATGACCGTTCCAAATACACCCCCAGTTTTCTTTTCCTCGTCCCACCTCCGCCGTGCCGCGTCCCCCGAGCTTCGACCGCGAAGAAAAGATCGAAGAGGCGATGGACCTCTTCTGGGAGCAGGGCTACGAGGCGACGAGCGTGCAGGACCTTGTCGACCACCTGGGCCTGAACCGCAGCAGCCTGTACAACGCGTTCGGCGGGAAGCACGATCTGTACCTGGAGGCCCTCGACCACTACCGGGCGCGGGACCGCCGTTGCCTGAAGCGCTGCCTCCGCGACGCCCCCACCGCCCTCGAAGGCATCCGGCGGGCCTTCGTAGCCGTCGCCGAGCGGGCCACCGAGAGCCGGTGCGGGTGCTTTACCGCGAACGCGACCGTCGAGTGCGCCCCCCACGACCCCTGCACCGAGGAGCGGGCCTGCGAGGCCTTTCGCGCCATGCGGGCACTCTTTCAGGAGGCCGTCGAGCGGGCTCAGACGGAGGGGACCGTGCCTCGCGAGCGGGACGCCGAGGCCCTCGGGCGCTACCTCACCAATGCCTACAACGGCATCCATCTCACGGCCAAGACGGGCCCCTCGGCGGCGCTCGTGCAGGACATCGTTGAGGAGACGCTCCGCACCCTCCAGGGGACGGTCGACCAGGGGACGGTCAACGACGAGGGCACATCGTAGCAGACTCCACCACCGAGAAGGTCGCGCCCGCCCGACGAGAAGGCGTCACAAGATTGTCGCCCTCCGATTTGAAACATTCGTTCCAGAAAGTCCTTGTACATGCTTGATAGCGCGGGACAGACGGGAAACCCATTCCCCAGTGCCCGCACTCGCCGACGACTTGCGCTCATTCCTCACTCCTCCGACTATGTCTGCGACGCTCACCGTTCAGGATCGAAAAACCGCCGTGCCGGATCACGGCATTCTCCCCCTCTTCGCCGAGCGGTGGAGTCCACGCGCATTCGCCGACCGGCCCGTCGAGCCCGAGAAGGTCCGGCGGATGCTGGAAGCGGCGCGGTGGACGATGTCCTCCTACAACGAGCAGCCGTGGCGCTACGTGGTGGCGTCCCGCCACGACGACCCGGAGACGTACGAGGCCGTGCTCGACAGCCTCGTTGAGGGCAACCAGTCCTGGGCCCAGCACGCCCCGGTCCTGATGCTGTCCTTCTACAAGACGATGTTCTCGGGGAACGAGCGCCCGAACCGAAGCGCCAAGCACGATCTCGGGGCGGCGTCCGCGGCTCTTACGTTCCAGGCCTCCGCGATGGACCTGTACGTCCACCAGATGGCCGGCATCCGGAAAGACGTGATCCGCAACACCTTCGACGTGCCGGAGGACGTTGAGCCGATGGCGGGGCTCGCGGTGGGCTACCTCGGCGCCCCAGAAATGCTGGACGACGAGACGCGGAGCTCGGAGCGGTCGCCGCGCTCACGGGCCCCGATCACCGACTTTGCCTTTGGGGCGGAGTGGGGCACCCCCTCCGAGATTGTGGTCGACGAGTGACCAGTATTCTTCGCAGGAGGGGGCGACGAGGCCCGCCTGTTCGGTGGTGTGAGACATTGGATCGGTTTTTGACTACCTTGACCTTGCCGCACGATCCACTTCGCCGAGCGCCCCCGGCGGAAGGAGGGCATCGCTCCTCGAGGCTGGACGCACAGTGCACCGACACCAAACGGCACCGCCGAGAGCGGTGGACACTCCCCAATTTCTCTTCCCGATCAGCTTTTGAGTTATGAATACGATTGATTGGGTCCGGCACTTTTTCCGGCAGCAACTGGCTGGGTTGGAAGGAGAAACCCGCCACCTGCGTCACGGGGCGGAGGACTCGCTCCAACATCTGGTGAGCCACCTCGTGGACCAGACGGTCCGCCGAGCGGTGCTCGACGCGACGACGCACGACCAGAAGCCCGGCGACCCGGAGGACGACGTGTCCTGGCGGGACTGCCTGATGGTGGCGGCGCTCGTTGAGCTGCGGTCGATCAAGCTGCTGGCCCGCGACGACGTGTGACCCGCGAGGACGGGGCGCCGACCTTCCCCTGAGACTCGCTTGGGCCCATGTCCAACGCTGACCCTTCGTCCGACGACCGGCCCCTCCGGATCGGTGTGCTCGGCTGCGGTCCCGTCGCGCAGGCCGCCCACTTCGAGGCGTGCCGCAAGGCCGCGAACACCGAGCTCTACGCCCTCTGCGACGTCGCGGACGATCTGCGCGAGCGGATGGCGGCCGTGCACGACCCTCAGGTCCCGTATGCCGACTACGACGCACTCCTGGAGGATCCGGCGGTCGACGCCGTCCTCGTCGCCACGGCCGACGCCTTCCACGTCCCGGCGGCCCGCAAGGCCGTCGCCGCCGGAAAGCACGTCCTCGTCGAGAAGCCTCTCGGGACGGACCTGGCCGCCTGCCTTGACCTTCGGGAGCGCGTGGCCGAGGCGGGCGTCGTTCTCCAGGTCGGCCATATGAAGCGGTTCGACCCCGGCATCGCCTTCGCCCGCACGTTCATCGAGGAGCGGCTGGGAGACCTGTTCGCGTTCAAGGCGTGGTATGCCGACAGTAGCCACCGCTACGATATGACCGACGCCACCCAGCCGGTGATCGTCGAGAGTGAGCAGACCAAGGCCCCGGCCGAGGACCCGAAGGCCGACCTCGCTCACTACTACATGCGGGCCCACGGCAGTCACCTCTTCGACACCACCCGGTTCCTAGGGGGGCCCCTCGAGGCGGTGCGCGCCCGGCACACCGACGCGGACGCCCATTGCTGGTTCATCGACGTGGCCTTTGCGGACGGCACCCTCGGGCACCTCGACCTCACGGTGGCCGTGCGGGGGGACTGGCGCGAGGGCTTCCGGGTCCACGGCGACAAGGGAAGCGTCGAGGGAAAGACCTACAACCCCTGGTTCTACAAGGCGAGCGACGTGGAGTGCTTCTCCGAGGAGGACGGCGAGTACCACCGCCCCCTCGGTGCCGACGCCCACTTTTATCGGCGTCAGCTCGAGGGCTTTGCGTCGACCATTCTGGACGATGCGCCGCAGCGGGGCACGGGCATCGACGAGGGCATCGACGTCGTGCGGGCCATGATCGCGACCGCCCGCTCCGTCGCGTCCGGCGACTGGGTCGAGCTCGACGAGGTCGAGGGCACGCTCCCGACGCGGGACGACGCCCATGGATGAACGCCACACGCGAATGGATCTCGGCATCTTCGCCAAAACCTTCGACCGCCCGACCGTGGGCGGGGTCTTCGACGCCGTGCGGGCGTGCGGGCTGCGCGTCGCCCAGTTCAACATGGGCTGCGTCGGCGGTCCGTCGATGCCGGCGGCCATTCCCGAGGAGCAGGCCGCGGCCATCGGCACCGCCGCCACGGAGCGCGGGCTCAGCCTCGCCGCGGTTTCGGGAACCTTCAACATGATCCACCCGGACCCGTCGACGCGGGAGCGGGGACTGCGGCGCCTGGACGTGCTGGCCGGGGCCTGCGACGCCCTCGGAACCGACGTGATTACGCTCTGCACCGGCACGCGCGATCCGGACGACAAGTGGCGACGGCACCCGGCCAACGACACGGACGCGGCCTGGCAGGACCTCCGCGGGAGCATGGGACGGGCCCTCGAAATTGCCGACGCCCACGACGTGACGCTGGCCGTCGAGCCGGAGCACGCGAACGTCGTCGACACCGCCCGGAAGGGCGAACGGCTGATCGAGGAGATGGGAAGCGATCGACTGAAGGTCGTCTTCGACCCCGCCAACCTGTTCGAGACGGCCGCGCCGGACGAGCGCCGCCGCCGCGTAGAGGAGGGCCTGGCCCTGCTCGGGGAGCACGTCGTCCTCGCCCACGCCAAGGACCGCCGCGCCGACGGTACGTTCTGCCCGGCCGGCCGGGGCGTGCTCGACTACGACCACTACCTCGAGCAGCTGCGGGCGGCCCCGACCGACGCCCCGCTGGTGCTCCACGGCCTGACGGAGGACGAGGTGCCGGACGCCCTCTCGTTCCTGCGGACCCGGCGGGGGCGCGACTGAGACCGTTCGGGGGCGGTGCCGCCTCCCGACGAGACTGCCCGATGCGGGAACGGAACCGGATTTTCCTAAACAGTTGGCCCGGCGGCGCCTTGGATGAAATTGAGGGGTGCCCGGCTCCTTCCCGGCCGCCGGCCTCACCGTCATCCCTTTCACAACCGCGTTCTCGATGCCTGACACTCGCGACGAGACGAGGGAGTCGACCCTCACCATTTTGAAGAAGCTCTGGGGCGTCCTGGCCCCGTACAAGGTGCGCGTGATGGCCCTGGCGCTGCTCATCAGCTTCGCGGCGGCGCTGGAGGCGGCCGGGCCCCAGTTCGTGCGGTACGCCTTCGACACCGTCATCCCGCAGGGGGACGCGCAGCTCTTCCTCTGGTTCGGGCTCGCGTTTGCGGGGTTCTACCTCTTTCGGGCAGTGGTGGAGTACGGGGGCATGTTCTGGAGCTTCGCCCTCACCCAGCAGGTCGTGAGCGACGTGCGCATGCAGGCCTACGATCACCTGCTGAAGCTTCCGGTGTCCCGCTTTAGCGACGAGCAGTCCGGCTCGCTGAGCTCGCGGGTCGTCAACGACCCCAACGCGCTGGAGGGCATGATCCAGGCGGCGGCTTCGCGCCTCTCTGGGCAGCTCGTGGCCATCCTGGTGGTGGCCGCCATCCTGGTGGCGATGAACTGGCAGCTGGCGCTGGTGAACTTGGTGGTCCTTCCGATCCTCGCGGCCATCACCTACTACTACCAGGAGCCGCTCCGGAACGCGTCCCGCGACGTGCGGGAGACGGTGGCCCGCATGACGGCCGCCTCCACCGAGGCCATCTCCAACATCCGCGTCGTGAAGGCCTTCGTCAGCGAGGATCAGGAGCGCGAGCGCTTCGGCGAGCAGAATCAGTCCTACGTCGACATCAACCTCGACCGCCGCAAGGACGTGGGCAAGATGGAGGGGCTCATCAACGTCACCGCCAACTACGGCATCGGGGCGCTCCTGCTCGTGGGCGGGTGGATGGCGACGCAGGGGAGCCTCACGATCGGGGAGCTCACCGCCTTCATCATGTACCAGCGCCAGCTGCAGGGGCCGATCAAGTCGGTCATGTTCTTCAACGACAAGCTGCAGGCAGGCATGGCGGCGCTGGAGCGGCTCTCGGACCTCACGAGCACGGCGCCCGAGGACAGCGGCGAGGTCGAAGACGTGCCCGTCGGGACCATCGAACTGGAGGACGTCTGGTTTACGTACCCCGAGGCCGACGAGCCGGCGCTGAAGGGACTGTCGCTGCGGGTCGAGACGGGGCAGACCGCCGCCCTCGTGGGGTCCTCCGGGGCGGGGAAAAGCACGGCCGCCAGCCTCATCGGCCGCTTCTGGGATCCGCAGGAGGGACGGGTCACGATCGACGGGCAGGACCTCCGCGCCTTCGACCTCGAGGCGCTGCGCGAGCGCATCGCCCTCGTGCCGCAGGCCCCAACCCTCTTCTCCGGCACCGTGGCCGAGAACATCCGCTACGCCGATCCGGACGCCCCCGACGACGCGGTGCGACGGGCGGGCGAGATGGCCAACGCCCACGACTTCATCCGGCGCCTGCCCCGCGGCTACCAGACCCAGATCGGCGAGCGGGGCGTGCGCCTCTCCGGGGGGCAGAAGCAGCGCGTCGCCATTGCCCGGGCCATCCTGAAGGACGCGCAGGTGCTCCTCCTCGACGAGGCCACCTCCGACCTCGACAGCGAGTCGGAGGCGGTCATCCAGGATGCCCTCGACGGACTCTTCGCGCGCGGCAGTCGACTCACGTCCATCGTCATCGCCCACCGGCTCAGCACGATTGAGGACGCCGACACGATCTTCGTGCTGGAGGACGGGCGGCTCGTAGAGGCGGGCCCGCACGAGGAGTTGTTGGCGAAGGGCGGTCGCTACGCGGAGCTGCGGGCCCTGCAGCGGCGGGACCAGGGGCCGCTCGCGGAGACGGCGCCGGGCGACGAGGGCGTGCAGGCGCCCTGAGTGAAATGCGTCTCCAGCGGGCTGTCCTGGATGCTCGCATCTGCGAGTGCGGGCCGACGGAGAGGCGCTCGTGGCCTACCGGGACCGCTCGGCCGACGAGGTACGCGACATTGCCCTCGTGCGGTACGACGGCACACAGTGGTCCGATCCGACCCGCCTTCACGCCGACGGCTGGCAGATTGAGGGCTGTCCCGTGAACGGGCCGGCCCTCGCGGCACGGGGCGAGCGGGTCGCGGTTGCGTGGTTTGCCGCGGCGGGCGGGAAGCCCCGCGTCAAGGCGGCCCTCTCCGAGGACAGGGGACGCCACTTCGCCGATCCGGTTGTCGTCGTCAAGGGACCGACGGAAGGACGGGTCGACGTGGCGCTTCTGGACGACGGCACCGCCGCCGTGAGCTGGCTGGAGCAGCACGACGACCGGGGGCGGGTTCGGGTGCGCGCCGTCTCGGCCGACCGGGAGACGGCCCCGCCCACCACGATCGCCACGGTGCCCTCGACGGCCCGGCGCGTGGGGGGCCCCAAGATTGTGCGGGACCGAGACCGGCTCTACGCGACCTGGGTGGGGCCCGACAGCACCGAGACGCCACGCGTGCAGATGGCCCGGCTGCCGGTGGCGGCCGTCCGGGCCGGACCGTAACCGGCGGCCCGTTCGGGGACGGACAGAGGTCCCGCGGGACCGCAGACGCGCCTCGTTACATTATTGTATGACTGCGTTTATTCGTACCCGGGGGACGGTTTTGCTATATTATGATAGATCACATAATAAAATATACGCCATCCCGTCCAGTCGGGAGGCGTTTTTCTTTTGGTCTGAACTGTCGTTTCGGGCCGTCGCCCGTGCGGACAAGCCCAGGCCCCGCGCCGTCGGTCGGGTGCTACACCGGCCAGTCCTGTTCCGTCCACGCCTGTTCCCAGAACATCCACTCGTAGCGGGCGCTCGTCGTGAAGGCCTCCAGGGCGCGGGTGCGCGCCTCCTCGTCGACCGCCTGCGCCCACCGGTCGAGGCGGCCCACGAGGGCACCGATGTCCATCGCCTCGTCGGGGTCCGGGTCGGCGTAGCGGCGAATCCAGTCGGCGTACGGATGGTCGTCGTCGACCGACCCCCCCAGTTCATCCCAGACGCGGGCGCCGAGGTCCCGGTAGAGCCACGGGCACGGGGCCACCGCCGCGAGCGCCTCGAGACGCGTCCCCCGCTCGGTGCGCTCCAGCATGTGGTTCTGGTAGGCGCGGTTGTTCGGCGTCAACGTCAGTGCCCGGAGGTCCTCCGGCCCGTAGCCGAACTGCTCGCCGTAGTGGAGGTGGAGGGCCCGCTCGGTGCGCAGGGCCCGCTCGGCGGCCTCCACGAACCAGAGCTTGTCGTCGGGGTGTGGGCAGCGGGTACCGATGCGGACGAACGCGTCGGCGATCGCCTCCAGGTAGCGGGCATCCTGCATCTGGTAGAATGTAAACCGCTCCGAGTCGAGGGTGCCGTCGACCAGGGCGCGCACGAAGGGGTGGTCGTAGGAGGCCTCCCAGGCGTCGGCGGCGTGCTCGCGGCAGCGTTGGGGGAACGGCGGAAGCGAATCGGAATCAACAGGCATGAGAGGGAGAGGCTGACTTTGGAGGGAGGATATTCCGTATTGCGTACCAGCTTCCGAGCAACACGTAGACCCGGAATACGAAATACGCAACACGCATTATTCGTCAATCGTCGTCACCTCGCGTCGGAGCGTATCGAGGTCGACCGTAGGGGGGCCGGAGCGGAGGGCCGGGAGCGCGACGACCGCCGGCACGAGGAGGGCGGCGGCGAAGGCGGGCAGGAGGGCGGGCTGGGCGGCGCCCGGCGGCGGAAAGAGGAGGCCGCCCGCGAGGAGGCCGGCCCCCGTCCCGAGCAGGGCGGCTCGGTTCGTGAGGCGCCCGCTCAGGAGGCCGCCGAACACAGGCACCACCGCCGCCGCGCACGCGAGGTCGGCCACCAGGAAGAGGTAGAGCACGCTGATCCCCCGCGACGCGATCACAAAGACGGGCACCGCGAGGCCGGCCGTCGTCCAGCGGGCCACCCGCAGGAGCGTGTCGCCGGAAAGGGCGGGCAGGACCTGCCGCAGGTCGACGGCCACGAGGCTCGCGAGGGCGTTGAGGACGGTGTCGGCACTGCTCATGACGAGCGTGAGGCCGAGGGCGACGAGCCCGAGCCCCACGCCCGGGGGGGCGGCGTCGAGTAGCAGCCCGAACAGGGCCGTCGAGGGCGGGTCGGCGGCCCCGGCCCCCACCGCCGCCAGGCCAAGCAGACCCGTGCCCACGACGACAACGGCCATCGCCCCGGCCACCGTCGCGAAGCCCACGCGCAGGGTCGCCACGCTGTCGGCCGCGTAGACGCGCTGCCAGGTGCCCTGGTTGAACAGGCTCGCCGACGCGATGCCGACGACGAGCGCCAGGCCGCCCTGCACGCCCGGCCCGTGGGTCCACCGCAGCAGCGCCGGGGCCCGGTCGGCCACGTCGGCCGCGAGCGACGTCCCCTCTACGGTCGTGACGGCGAACACGGCCCCCGCGGCCAGCAGGGGCAGCAGCAACAGCGACTGCACCCCGTCGGTGAAGACGGAGGCGCCCAGGCCGCCGAGGGCGGTGTACGCGACGGTCGTGACCAACACGACGCCCGCCGTGATCCACAGCGGCACGTCGGCCACGAGCCGCAGGATGAAGGCCATGCCCGTCACCTGCGCGGTCAGCGCAATGAAGAGGTAGAACACCATGATGGAAAGCACGAAGACGTGCATTGCCCGTCCGTAGCGGTGCCGCACGTATTCGGTGAGGGCGTGCCCCTCCGGCATCAGGCTCCGCAGGCGCCGGCCCAGTGGAATGTAGAGGAGCGGGGGCAGCGCCGAGCCGAGGGCGTAGCCGGCGATGGCGGGCAGGCCGCCCCACGTCGCCGCCTCCGGTGGGCCGAACAGGATCCACGACCCCATCGCCGACGCAAACAGGGTGGCCGTGGTGGCGCCCGTCCCAAACTGTCCCCGTGCCGTCACGTAGTCCTCGACGGTCTGCCCGCCGGCCGTGCGCAGGGCGTACGCGAGTCCCGCGACGGCGAAGAGGCCGGCCCCGGCGACGAGTGCGATGAGCATGGCGGGGCGTGTGTGAGTGTGAGGGTATGGGAGTGAGGGAGTATGGGTGTGTCGAACGTGTTGTCGCCATCAGGCGCTACGGGCCGTCTCCGGTACGTGGAACGGAGCGACTGCGATAGGGAGGCGGCAGTGTCCAGGAGAGTCCCCTCTCGTCCGACACCCCCACACACCCAGACGCCCATACCCAATCACAAGGTGTAGCGGAGCTCGACGAAGGCGCTGCGGGTGGCTGCCGGGTAGAAGCGCGGCCCGCCCACCCCCCGGAAGCCGTGGCGGAGGACGTGGGCGTCGAGCAGGTTGTTGGCGTTGATCTGAAGCCGAAGGCCCGCAAACGGGGTAGAGGACGGGGCCTCGTAGGTGAGCGAGGCGTTGAGCAGGGCGTACGGATCGACGGTGAGGGCGTCGCGGGGCTCAAAGACGAGGCGCCCATTCTCCAGCGACGCGGCCTGTCCGCCGGAGTTGTCGACGTACTGCCGCCCGACCGCCTGCAGGTGGAGGCCCGCCGTGAGGCCGCGCCAGGCGTAGGTGGTCCGCAGGTTGGCCAGTTGCTCGGGGGAGGCGGCGATCGGGTTGCCGTCGCGCTCCAGCGCCCGCGTCCGGCCGCCGACCACGCGGTACTCGGTGAAGTCGACAAATCGGGTGCGGGCGAGCATGGTGTTGCCCGAGAGGGACCAGCCCGGCCGCAGCTGCACGCGGCCCTCCAGCTCGAGCCCGGCGTGCCGGGTACGATCGGCGTTGCCGGTACGCGGGACGCCAAACGGGTCGACCCCCCCGCTCGGCACAATCTCGTCCCAGAATTCCATCCAGAAGAGGTTGGCCGAGAGCCGGTAGCGGGGCCGCTCGAGGGAGCCGCCGAGCTCCACGTCCACGAGGTGCTCCGGCTCGATGAGGGGGGCGTCGTAGTTGAAGGATCCGTCGTCTCGCCGCGCGAACTGGGGCGTGGCCCCCGCCGGCCCCTCGGCGCCGTCGTAGAGCTGGGTGCGGCGGGGCTCCCGGTTGGCGAAGGCGACGCTCACGTAGGCGCTCAGGGGGCGGTCCGGATAAAGGGTAGCCCCGAGGCGCGGATTGACGAAGAGGTACGGCACCGTGAAGGCGTGCGATCGGAACCCCTCGCGGTCGAACGTGCGCTCGCCGTAGAAGCGGTAGCGGCGCCAGGTGAGCTGCACGTCCGCCTGCACGGCCAGGCGGTCCCCGAAGCGGTCGGGGCGGAA
>JBDGQP010000170.1:0-3120 GCA_042218975.1 Salinibacter sp.
CGGAAGCAACTCATCCAGGCCCTGTCGGCCCACGACCGCGATACCTCCGTCACCGAGGTGACCGACCGGGACATCTTCACCACGGACCCCGGGGCCCCTCTCGACGAGGTCTTTCGGCGGATGAACGAGCAGGACTGCAGTACCGTGCCGGTGGTCGAGGACGACCAACTGGTGGGCCTCCTGACCCTCGAAAACGTGGGGGAACTGATCATGGTCTCAAGTGCACTCCAGAGCCGGACCCCGGTCCAGCGCACCGACGTGAGCGAGGATGCGGTTCGGCGCGTGGCCGGAGACGAGGACGCCGCCCCGGAACGGGCCGCCTGAGCCGTCCCTCGGAGACGCTCATACGATCCTCATGTCCGCCGTCACGCATCTCCGCGCGTGCTCTCATAGATTAGTCGATGGTCACTTTTGCGACCGCGCCGACCCTTCCTCGGCCGCGATTGCCTCCATTTCCAGTCCCTTCCTCACCGATTATGGACCGACGGACGAAAATCGTGTGCACGCTCGGCCCTGCCTCCTCGGACCCCGAGACGATTGGCAATCTCGTCGAGGCCGGAATGGACGTGGCCCGCATGAACTTCTCCCACGGCACCCACGAGGAGCACCGGGAGCGGGTGCGATGCGTGCGGGAGGCCGCCCGGGAGGCCGGCCGGGTCGTGTCGATTCTGCAGGACCTGCAGGGTCCCAAGATCCGAGTCGGGAAGATGAAGGACGACTCGGTCATGCTGCGGGAGGGCCAGTCGCTTACGATCACGACGGAGCCGCTCGCGGAGGGGACCAGCGAGCGGATCTACATCGACTACGAAACCCTGCCGGAGGACGCCGAGGTCGGGAGGCGCATCCTCATCGACGACGGCCTCCTGGAGCTCAAGATCACCGGCGTCAACGACTCCGAGGTCGAGACCACCGTCGTGGAGGGCGGTCCGCTCCGGTCCCGGAAAGGGGTGAACCTCCCCAACATCCGCACCACCACGCCGTCCCTGACCGAGAAAGACCTCAAGGACCTGGAGCTGGGCCTGAAGCTGGACGTGGACCTGATTGCGCTCTCCTTCGTGCGCCAGCGGTCGGACGTCGAGGCGCTGACCCGCCGCATCGACCAGGCCGGCAAAAACATCGGGGTCATCGCCAAGATCGAGAAGCCCGAGGCCGTTCGCAACATCGACGACATCCTCGAGGCGGTCGACGGCATCATGGTGGCCCGCGGGGATCTGGGGATCGAGATGCCGATGGAGGAGGTGCCCAGCACGCAAAAGGACCTGATTAGCCGGGGCATGTCGACGGCCCATCCGGTCATCACCGCCACGCAGATGCTGGAGAGCATGGTCGACAACCCGCGCCCGACGCGGGCGGAGGCCAGCGACGTCGCCAACGCGGTGCTCGACGGGAGCGACGCGGTGATGCTCTCGGCCGAGACGGCGGTCGGGGACGATCCGGTGCGCGTCGTCAGGGCCATGAACCAAATCATCCGCAAGGCGGAGGCACACTGGCGGGAGCACCGCCCGTCCCTCGCCATGACGCCCGGCCGGCTGGAGCAGAACGAGAGCGTGACCGAAAGCGTCAGCTTTACCGCGTGCCGGCTCGCCGAGCAGGTGGGGGCCGAGGCCCTCTGCTGCCTCACCAACTCGGGCGCCACGGCCCGCTCGATTGCCCGCCACCGGCCGAGCATGCCCATCTACGCCTTCACCGACGACGAGCGCGTCGTGGGTCACCTCTGTGTGCTTTGGGGGACGGAGGCCTTCCACATCCCCTTCCAGCAGGACACCGACCAGGGCATTGCCCGGGTCCACAGCGTGCTGCGCACCCACGAGCTCGTCGATCCCGGCGATCACGTTGTCATCACGGTCGGGATGCCGTTGCCCGCCCGGGGACGGACCAACACGGTCCACGTGAGTCGGGTGAAGTGACTGCGTCCTCTCGGGCCCCGTCCCCAATCGACCCGTCCCCGCCATGTCCGTGACCGCCTACGCGCCGGGCAGCGTGACGACCCTCTTCGTGCCCCGGGACGGCCGTTCGTCGCTCGGGGTTAGCTTCGCCACCGCCGACGGGGCCGCGGCCACCGTTGAGCCCGCCGCCGAACCCGTCGTGTACCTGGACGGGCGGGAGGCCGACGTGGCGCCCGTCGCCGGCGTCCTCCGCCGCCTCGGGACCCCCGCGGCGGTGCACCTCCGGACAGACGTGCCCATCGGGTGCGGGTTTGGGGTGAGTGGCGCGGCGACGCTCGCCGCGGCCCTGGCCGTTAACGAGGCCGAGGGGCTCGGCCACGACCGCAACACGCTCGTCGAAGCGGCCCACCGGGCGGAGGTCGAGGCGGGCACCGGGCTCGGGGACGTGTTCATCCAGGACCGCGGCGGGCTGGTCTGGGATCGAGGGACGGGCCTCCGCCACGCGGACTGCACGGCCGTGATCGGCTACTCGGCCTTCGGAGACATCTCGACGGCGGCGGTCCTGGGCGACGAGGCGGCGATGCGGCGGGTGGCGCGGATCGGGCGCGAGGTGCTCGCCGACCTGGATCCGACCGACGGCCTGGGCCCGCTCTTCGAGGCGTCCTGGGACTTTGCGACCCGAGCGGGCCTCTCCACCGACCGCGTCGAGGACACGGTGGCGAGCGTGCGGGACGACGGGGGCGTCGCCACGATGGCCATGGTCGGGGAAAGTGTGGTCGCGGTCGGGGCGGAGGCGGCCCTCGACCAAACGACCCGGGTGACCTCTGCCGGGGCGGCCCTCCGCTAGACGCGACCGCCGCGCGGAGGGCCGGTGCCCCCGTGGACGCCGGGGCGCCGAGGATCCTTCCTGGGGCCTTCCCATTCCACCCACGTCGTCGAGACGGAACTCCCTGCTCTGGTGAACGCCTCTCCGCCCCGTCATGGGCCGACCGTCGGCCAGCCTTCGCGTTCCTTCGGGGCCCGTCGGGCCTCTGCTTCTGTGGGGCAGTCTCTGTGTCCTGTTGCTCGGCGGCTGCGGGACCTCCTCGTTCATCGGGCAGCGGTACGAGAACTTCACGGCCTACTACAACAAGTTCTACAATGCCCGGCAGGCCTTCGAGAAGGGCGTGAAGGCCGTTCAGGAAGCCGATCGGCCCGTCGATCGGAGCCGCTACCTGCCGGTCTTTCTCATGCC
>JBDGQP010000170.1:3130-13296 GCA_042218975.1 Salinibacter sp.
GGCAGACCCGTCAGTCGGCCTTCGCGGACGCGGTCCAGAAAAGTGCCGACGTCCTTCGGAAGCACCCCGACTCGAAGTGGGTCGACGACGCCCTCCTGCTCATCGGGAAGTCGTACTACTACCAGCAGAACTACATTGGGGCGGCTCAGAAATTCCGGGAGGTCCTCGCGCTGGCGGAGGGGCGGAAGAAAGAGGCCCGGTTTTGGCTGGCCCGGACGCTGAGGACCAACGGCCGCATCGCGGAGGCCTTCAAGGTCCTTCGGGTCGACGGGGAGGCCGCCGCCGACCCGTGGACGGCGCGGATGCTGTTGCTGCGGGGGGAGCTACTCGTGCGACAGGAGCAGTGGGCCGAGGCGGAGACGGCCCTCGAGCGGGGACTGGAGGGTCCCCTTCCCGACGGCGTGGCCGCCCGCGGCGCGTTCCTGCTGGGACAGGTCCGAGAGACCCTCGGCCGCCCGGAGGCCGCCCGGCGCGCCTACCGCCGCGTGCAGGAGCATGACCCGTCCTACGAGCTCGGATTTGCCGCCCGGCTGAGTGAGATCGAACTTCAGGGGCAACACGCCGACGCCGCCGCCGCGCTCGACCGCCTCCGCGAGCTGCGCCTGGACGACAAAAACCTCGACAATCTGGGCGAGATTGCCATTGTGGAGGCGCGGGTGTACCGCGCGATGGGCCGGAACGACCGGGCACGTGCCATCCTTCGACAGGCGCTCTACGGAAAGCGCCGGCAGCAGTCTCCCTCCGGCACCGTGCGGGGCCGTCTGCACTACGACCTCGCCACGCTCTACCGAGACGCCTACCAGGACTTCAGCCGTGCGGCGGCCCACTACGACACGGCGAGCACGACCCTCTCGGGGCCGCGCTCGGAGGCCCCGGACCGGCAGCGACTCCCGTCCGCCCCCGCCGATCCGGCGTCTCAGGCCGATCGCTACCGGAGCCTTGCCGAGCGGTCCCGCGAGGTGACCCGCCTGGACTCCCTTCTCCGGATCGGGCGGATGAGCGACCAGGAGTTCCGCGCCTTCGTCGAGACCCTCCGGAAGCGCCGCCGCGCTCGGCGCGAAGCCCGGCGGGAGAGGTCCGCCTCCACGACCCAGCGTCGACAGTTCGGGGGGCAGGAGCGCGCCGCGGCTCGGCGGCGCCAGCCCTCCGCCCCGGCCGCTAAGACCCGAAGCTCCGACGCCGGATTTCTGTTCTACAAGGATCCGGCCCGCGTTCAGCAGGGCCGCCGCCAGTTCGAGAAGACGTGGGGCGACCGGCCGCGGGTAGACAACTGGCGTCGCCGCAACGCAATGCAGACCGAGCAGGCGGCCGTGGACTCGACCGACGAGGACGCCGCGGCCCCCACCGCCGACCCGTCGAGGGCACGACGGCGCCCGGAGACGGCCCTCGACCTCTCGGCGATCCCGCGAGACTCGGCCAGCCTGGCCGACATGGAAGCCCGTCGTGCGGAGGCGCGCTACGAGCTGGCAAACGCGCTCTTCCTCGCGGCCGGGCGGCCCGACTCGGCGGCCACCTGGTACCGGCGCATCCTGCAGGAGGACGGGGACCAGCCGGTTGCCCGGCGGGCCCTCTACGCGCTGGGAGAGGCATATCGGGCGCAGGGCGACACCACCGCGGCCCAGCAAGCCTACGAACGCCTCGTCCGGCGGTACCCCGAGTCTGCCCTCGCACGTCGAGCGCGGCGGCGCCTCGGCCGCCGGAGTCAGTCCCCCACCGAGAACCGGTCGGCCGCCGCCGACTCGCTCTACGCCCGGGCCTTCCAGAAGTGGCAGGAGGGGGCGTGGCGGCCGGCCCTCCGCGGGTTGCTGTCCACGGCGCGCCGCTACCCGGACACGGATGCGGCCCCCCGCGCGCTTCTGGCCTCCGGGGTTATCTACTGGCAACGCCTGCAGGCCGACTCCCTGCGCCCACCTCGATGGCCGGTGCAACGCTACCTCCGGGCGGCCCGGGAGGCCGACTCGACGGGGACCGACTCCTCGGAGAGCGCCCTGACAAGCGGGACGCGAGCCGGCGGTCCCCGCGTCCCCGTCTCCGACCCTGCGGGCGTACCAGATGATTCGGCGCGTCCTTCCGCGTCGGCCGCGGTTCCACCGGTGGCCCCGAACCCGGCGGGCCTTGGGGGCGACCGAGCCGGGGCCGCGGTCGGGCCTGTCCTCGACAGCACGCAGTTTGTCGACAGCACGCAGTGGTGGGGGGCGGGCCCGAGGCCCGACACGGCCCGGGCCGACTCGGCGGGCCGCCGTCCGGACCCGTACCCGCCGCTGCGGGCGCTACTGACCCACCTGACCGAGCGCTATCCGGAGGCCCCCCAGGTGAAGCGGGCCCGGACGATGCTTGCCCTGATCGATCAGCGCACGAGCCCGCCGGACTCGGCGACCGCCGACTCCACCCAGGTCCCCTCGCCCCGACCGGACACGACGGCCCTTGCCGCCGCGGACACCACGGCCCGTCGGCCCGTGTCGACCGATACGACGCAGGCGGAGGCGCCGACGCGACCGGTGCCCGATACGGCCGCCGCGTCGAGGTCGGGCCGGTCTCCCTCCCCGTCCCCAGGTGCGGCCCCCACGTCCAACCAGACGGGGAGGAACGCCCCCCCTCAGGGATGGACGCTCGTCGTGGAATCGTTCTCCGACGCGAGGGAGGCCACCACCCGTGCGGGGGCCCTGCGGCGTCAGCTCCAGGATCAATGGCCGGTCGAGGCGGTCCCGGCCCCCGAGGCCGACGATGGTACGCACCTCCTCGTCGTCGGACGGTTCGGATCGAAGCAGGCGGCCACCCGGGTCCGAGGGACCCTCGAGGAGCAGTTGTCCCGGCGGCTCAAGGTCCGTCGGATGCCGGGCGGTCGGTAAGTGGAGGGCATACCTGCCGTGCCGGGCATCGACGGGATCGAGGCGACGAGGAGTGCGGCGGCCCTCCCGTCCCGGAGAAGACGGCAGAGGAACCAGAGGGGGGGGGCTCATGTTGAGACACGTCTACGTTCCTGACCCGACAGTACGGGGATCCTCCCGCCTCTGGCTCGCGGATGATCCCGGCCCGCCTCATGCCCCACTCCGATCCCCCGTCTGAACCGTCGCCCCCGCCCGAGGACGGAGATTCCATCGGCTCGATCTTCCGGTCCCGATTGGCCCTCTGGAGTTACCTGGCGGTCTTCCTGGCGCTGGTTGTGCACCTCGTCATCAACTGGAACGGGGGCGGGCCCCCAACCATCGAGTACAGCCGGTTCCTCGACCACGTGGAGGCGGGCTACGTCGAGCGCGTGGAAATCGTGAACGGCACCCGGATCGAGGGCACCTATACCGCCGAGGCCGTTCGAAACGGAAAGGTGCCGCGGGCCCGGTCCCGGGGCGACGGCCTCTTGGGGTCGCTGTCGGTCCCGAACCGGCGGGCGTTTACGACGACGAAGCCCGCGGACCACGAGCTGACGGCCCTGCTGCGCGACCACAATGAGACGGCCGAGCGGAGCGGCGGCACCCGCGTGCGCTTCGCTGCCCGGTCGGAGGAGGACTGGGGTAGCACCCTGCTGTTCTGGATCCTGCCGCTGGTTTTGATTGGGGCCGCGTGGCTGTACTACCTCCGCCGGATGAACCCCGGTTCCCAGATGCTGAGCATCGGCCAGAACACGGCCACGCTCTTTGAGGACTCCGACGCCGACACCGTGACCTTCGACGACGTGGCGGGCCTCGAGGAGGCGAAGGAGGAGGTGGCCGAGGTGGTCGAGTTCCTGAGGAACCCGGAGAAGTTTACGCGGCTGGGCGGGCAGTTGCCCAAGGGCGTGCTGCTCGTCGGGCCGCCCGGCACCGGGAAAACGCTGATGGCGAAGGCGGTGGCGGGGGAGGCGGGCGTGCCCTTCTTCTCGATCTCCGGGTCCGACTTCGTGGAGATGTTCGTCGGCGTGGGGGCCAGCCGGGTCCGCGACCTGTTCGAGAACGCGAAGGAGAAGGCCCCCTGCATCATCTTTATCGACGAGATGGACGCCATCGGTCGGTCACGGGGCCGCAACAGCAGGGTGGGAGGGAACGACGAGCGGGAAAACACGCTCAACCAGCTCCTCGCCGAGATGGACGGCTTCGACTCCGAGGAGGGGGTTATCATCATGGCGGCCACCAACCGCCCCGACGTCCTTGACTCGGCGCTCCTGCGGCCGGGCCGCTTCGACCGGCAGATCCTCGTGGACAAGCCGGACCGCCCCGCCCGGGAGGACATTTTCCGCGTCCACGTTCGGGACCTGCTGCTGGGAGACAACGTCGAGCTCGAGATTCTAGCCGGGCAGACGCCGGGCTTCGCGGGGGCCGAGATCGCAAATGTCTGCAACGAGGCCGCCCTGCTCGCGGCCCGCAAGGACAAGGCCGCGATCGAGATGGAGGATTTCGAGCAGTCGATCGACCGCGTCATCGCCGGGCTGGAAAAGAAAAACCGGATCATCTCCCCGGAGGAGCGGGAGGTCATTGCCTACCACGAATCGGGGCACGCGATCGTCGGGTGGTTCTTGGAGCACACCGATCCGGTTGTGAAGGTCTCGATCGTGCCGCGCGGCATGTCGGCCCTCGGCCACGCGCAGTATCTCCCGGAGGAGCGGTCCCTGTACTCGACCGAGGCGCTGGTGGACCGCATCACGATGGCCCTCGGGGGACGGGTCGCCGAGCAGCTCGTCTTCGACCGGGTAACGACCGGGGCGCAGAATGACCTGGAACGCATCACCAAGATGGCCTACGCGATGGTCACGGACTACGGCATGAGCGACCGGATCGGAACCGTGAGCTTCAACCTCTCGGACCGCGACGAGGACGAGCCCCTCTTCGACGAGCCCTACTCCGACGCCACGGCCCAGGCGATCGACGAGGAGGTGCGCACCATCATCGAGACGGCGCGGCAACGAGCGGCCGACCTGCTTCGGGAGAAGCGGGATCAGCTCGACGAAATGGCGGAGCTGCTGCTCGACCAGGAGGTCGTGGGACCGGAGGCGCTGCTCCGCATCCTCGGCGAGCGGCCGCACGGGGAGTACGTAGACGTCAACCGGCATGGCAAGACCCTCGCGGAGGCGGGCGGCCCGGGGCCCGAGTCCAGTGGGGGAGATGGAAGTTCGTCTGAATCCGAAATCAGTGGAGACTCCTCGGAAACTCCCCAGAACGGCCTGCCGTAGGTGTGTTCCTCCTGCGGGTGTAACCCTGAGGGTCCCGGCCCGACGTTCCGCGTCCCGCGCCGGTTGACCGATACAGACCGGCATACCGCATTGGATGGGGGAGGAGCCCCCGTTCTGGGGCGCTCAGGCCAGATCGGCTCTTTTCATTTCTTCTTCGCCGGGGGAGAGGGACCCTTTTTCGGGGCTTTCTTTACACCAATAGGCTGCGCGCATTCCAGAACCCCGTAGCCCGCACTGCACCGCTACTTCGCAAAACAGGAGCCTTCGACGTGCCGACCATTCAGCAGCTTATTCGGAAAGGGCGCGAAACCGAGGAAAAGAAGAGCGACGCGCCCGCCCTCGAAGGCAGTCCGCAGCGCCGGGGGGTCTGCACGCGCGTCTACACTACGACGCCCAAGAAGCCGAACTCGGCGCTTCGGAAGGTGGCCCGGGTACGTCTGACGAACGGCAACGAGGTGACCGCCTACATTCCGGGGGAGGGTCACAACCTGCAGGAGCACTCCATTGTCCTCGTCCGTGGCGGGCGTGTGAAGGACCTTCCGGGCGTTAAGTACCACATCGTGCGTGGGGCCCTCGACACCGCTGGCGTGCAGGACCGGCGCCAGGCACGCTCGAAATACGGGACGAAGAAGCCGAACGAGTAACGGCCTGCCCCAAGCGCTGTGGGGCTCCCGAGCGTGGGAGCACTCGCGGCGCTTTTCGTATGTCGGCGCCTCCCCGTGACGGACGCTGTTGATCCCGCTCTTTCGCTCCATTTTCGTCGAACGACCGACCCTCGTTATGGCACGAGACAGGACAGCCGAGAAGCGCACCACACAGCCGGACCCAGTGTACCGGGACGATCTCGTTTCCCGGTTCGTCAACGCGGTGATGCGCGACGGGAAGAAAAGCCTCGCCCAACGCATCGTGTACGACGCCTTCGACGTGATCGAAGAGCGAACCGGAGAGCAGGGCCTGGAGGTGTTCAAGAAGGCCGTCAACAACGTGGCCCCGCTCGTCGAGGTGCGCAGTCGCCGGGTGGGAGGGGCCACCTACCAGGTTCCGATTGAGGTGCGCCCCGACCGGCGCGTGACCCTCGCCTTTCGGTGGATCATCCAGTACGCCCGGGCCGGGAAGGAGAAGAGCATGGCAAACCGCCTTGCGAGCGAACTCATCAACGCGTCCCGCGGCGAGGGCGGGGCCGTGAAAAAGAAGGACGACGTGCACCGCATGGCCGAATCCAACAAGGCCTTCGCCCACTTTAGCTTCTAGCGCAGCCGCCCTGCGCCCCGCTGTCCACGACTGTTCAGGTGTATCGCTTGGGCACGAGACGCCCTCTGAGCACCCAATTTCCCCAATATCATGGCTACCCAAGACAACAACGAAGGCTTTCCGCTCGAGCGGACCCGAAATATCGGCATCATGGCCCACATTGATGCCGGAAAGACGACCGCCACCGAGCGCATCCTGTTTTACACCGGGCGGCTCCACCGCATGGGAGAGGTGCATGAGGGGGCCGCGACCATGGACTTCATGGAGCAGGAAAAGGAGCGGGGCATCACAATTACCTCCGCCGCCACGACCTGCTACTGGGACGATCACCGGGTCAACATCATCGACACCCCGGGCCACGTTGACTTCACCGTCGAGGTGGAGCGGTCCCTCCGCGTGCTCGACGGGGCCATCGCGCTGTTCTGTGCGGTGGGCGGCGTCGAACCGCAGTCGGAGACCGTCTGGCGTCAGGCCGACAAGTACGACGTGCCGCGGATTGGCTTCGTCAACAAGATGGACCGGACCGGGGCCGACTTCGAGAACGTCCTCGAGATGATGGAGGACCGGCTCAACGCCAACCCGATTCCGCTGCAGATCCCGATCGGCAGCGGCGACATGTTCCGCGGAGTGATCGACCTTATCCGGAACAAGGCCGTGGTCTGGGACGAGGAGTCGCAGGGCATGAAGTGGGACGTCCTCGAGATTCCCGACGACCTGAAGCCGGAGGCCAAGCAGTGGCGCATCAAGCTCCTCGAGAGCGTCGCGGAGTACGACGACGAGCTCCTGATGAAGTACCTGGAAGAGGAGGAGGCCATCCAGCCCGAGGAGTTGGAGGCCGTCATCCGGACGGCCACGCTCAACCGCGACATCACGCCGATGTTCTGCGGCTCGGCCCTCAAGAACAAAGGCATTCAGCGCCTGCTCGACGGGGTCATCAAGTTCCTCCCCAGTCCGAACGACGTGCCGCCGGTGACCGGCCACGACCCTGAGAAGAAGCGTCAGGTCGAAACCGCCGCGAAGAAGGCCGCGAAGGAGGCGGCCGAGGAGGCCGACGACGAGGAGGTCGAGGAGCCCGACGTCAACGAGGAGGAGTACGAGGTCGCCCGCCACCCGCGGGAGGACGAGCCGTTCAGTGCCGTTGCCTTCAAGATCACGACAGACCCGTACGTCGGGAAGCTCACGTTCATCCGCGTCTACAGCGGCACGCTGGAGTCCGGATCGAAGGTATACAGCCCGACCCGGGACGAGACCGAGCGCGTCGGGCGCCTCATGTTCATGCACGCCAACAGCCGCGAGGACGTGGACGTGATCCGTGCCGGGGACATCGCGGCGGTCGTGGGGCCGAAGAACCTGAAGACCGGCGACACGATCTGCGACCCCGAGCACCCGGTGGTCCTGGAGTCGATGGAGTTCCCGGAGCCCGTCATCCGGATTGCCGTGGAGCCGAAGTCGAAGGCCGACCGCGACAAGCTCATGAAGGGTCTGGTGAAGCTGGCCGAAGAGGACCCGACCTTCAACGTGTCGACCGACGAGGAGACCGGCCAGACGATTATCGCCGGGATGGGGGAGCTCCACCTCGAGATCATCGTCGACCGCCTCAAGCGCGAGTTCAAGGTCGAGGCCAACGTGGGCAAGCCGCAGGTGGCGTACCGCGAGGCGATCACGCGGACCATCGACGAGCATTACGTGCTCAAGAAGCAGACCGGCGGCCGCGGCCAGTTCGCGGAAGTTTACATGGAGGTCGGCCCCAACGAGGAGGGCAAGGGCCTCGTGTTCGAGAACGAAATCAAGGGCGGCGTCATCCCGAAGGAGTTCATCCCGTCCGTTGAACGGGGCATCGAAAGCGCGATGGAGGACGGCCCGATTGCGGGGTACCCCCTCGAGGGCGTCAGCGTCCGCCTCTACGACGGCGATCACCACGAGGTCGACTCCGACCAGAACGCCTTCGAGATCGCCGGTCGCCTGGGCTTCCGCGAGGCGGCCCGGCACGCGGACCCGGTCCTCATGGAGCCGATCATGGACGTCGAGGTCATCACGCCCGAGGAGTACATGGGCGACATCATCGGCGACCTCAATAGCCGGCGCGGCCAGATCGGCAAGATGGGCCAGCGCAACGACGCGCAGGTTATCAACGCCCGGGTCCCGCTCGCCGAAATGTTCGGCTACTCGACGGACCTTCGGTCGATCTCGCAGGGCCGGGCCATCTACACCATGCAGTTTGAGACCTACGAACCGGTCCCCGACAACATTGCCGACGAAATCCTGGACGAGGACGCCGTGGAGGCGGCCGCGTAGGCCCCCTTGGCGGACGCTCGTCCCGCACCATTGATTCTCCACTTCACAGCCACACACCCAGACCATCATGGCGAAGCAAGCCTTCGACCGAGAGAAGCCGCACGTAAACGTAGGAACGATCGGGCACGTCGACCACGGGAAGACGACGTTGACGGCGGCGATCACGAAGGTATTGGCCGAGCGGGTGGGGGGAGCGGCGGCCAAGACGTTTGAGTCGATCGACAACGCGCCGGAGGAGCGGGAGCGGGGCATCACGATCGCCACGAGTCACGTCGAGTACGAGACGGAGAACCGGCACTACGCCCACGTCGACTGTCCGGGCCACGCCGACTACGTCAAGAACATGGTGACGGGGGCGGCGCAGATGGACGGGGCGATTTTGGTGGTGGCCGCCACCGACGGGCCGATGCCGCAGACGCGGGAGCACATTTTGCTTGCGCGGCAGGTGGGGGTGCCCTACCTGGTGGTGTTCATGAACAAGACCGACCTGGTCGACGACCCGGAGTTGATCGAGCTGGTGGAGATGGAGGTGCGGGAGCTGCTCACCGAGTACGAGTTTCCCGGCGACGAGGTGCCGGTCGTGCAGGGATCTGCCTTGAAGGCCCTGGAGAGCGAGGAGGCCCACGAGGAGAAGATCATGGAGCTGATGGAGGCGGTCGACTCCTACATTCCGACCCCGGAGCGGGACGTGGAGAAGCCGTTTTTGATGCCGGTCGAGGATATTTTTTCGATCACCGGGCGGGGGACGGTCGTGACCGGTCGGATCGAGCGGGGCAGGGTGCAGTTGCAGGACGAGGTTGACATCGTGGGGATGCAGGAGGAGAAGATGGGGTCGGTGGTGACCGGGATTGAGATGTTCAACAAGACGTTGGAGGAGGGGGAGGCGGGGGACAACGCGGGGATTCTTTTGAGGGGCATCGAGAAGGAGGAGGTGTCCCGGGGGATGGTGCTGGCGGAGCCGGAGACGGTGACGCCGCACAGGGAGTTTGAGTGCGAGGTGTATGTGCTCAGCAAGGACGAGGGGGGTCGTCACACGCCGTTTTTCGACGGGTACCAGCCGCAGTTTTACTTTCGGACGACGGACGTGACGGGCTCGATTGAGCTGCCGGAGGGGGTAGAGATGGTGATGCCCGGCGACAACGCGACGTTTGAGGCGAGTCTGATCCAGCCGGTGGCCCTGGAGGAGGGGTTGCGGTTTGCGATTCGGGAGGGGGGGCAGACGGTGGGGGCCGGGGTCGTGAGCGAGATTTTGGACTAGCGGCACTTTCGAAGTACGGATGTCGAGTGTCGAATGGACAGTCATTCGGCATTCGAAACTCGAAATTCGGAAACTGACACTGAGACATGGCCACGCAGCAGAAGATTCGTATCAAGCTGAAATCGTACGATCACTCCCTGATCGACAAGAGTGCAGAGAAGATCATTCGCACGGTGAAGTCGACGGGGGCGGTGGTGAGCGGCCCGGTGCCGTTGCCGACCG
>JBDGQP010000170.1:13306-29866 GCA_042218975.1 Salinibacter sp.
CACGGTGCTGCGCGGCCCGCACGTAGACAAAAAGAGCCGCGAGCAGTTTGAGCGGCGTCACCACAAGCGCCTGATCGACATTCTTTCGTCGAGCAGCGACACGGTGGACTCCCTCATGCAGCTCGAGCTCCCCAGCGGCGTAGACGTTGAAATCAAAGTGTGACCCGACTCGGCGCACAACGTGGATGGGGCCCCCTGGCCGCCGTCCTCCTGGTCCTCGCCGGCTGCGACGGCGGCGGCGCGAAACGAGACGCCCAGTACCAGCGCCTGGTCGGAACGTGGGAGGTCCGCACTCTTCGGCAGGGACGCATTGCCGTCACTCGGGATCTTCAGGTCCGACTCACATTCAGAGAAGGAACGAACGGGCGCTCCTACCGCCTCCGACACGTGCCCGGCTCGGGCGACACCACAACGGTACAAGGATCCGTGGACCTACTGGGCCCCAACACGCTCAGCATGTCGGGGGGGTTTCCTCGGCCATTGGTCTGGTCCTTTACATTCGACGAGCCCGACGAGCTAAACGACACCGTCCGGTTTTCTCTGCAGAGCCGATGGCGGGGAAGTGCCCAGGCATTCCTCTCGGCGATTGGACGGAGCGGGACCCGCCAGGGCATCGAACTGGACCTCCGGCTCCGGTAGCCGGGCCCCACATTGAGACACACCACCTGTTCAACAGCGCACACGCCATGAGTAGCGGACTGATCGGAAAGAAAGTAGGGATGACGAGCGTCTTCGACGACGACGGCAACAACGTTGCCTGTACCGTCATCGAGGCAGGCCCCAACGTGGTCACCCAGGTGAAGTCCGAGGACGGACCGGACGGCTACGACGCCGTGCAGCTCGGCTTCGACAACAAGCCGGAGAAGAACACGACCAAGGCCATGCAGGGGCACTTCGCAGAGGCCGACGCGGCCCCCAAGCGGGTCCTGAAGGAATTCCGCGACTTCGGCGGCGAGGTGGAGCGGGGCGACGTGGTTCGCGTTGAGGATCTCTTTGAGGAGGGCGAGACGGTGGATGTCGTCGGCGTCTCGAAGGGAAAAGGCTTTCAGGGCGTCGTGAAGCGCCATGGCTTCAGCGGGGTAGGCATGACCACCCACGGCCAGTCCGACCGGCAGCGTCACCCCGGGTCCATCGGGGCCTCGGCCGACCCTTCCCGCGTGTTCAAGGGCATGCGCATGGCGGGGCAGACCGGCGGGGACCGGACGAAAATTCAGAACCTGAGCGTGGTCAAGATCCTACCGGACCACGACGCCCTCCTCGTTGAGGGCTCGGTGCCCGGCCCGAAAGAGGGATACGTCGAACTCCACAAGAAGACGACCGCGGAACTGGGCTGAGGTCGAACTTTCCCCCGAACGACCGGTTGTCTTCGGTCGGCACGTACCACGCCACTGTGAACCTCCGAAGTGATTGCACCATGGATGTCGAAGTGTACCAGGATGATGGGGTCGGCTCCGGTCGCACCGCGACCCTCCACCCGAGTGTGTTCGAGATCGAGCCCAACAACCACATCATCTGGCTGGACGTAAAGCGGATCCAGGCCCACGAGCGGCAGGGCACCAACAAGACCAAGGAGCGCTCCGAGGTCCGCGGCTCGACCCGCAAGCTTTACCGACAGAAAGGCACCGGAAACGCCCGGGTCGGCGACGCTCAGTCCCCGATCCGTCGGGGGGGAGGGCGCGCCCACGGAGCACGGCCGCGCAGCTACGACCACGACCTCAACAAGAAGGAAAAGCGCCTGGCCCGGCGGTCGGCCCTCGCTTACAAGGCCCGGGCCGACGCCGTTCGCGTCGTCGAGGACTTCTCGATGGACCGCCCGAGCACCCGGGAGCTGACCGACCTCCTCGATCTGCTGGAACTGGCGGACCAGAAGGTTCTCCTGGCCACCGCGGAAGTGGAGACTGAGATCTACCGGAGTGCGCAGAACCTGCCGGACGTGAACGTCCGGGAGGTGCAAAGCGTCAACACCGTCGACATTCTAGACGCCGACGCGGTCGTCTTCCAGGAGGGCGCCCTTGAGTGGATGACCGACGTGCTCTCGACCGCCGAGCCGACGCCGGCGTGACCCCTCCCCCGGCCTCGGAGCGACCTGACCCTTAGATTTTCCCGAGCTATGAGTGACCGCGTTCTCATTCGCCCCTACGTGACCGAGAAGGCGACCTACCAGATGGAGGAGGGAAAGTACTCCTTCATCTGCGGGCTCGACGCCTCCAAGCCGGAGATCCGGCAGGCCATCGAAGCGCGCTACCCTGGCGTCGAGGTGGCGAACGTCCGCACCCAGATCGTGCCCGGCAAGCGTCGCCGGCAGTTCCGGCAGGGCAACATGATCGAGGGCCGGACCTCCGGGTTCAAGAAGGCCATCGTGGAGCTCGACCCCGACGGCGAACAGATTGACTTCTTCGAGGGCATCTAGACACCTCGAACCGCGAAATTCGACACTCGACACCGTCCCGTCCGCCATGGCGATTAAGAAGCGAAAGCCGACGATCAACAGCCAGCGCCAGTACTCCGTCGACGACAAAGACGACGTAACGACGACGGAGCCGGAGCGTAGCCTGCTGGAGTCGATGACCAACAGCGGCGGCCGCAACAACCAGGGCCGCATGACGATGCGGTACCGCGGGGGCGGCCACAAGCGACGCTACCGCAGGATTGATTTCAAGCGCCGCGACAAGGACGGGATTCCCGCCCGCGTGGCCACGATCGAGTACGACCCGAACCGGTCGGCCCGCATCTCCCTGCTGGTATACGCCGACGGCGAGAAGCGGTACATCGTCGCGCCCGACGAGATTGAGGTTGGCGACACGGTGATGAATGGCCCGCAGGCATCGGCGGACGCCGGAAACTGCCTGCCGCTGTCCAGTATTCCGCTGGGGACCCGCGTGCACTGCGTCGAGATGCGCCCCAAGAAGGGGGCCCAACTGGCCCGCGCCGCCGGTACGCACGCCCAGCTCACCGCCCGGGAGGGCGACTACGCCACCCTTGAGTTGCCGAGCGGCGAGACCCGCCTGGTGCCCTCGGACTGCCGTGCCACGATCGGTACGACCAGTAACGTGGAGCACTTCAACATTGAGATCGGCAAGGCGGGACGCAACCGCTGGCTCGGGCGACGGCCCCGCACCCGAGGCGTGGCGATGAACCCGATCGACCACCCGATGGGCGGCGGTGAGGGCCGTGCCTCCGGTGGGCACCCGCGCTCCCGAAAGGGCGTGCCGGCGAAGGGCTACAAGACCCGGACGCGTAACAAAGAGTCCAATAAGTACATCATCCGGCGCCGCACCGAGTCGAAGAACCGCAAGAACTCCAAGTAGGTGCCGCCGGGTGCCGCCCGCTCCCGCCCGAACTGAGACCCTAGGACCCAACCCTCCGCCCCGACATGCCGCGTTCACTCCGCAAGGGACCGTACGTCTACTACAAGCTTCAGCAGAAAGTCGACGCGCTGAACGAGTCCGACGAGAAGAAGGTGGTGAAGACCTGGTCTCGCCCGTCGATCATCACGCCGGAGTTCATCGGACACACCTTCGCCGTGCACAACGGGCGGCAGTTCGTTCCGGTGTACGTGTCGGAGAACATGGTGGGCCACAAGCTCGGCGAGTTTGCCCCGACCCGGACGTTTGAGGAGCACTCGAAGGCGAAGGTCGACAAGCGCGCCCGCCGGAAGCCCGGACAGTAGTGGGTCCGGCGCCCGCCGGCGTCCCTGACCGTCCCCGCAAATTGTACGACGAGATATGCAAGCACGAGCCGTACGCAAGCACATTCGAAGCTCCCCGCTGAAGATGCGGCGCGTCATTAACCTGGTACGCGAGCGCAGCGTGCCGGAGGCGGTGGCGATCCTGGACTACATGCCGCAGAAGGTGACCGGCGTCATCGAGAAGACCGTCCGGTCGGCCGTCTACAACCTCATGGACCAGTACGACGAGCGGTTCGATGAGGGCGCTCTGCAGTTGAGGGAGATCCGGGCCGACGAAGGCCCCACGTTCGAGCGCTTCAACGCCCGCGCTCGGGGTCGTGCCGCGCCCATTCGCAAGCGCACCACGCACCTTACCGTCGTCATCGAAGTAAGCGAGGAGACCCCGGAAGAGGTGGCGTAGATCGCCCCGACGCCCCACACGCTATACAACCGACACAAGCCGACGAGGTACAGCCTTGGGACAGAAAACACACCCCATTGGATTTCGTCTCGGAGCGATTCGCGGTTGGGATTCCAACTGGTACTCCGAAGATGACTTTCAGGACAAGCTCGTAGAAGACGAGGAGATCCGGCGTTACCTGCACACCCGCCTCAAGCGGGCCGGACTCAGCCGCGTCGTGATCGAGCGCACCCCGAAGCGCGTCATTTTGACCCTGCACACCAGCCGCCCCGGCGTTGTGATTGGGCGCGGCGGGTCGGAGGTCGAAAAGCTTCGGGAGGAGCTGAAGACGCTGACGGGCAAGGACATCCAGATCAACATCAGCGAGATCAAACGCCCGGAGCTCGACGCGACCCTCGTCGCCAAGAATATTGCCCAGCAGCTCGAGGGGCGCATCTCCTTCCGCCGCGCCATGAAGCAGGCCATGCAGGCCGCGATGCGGATGGGCGCCGAGGGCGTGCGGATCCGGGCCGCCGGCCGGCTCGGTGGGGCTGAGATGGGCCGGCGCGAGGAGTACCTCGAGGGCCGCGTGCCGCTCCACACGATCCGGGCGGACATTGACTTCGCCCAGGAAACCGCCCGCACCATCTACGGCACAATCGGGGTCAAGGTCTGGATTCACCGTGGGGAGATTCTCGGCCAGCCCGACCTGAGCCCGAACGTGCAGGCCCAGCAGCGCAAGCAGATGAAAGAGACCCCCCGCGAGCGGCGCCAGCGTCGCGAAGGGCAGTAGCGCCGTCGCGACCGTCGCATCACCGAGTGCTTGAACTCAATCAGGTCCTATGCTAGAGCCGAAACGCACAAAACACCGGAAGGTCCAGCGCAACCAGGGACTTACCCGGGGAGAGTACGCCCAGAAAGGCACCCGCCTCAATTTCGGCGACTTCGGATTGAAGTCCCTCGAGAAGGATCGGGTCACCAGTCGCCAACTCGAGGCCGCGCGGGTGGCCATCAACCGTTACCTCCAGCGCGCGGGAAAGGTCTGGATCCGCGTCTTTCCCGACAAACCGGTGACCAAGACCCCGGCCGAGACGCGAATGGGGAAGGGAAAGGGCGAGCCCGAATACTACGTTGCTCCGTTGCAGAAAGGCCACGTGCTCTTTGAGGTCGGCGGCGGCGTTTCGGAAGAGATGGCCCGTGAGGCCCTCCGACTCGGGAAGCACAAGCTCCCGATCAAGACCAAGTTCGTCGTCCGGCCCGGGTACCACGCCGATTAGCGACGCTGGGCCCGAGAGGCCACTTCCGGTACTGTTGAACTGACACCCCCCGCCGACGATGGACGCCGACCAAATCCGTGATCTCAGCACCGAGGAAATCGAGACCCGCATTGCGGAAGAAGAAGAGGAACTGGAGGAGCTTCAGTTCCAGCACGCGATTCGGGGTCGGCTCGAGAACCCGATCATTCTTCGCACGAAGCGCCGGCTCATCGCCCGCCTCAAGACTGTGCTGAACGAGAAGGCGCAGGCCGCCGAGGAGGCGTAACACCCCGCCCCGACCGTTTCTCCCCGTACCCCGACGAACACCAGGCCCCCACAGAGTCATGGAGCACACCGAGGACACCCCCGACGCCCCCGCCCGCAACCAGCGAAAGGAACGCATTGGCGTGGTGGAGAGCGCGAAGATGGACAAAACGATCACCGTGTCCGTCCGTCGCCAGATGAAACATCCCATGTACGGAAAGTACCTGGAGCGGTCCTCCACGCACATGACCCACGACGAGGAAAACGAGGCCAGCGAAGGGGATACCGTCCGGATCATGGAGACCCGCCCGGTCAGCAAGAACAAGCGGTGGCGGCTCGTGGAGATCATCGAGCGGGCCAAGTAGCACGTCCCGCCGCAGAGCACAATCGAGGCGTCGCACCGCGGCGCCTCGTGTATTTCGAACCAGGAATTTCAATCACGGAGAGCGTCATGATTCAGCAAGAAACCCGTCTTTCGGTGGCCGACAACAGCGGCGCCAAGGAAGTGCAGTGCATCCGTGTCCTTGGGAGCAGCGGCCGGCGGTACGCCGGGATCGGCGACCAGATCGTGGTATCCGTGAAGTCGGCGATTCCGAGTGGGAACCTCAACAAGGGCGACGTCAGCCGGGCGGTCGTCGTGCGCACTAAGAAAGAAACGCGCCGCGACGACGGCACCTACATCCGGTTCGACGAGAACGCGGCCGTTCTGATCAACGCCCAGGAGGAGCCGGTCGGGACCCGTGTGTTCGGCCCCGTGGCGCGGGAGGTTCGGAAGAAACAGTTCACGCGCATCGTCTCGCTGGCCCCGGAGGTGCTCTAGCTCCGCCACCCACTCCGCTCTGGCCCCTTGTACCGATCCTCGAACCCACCCTTTCCTCCGTTATGCAGCAAAAGAAGCTTCATGTTAAGAAAGGCGATACGGTCATGCTGAACAAGACCATCACCTCGGCGAAGTCCGCCGGGGAGGACCGGGAGGCCGGCTACGTGGGCAAGGTCCTGAAGGTGTTCCCCGATGAGGACCGCGTGATCGTTGAGGGAGTCAACATGCGCATCTACCACGAGCAGCCCAGTCCCCAGAACCGGGAGGGCGGCCGTGAGAAGCGCGAGGCCCCGATTCACGTTTCGAACGTAAACCCGGTCGACAGCAACGGCGAGGCCACCCGCATTGGACGGAAGAAAGTGGAGGACCCGGAAACCGGGCAGTCCCACTGGGTTCGCTACGCGAAAACGACCGGGGAAGAGCTCGACGAGTAGCCCTCTCCCGGCGTGAATCGTCTGTGCACGGGGAACCGCGCCCCCTGCGTCGCGATTTTCGACGTCTGTCCGAAGGGGTCGCGTCTCACCGTCGTCGCCCGTTCCGCTTTTCGATTCGACCAACTCCCGTATCCCCATGGCCGAGAACACTCCCCGACTCCGTACGACATACCAGGATGAGGTCCGGCCCGACCTGGTCGAGCAGTTCGGCTACGAGAACGACATGGAGGTGCCGCGCCTCGAGAAGATTGTGATCAACAAGGGCGTGGGGGAGGTCTCCGAGAACGAGCAGGTGGTGGACACGGCCGTCGAGGAGCTCCGGAAGATCACTGGGCAGCACCCCAGCATCAACCGGGCCAAGAAGAGCATCGCCAGTTTCGACGTTCGGGAGGGGATGCCTGTAGGGGTGTCCGTGACGCTCCGGGATGCGCGGATGTACGAGTTCTTCGACCGGCTTGTGACGCTGGCCCTCCCGAACATCCGTGACTTCGAAGGCGTGCCCGACCGTAGCTTCGACGGGCGCGGCAACTACACCCTCGGTATTTCCGAGCAGACCATTTTCCCGGAGATTGACATTGACAACGTCGACCGCATCAGCGGCATGGACGTGACGTTCGTGACCGACGCGGAGACCGACGAAGAGGCGTACGCGCTCCTGAAGGGCCTGGGGATGCCCTTTGTCCGTCGCGGCGAGGATGAACCCGCGGCCGCGTAGCACTCCCCCTTTGCGTACGACACCCGATAGACCCGACCCCCGACATGGCCAAGAAAAGCTGGATTGCGCGCGAAGAGAAGCGCGAAAGGTTGTATGAGAAGTACAAGGAAAAACGCCAGAAGCTCAAAGAGGAAGGCCGGTGGACGGAGCTCCAGAAGCTTCCGCGGGACTCAAGTCCCGTCCGCCAGAACAACCGCTGCCGCCTTTGCGGTCGACAGCGCGGTTACCTCCGGAAGTTCGGGGTGTGCCGCATCTGCTTCCGTGAGCTTGCCCTGGAGGGAAAGATTCCGGGCATCCGCAAGGCGAGCTGGTAAGCTCCGGCCTCGCCCCGCCGCATTCCGAACCGACGACCCACAGCACCGATGAGTGGAGTTTCCGACCCTGTCGCCCAGTACATGGCCCGCATCCGTAACGGGCAGCGGGCCGAGCACAACTACGTTGACATCCCGGCCTCGAAGCTGAAGCGCGCGATCACGCAGATTTTGCTCGAGAAGGGGTACATCAAGAACTACGTCAACATCGACGACGGGAAGCAGGGGCGTCTTCGGGTGTACCTGAAGTACGACGACTACGGGGACCCCGCGATCCGGACGATGGACCGCGTCTCGAAGCCGGGCCGCCGTGAGTACGCCAGCTCCGACGAGCTGCCGACCGTAAAAAACGGACTCGGCATCGCGATCCTCTCGACGTCGCGGGGCGTGATGAGCGACAAGGAGGCCCGCCGGTTCGGTGTTGGGGGCGAGGTCCTCGCCAAGGTCTTTTAGTGTCTCGGGGCCTGGCCCCTCCCGTCTCTCTGTGCGAATGAACCGAACGACACCATGGCTCGAATAGGAAGCAGACCCATTCCCTTCGGGGACGACGTGTCCATCACGGTCGACGACAAAAACGTCGTGACCGTGGAGGGCCCCAAGGGCACTTTGTCCCAGCAGATCGATCCAGACCTTACGGTCGAGGTCGGGGACGGGGAGCTCGTCGTCAACCGGCCCACCGATCAGAAGCGGCACCGGTCGCTGCACGGCCTCAGTCGCTCGCTCCTCCAGAACATGGTGGAGGGGGTGACCGAGGGCTACGAGAAGGAACTCAAGATCATTGGGGTGGGCTACCGGGCCGAGATGTCGGACGACGTCCTCGAACTCGCGCTCGGCTACTCGCACCCGATTTTCTTCCTGCCGCCCGAGGAGGTGTCGATCTCGGTCGACTCCGGCCGCGGGAAGGACGACATCATCACGGTGGAAGGCATCGACAAGGAACTCGTCGGACAGGTGGCCGCCAAGATTCGGAGTATGCGTCCCCCTGAGCCCTACAAGGGGAAAGGCGTCCGGTACGTCGACGAGCACGTTCCCCTGAAGGCCGGCAAGACGGCGGCCCGCTAGGACTTCCTCCACACTCGGTTCGTTGAACGAAGCCTACTGTTGCCATGGCGAAGGGGAAACAAGAAAAAGTCGACCGCCGGAAGCGAATCCACCGCAGCATCCGCGAGGACATGATGGGGACGTCCGTTCGTCCCCGACTGTCGGTGTACCGGTCCAACAAGTACATCTACGCCCAGTTGATCGACGACTTCGAGGGGCACACCCTCGCGGCGGCGTCGAGCCTCGAGGACGAGGTGGACGGGGACTCCCCGACCGACGAGAGCCGCGAGGTGGGCGCCTTGATCGCCGAGCGGGCCCAGGATGAGGGCATCGACCAAGTGGTCTTCGACCGCGGCGGCTACAAGTACCACGGCCGGATCGCGGCCCTGGCGGACGGCGCCCGGGATGGTGGCCTCGAATTTTAGCCCTCGTCCCGACTGGACGCATAGCATCTGAATCACGCACACACGGTACAACGAAACATGGCGGATCGTAGAGAACGAAAGCGGGTCAACGCCGAGAAGCGACAGGAAAACTGGGTCGATCGGCTCGTGTCGGTCAACCGCGTCTCCAAGGTCGTGAAGGGAGGGCGCCGATTTTCCTTCAACACGGTGGTCGTCGTCGGGAACGAGGACGGCCTCGTGGGCATGGGGCACGGCAAGGCCAACGAGGTGTCGAGTGCCATTTCGAAGGGGGCGGACGATGCGAAGAAAAACGTCTTCCGCGTCCCGATCCGGGACGGAACCATTCCCTACAAGATTGTTGGGAAGCAGGACGCCGGGAAGGTGGTCCTCAAGCCGGCCGCGCCGGGAACCGGAGTCATCGCCGGGGGCGGCGTCCGCGCCGTGCTCGAGTGTGCGGGCTACCGGAACGTCCTCACCAAGTCGATTGGAACGTCCAACCCGCACAACCAGGTAAAGGCCACCATCAACGCCCTGGCCGACCTGGAAGACGCTCTTGAGGTGGCTCGTCGCCGCGACATCCCCCTCGAGAAGGTCTTCAACGGCTGACGAGAGCCGGAACGGCGCGACGACGGCCCTTTACAGCTTCAACCGACCTGCTCCCATGGGGAAGATTACGATCAAACAGGTTCGCAGCACGAACGGCGAGCGAACGTCCCTGCGCCGGACGCTCCGGGCCCTGGGGCTTCGCCGCATCCGCGACACCGTGACCCACGAGGATACCTCGCAAATTCGGGGCATGATCAAAAAAGTGAATCATCTCGTGGAGGTTGAAGACGCGGGCGACTGACCTGCGCACCGACGCCCGAGGCCGCTGCGTGCCCGCACCGGTCCGTCTCGGGCTCCGTTGTTTGTACTGAGACGAACTAGACGAGGCTACGAGCCATGGACCTTAGCAACCTACAGCCCGCGGAGGGCGCCACCCATTCGGAGCAACGCCCCGGCCGAGGCGAGGGCTCCGGCCGCGGCGGCCACAGCTCCACGCGGGGCACGAAGGGACAGAGCAGTCGCTCCGGCTCCAAAAACCGGCCGATGTGGTTTGAGGGGGGGCAGATGCCGCTCTTCCGTCGCGTCCCGAAGCACGGGTTCAACAACCCCCTCCGGACCGAGTACAGCGTCGCCAACGTCGGGCGAATCCAACGTCTCGTCGACGAGGGCCGCCTCGACCCGGACGAGCCCCTAACCCCGGCGGCCCTCGAGGACGTCGGCGCAATCCGGGACGCCGGCCGGGTGAAGATCCTGGGGGACGGCTTCCTCGACGCCGCCCTCGAGGTTTCGGCCCACGCCTTCAGCGACTCGGCCCGCGAGAAGATAGAAGATGCGGGTGGGTCCGCCACGGTCCTCGACGAGGCGTAGCTTTCTTTTTGTTCAGCGTGGCACCTGCGACCAAGACGTCGACCTATGGCTGGCTTTGCCGAGAGTGTTCGAAACATCTGGAACGTTCAGGAACTCCGTGAGCGGATCCTCTACACGCTGGGCCTGCTGGTGGTGTACCGCTTCGGCACGTTCGTGACCCTGCCCGGCGTGGACGCGGGGGCCCTCGCCCAGATCAACGCCCAGCAGGGGGGCGGCGGTCTCTTTGGCTTTCTCGACATGTTTGTGGGCGGTGCGTTCAAGCAGGCGGGCATCTTTGCCCTCGGCATCATGCCGTACATTACGGCCTCGATCATCATCCAGCTGATGGGGGCCGTCGTGCCCTACTTCCAGAAGCTGCAGCGCGAGGGGGAAGAGGGCCGCCGCCGCATCACGCAATTGACGCGCTACGGCACCATCGGCATCACCGCCCTCCAGTCGATCGGCTACGCGATCAACCTGCTGGCGGGGGCCACCGGCCAGGCCGTCGTTATCAACTCCACGCTGTTCACGATTACGACAGTCGTCGTGCTGACCGGCGGCACGGCGTTCGTGATGTGGCTCGGGGAGCGGATCAGCGAGGACGGCATCGGGAACGGCATCTCGCTGATCATCATGATCGGCATCATCGCCTTCCTGCCGCAGGCGCTGATGAACGAGATTAGTCTCATCGGCGACAACATCTTCATCCTGCTGCTGGAGATTGGCGTCTGGGTGCTGGTGACCGGAGGGGTCGTCCTGGTCTCGCAGGGCATGCGCCGAATTCCGGTGCAGTACGCCAAGCGGGTCGTGGGCAAGAAGGCCTACGGGGGATCGACCCAGTATCTGCCGCTGCGGGTGAACGCCGCGGGCGTGATGCCCATCATCTTCGCGCAGTCGATCATGTTCATCCCTTCGACGATTGCCTCGTTCTTCCCAAACAACCAGACGATGCAGCAGATCGGGGCGTGGTTTTCCAACATCCAGGGGATGGGGTATTCGATCTTCTTCTTCTTTGTGGTGGTCTTCTTTACCTACTTCTACACCGCCATCACGGTGAACCCGAAGGAAATGGCCGACACGATGAAGCGCCAGGGCGGCTTCATACCGGGGATTCGGCCCGGCAAGCAGACCAGCGAGTTTATCGACCGCATCCTGACGCGCATCACCCTGCCCGGTTCGATCTTCCTCGGCATCGTCGCGATCCTGCCCGCCTTCGCCATGCAGGCCGGCGTCTCCCAGGGCTTCGCGATGTTTTACGGTGGGACGAGCCTCCTCATTCTCGTTCAGGTGACCCTCGACACGCTTCAACAGATCGAGAGTCACCTCCTCATGCGCCACTACGACGGCTTCATGAAGAGCGGGAAGATGCGCGGCCGCCGACAGGGCCTCTAGTCCCCGTCTCCTGTCCCGAACACTGTGTCTTCCATGCAGTGGTGGACTCACCTTTGGAACCGACTTCGCAGCCCCTTCATGGTGCACCTCAAGAGCCAACGTGAGATTGAGCGTCTTCGCGAGAGCGCCGACCTTGTCGGTCGGACCCTCGCGGAAGTGGCCCGTCACATCGAGGTCGGCGTGACGCTCAACGAACTGGACGCCGTGGCGGAGGACTTTATCCGAACACATGGGGCGGAGCCGGCATTTAAGGGCTATCAAGTTGGGGACAACGTCTTTCCCAACACGCTGTGCACGTCGGTCAACGAGGCCGTTGTTCACGGCATCCCGAGCGACTACGCCCTTCAGGACGGGGATCTTCTCTCCGTCGACTGTGGGGTAAAACTCGACGGGTACTACGGCGACTCCGGATACACCTTCGGGGTGGGCACGGTGGCCGAGAAGGACGCGGCGCTCTGCCGGGCCACCTACGAGGCCCTCTGGAACGGCATCGAACAGGCCGTCGAGGGGCACCGGGTGGGGGACATCAGCCACGCCGTGCAGACGCACTGCGAGGCGGCGGGCTACGGCATCGTGCGGGACCTGGTGGGCCACGGCATCGGTCAGAGCCTCCACGAAGACCCGCAGGTCCCCAACTTCGGGGCCCCCGGCGAGGGGCGGCGCCTGAAGCGCGGCCTCTCGATCTGCATCGAGCCCATGATCAACCAGGGAGGGGCCGAGGTGACGACGGACCCGGACGGCTGGACGATTCGGGCCGCCGACGGCCGTCCGTCGGCCCATTACGAGCACATGGTCGTCGTGGGCGAGGAGGGCGCAGAGGTGCTCTCCACATTCGACTACATTGAGGACGCCATCCAGCCCCCGTACGAACTCGACGCTCTCAAAGAGACACCCACTCGCTAATGGCAAAGGAAGAAGCCATCGAAAAGGACGGAGAGGTCATCGAGGCCCTTCCCAACGCCCAGTTCCGCGTTCGTCTGGAAAACGGCCACGAGATCCTGGGCCTGCTGTCCGGCAAGATGCGTATGAATTACATTAAGATCCTGCCGGGCGACCGCGTGAAGGTGGAAATGTCCCCCTACGACCTGTCGAAGGGCCGGATTGTGTATCGGTACAAGAACTAGTTCCGGAGTCCTCTGTACATATGTATTTGGCTGTCGCACCGCAGGATGTGTGGCGGCCGTCCTCACACGTCGTAGAATAGAGCACGCAGCAGACCCTCATGCCACGGATTGCAGGAGTCGACGTCCCGAACCACAAGCGCGGAGAGATTGCCCTGACCGAGATCTACGGCATCGGGCGTTCCCGGGCGCAGAACGTCCTGGAGGAGGCCGAGATTGACCAGGGCGCGCGGCCCCGGGAGTGGTCGGAGAGCGAGACGAAGAAGGTCCGCCGCATCATCGAAGAGAACTACACGGTTGAGGGCCAGCTCCGCACCGAGGAGCAGATGAACATCAAGCGCCTGATGGACATCGGTTGCTACCGGGGCAAGCGCCACCGCGAGGGGCTCCCGGTCAACGGCCAGCGGACCCGTACAAACGCCCGCACCCGGAAGGGCAAGCGGAAGACCGTGGCGGGCCGGAAGCAGTCCTCCGAGAAGAAATAGGCGGGCTCCCTCCATACAGCATTCCCTTCAGCACGAACGATCCCCCTTAGCGTTATGGCCGACGACAACAAGAGTGGAAAGCGGGTCCGGAAGAAAAACGTCGTTGTTGAATCGAACGGGCGGGCCTACGTCAAGGCCACCTTCAACAACGTCATTGTGACCCTTACCGACCAGTACGGCAATACCATCTCCTGGGCGAGTGCCGGCAAGATGGGCTTCAAGGGCAGCCGGAAGAATACCCCCTACGCCGCCCAGAAGGCGGGGGAGTCCGCGGCGCAAGAGGCCTATGACCTTGGCCTCCGGCGCGTAGACGTTTTCGTCAAGGGGCCGGGCTCCGGCCGGGAAGGCGCGATCCGCGCGATGTCCGAGGTCGGGCTCGACGTGGCCACCATCAAGGACGTCACGCCCCTTCCGCACAACGGGTGCCGCCCGCCGAAGCGCCGCCGCGTCTGATTCCATCTGCGAATGGCGAGTGTCGAATGGGCCCACGGGCCCAGGAAAGCCCCCCGCTCGCCGTTCCTTCGACACTCGACATCCGACACTCGATACAGCGTAGCATGGCTCGATACAGAGGTCCGAAACAGAAAATCGCCCGCCGCTTCAAGGAGCCCATCTTTGGGCCGTCGAAGGCCCTGGAACGGAAGCCGTACCCCCCCGGCCAGCACGGCCAGTCGCGCCGCCGGCGCGAGAGTGAGTACGCGGTCCAGCTGAAGGAGAAGCAGAAGGCAAAGTACACCTACGGCCTGCTCGAGACGCAGTTCAAGAACCTCTTCGACAAGGCCTCGCGCACCCAGGGCGTGACGGGTGAGAAGCTCCTGATCCTCCTGGAGGCGCGCCTGGACAACACGGTCTTTCGCATGGGCTTTGCCCGGACCCGGCGTCAGGCACGGCAGTTCGTCTCGCACCGTCACATCATGGTGAACGGAGACATTGTCGACATCCCGTCCTACGAGATGTCGCCGGACGACGTGGTGTCGGTGAAGCCGGGGAGCAAGGACCTCGAAGTCATCGAAGACAACGTCAAGCACCAGCAGCGCACCTTCTCCTGGCTGGACGTTGACAGCGAGGAGAGAAAAGGGAAGTTCATCGACTACCCGAACCGGGAGGAAATCCCGGAGAACATCGACGAGCAGCTGATCGTCGAGCTGTACTCGAAGTAGCGGGGTCGACCTGCCGCTTCTGGGGGTGAGCGCCGCGCTCCCGCCACCCGACCCGAGGCCGGTTCGTTCCGGCATCGGCCCCGTCCCTGATTTGCTTCTACACACAAGTTGTTGACTACATCGTATGGATAACCACGGGCTTCAGATGCCGGAAGGCGTTCAGGTCGAGGAGGAGTCCGAATCGACCGGACAGTTCGTCATCGAGCCGCTCGAACGCGGCTACGGCGTCACCATCGGCAACGCCCTTCGTCGCGTGCTGCTTTCGTCCCTCCGCGGACTGGCGGTGACCGCCGTGAAGATCGACGGCGTCCAGCACGAGTTCTCCACGATTCAGGGCGTGACCGAGGACGTGTCGGACATCATCTTCAACCTCAAGGAGGTCCGCTTCAAGGCCGACGAGATGCACGAGGGCCACCTGCACCTCAGTCTCGAGGGACCGGGCAACTGGACGGCCGGGGACATCGACGAGGCCACCGCGGACTACGACGTTCTCAACCCCGACCAGCACATCGCCAGCCTGGCCGAGGACGCGACGGTGAACGTCGACCTTCGCGTGGGCTTCGGCCGCGGGTACGTCCCCTCCGAGGACAACAAGCGGGAGGACGACCCGATCGGCGTGATCGCCGTCGACTCGATCTTCACCCCGATCAAGAACGTGAAGTACTCGGTGAAGCCGACTCGCGTCGGGCAGAAGATCGACTACGAGAAGCTGATCCTCGACGTTGACACCGACGGGTCCGTCACGCCGGAGGACGCGGTCACCCAGGCGGCCTCCATCCTGCGCGACCACGTGAACTTCTTCATCCAGCTCGACGAGGAGCCCGAGCCGGTCGTGGAGGAGCAGGAGGTCGACGAGGAGGTCAAGCGCATCCGCGAGCTTCTGGCCCAGCCGGTCGATGAACTCGACCTCTCGGTTCGCTCGCACAACTGCCTCAAGGCCGCCAGCATCAAGACGATCGGCGACCTCGTGCGCCGGGAGGAGGACGAGATGCTGAAGTTCCGGAACTTCGGCCGGAAGTCCCTCCAGGAGCTTGTTGAGGTGCTCGACGAACGGGGCCTCCACTTCGGGATGGACGTCGAGGAGTACCTCGAAGAGCAGAAGGCGTCGAGCTAAACGTCTTCCGCGGGCTCTCGAGCCCGCCCCCACGATCGGCACCATTCCCTCAGACCCCCTGACCCGCAGAGCTCATGCGTCACCGCAAGAAAGGCAAAAAGCTCGGCCGCACGTCTCCGCACCGCAAGCGGACGCTTCAGGCCCTGTCCAATGCCCTGATCGAGAACAAGAGCATTACCACGACGATCGCCAAGGCGAAGGCCCTCCGCCCGTTCGTCGAGCCCTTGATCACCCGGGCCAAGGACGACACGGAGCACAACCGCCGCCAGGTGTTTCGTCACCTGCAAAACAAGGAAATGGTCGGTGAGCTCTTCGGCGAAGTGGCCGAGCGCGTGGGCGACCGTCCGGGCGGCTACACCCGCATCATCAAGCTGGGCCAGCGCTCCGGCGACGGCGCCGAACTTGCCCTGGTCGAGCTCGTCGATTACAACGACGTGAAGCCCGCGGGGTCCAGCAGCGGCGGGGGCGGCCGCACGCGCCGTGGTAGCGGGAAGGGCCGACGTTCCGATTCCGGATCGACCCAGACCACCGAGACTGAACCCGCGTCTGAGACCGAAGCCGACGCCGAGGCGGACGCCGACGCC
>JBDGQP010000171.1:0-24030 GCA_042218975.1 Salinibacter sp.
AGTACAAGAAGAGCATCCCCGACTCGCTGCGGTACGAGACCGACCACGGCCGCACGGTCTTCGGGGGCGGCGGCATTCTGCCCGACTACATCGTGAAGCCGGACACCACCACCCTCTCCGGCTTCCTGAAGCGAAGCGAGGTCGACCGCCTCTTCGCGGTTGCCACCCAGCGGTGGTTCGCCGACCACGACCAGCAGCTTCGACGCACGTGGCGCAACCGGAAGAAAGAGTTCCTGCGCACCTATCAGGTTCCCGACGAGGCGGTCTCGGCCTTCTGGGCGTACGTGCAGAACGAGGGCATTCTCACGCTCACGACCACCCCCGACTCGGTGGATCCGAGCAAGCAGATTTATCCGAAGGCCGACGCCGGGGCGGCCCGCTCGCTCGTTCGCCATCACCTAAAGGGGTACATCGCCAACACCCTCTACGGCCGCGGGGCGGGCCAGCCGGTGCTCAACGAAGTGGATCCGGCCGTTCAGCGGGCGATGTCGCTGTGGCCGTCCTCGAAGGAACTGGCGGCGTACTACGCCCCCTCGGCCCAACAGTAGTGTTCACTCGTCTGGACACGGGCCTCGTGGGTCCCCTGCGTCGCCGGGACGACGACGCCCGGGTCTCGGGGGCCGTGTCGGGGGCCGGCCCCTACTGCGCACGGGGTTCTGCCCCCTCGCGCGGTTTTTGCTCTGGGGTAGACGCCGGCGACGGCCGATCCGCCGGGGAACCAGGCGGTCGTCCCCGAAACGCGGAGTCCCTGTAACACTCGCCCGGCTCGGACGCCGCACAGGGCCGTGGTCTGCAACAAATATTCTTCTACCAGATACAGAGTGTGATCCCGGGGGAAACCCTTGTCCGACGGGAACGACATTGTTCACTTTTGTCGCCGATCCGCCGACAGAGAGCGGCGCTCCGGAGCATGCGGTCCCCTCCCGCCCCCTCCACCGACTTTCCATTTACGATTCCTGCGGTCCATGACGCGACTGAGCAAGTACCACATCCTTCCGGCCATCGCGCTCCTTTTGTTTGGGGCCGTGCTCGGGGTCCAGTTTGATTCGTACGTCTCCACCGACGACGCCCTCCAGCAATTCGAGAAGCTGAAGCGGGCGTTCGTGATCATCAGTGGGCGGTACGTCGAGCCGGTCGACGCGGAGGAGATGGCCGAGGCCGGGGTGAAGGGCATGCTCGAGAGCCTCGACCCTCATTCCAGTTACATTCCGGCCAAACAGGTCCGCGACACGCGCGACCGGTACAAGGGCTCGTTCGGCGGCATCGGCATTCGGTTCGAGCCGGCCAGCGAGCCGGGCGACACGGCCCGCGTCATCTCTCCGATTCCGGGCGGCCCCAGTGAGAAGGTGGGCATCATGGCCGGGGATCGGATCGTGGAGATCGAGGACTCGACCGCCATCGGCCTCCCCGGCAACAAGATCCAGAATCGCCTGAAGGGCAAGATCGGCACGGAGGTGACCCTCACGGTGTATCGCCCTCTTGCCGACAAGCGGCTGACCTTCACCATCGAGCGGGGCAAGATTCCCCTATACTCCATCAACTCCTCCTACATGGTCGACAAGAAGACCGGCTACATCGAAATCGGCCGGTTCGCCATGTCGACCCACAAGGAGTTTATGAAGAAGGTCGACCGACTGAAGAGCCAGGGCATGGAGCGCCTCGTGCTCGACCTGCGCGATAATCCCGGCGGGGTGATGCAATCGGCCGTCAAGATCGCCGACGAGCTGCTGGGCGCCGGGATGACGATCGTCCGCACGAAGGGCCGCAGCGCCGAGATGAACACCCGATACCGGGGCCACAGCGGCGGGGCGCTCGAGAACCAGCCCGTCATCGTGCTGGTGAACCGCCGCTCGGCGTCGGCCAGCGAGATTCTGGCCGGGGCCCTTCAGGACCACGACCGAGCCCTGCTCGTGGGGCGCCGCACCTTCGGCAAGGCCCTCGTGCAGAAGCAGTTCGAGCTCAACGACGGCAGTCTCATGCAAATGACGGTGGGCCGCTACTACACGCCGGTCGGCCGCCTCATCCAGACGCCCTACGAGAAGGGGAACCGCGAGGCGTACTACGAGGAGAAGTCCAGTAGCTTCCGCGACGCGGTCTACAACGTCGAGAAGTACAAGAAGAGCATCCCCGACTCGCTGCGGTACGAGACCGACCACGGCCGCACAGTCTTCGGGGGCGGCGGCATTCTGCCCGACTACGTCGTGGCGCCGGACACCACCTCCCTCTCGACATTTATCCGGGGCAGCCAGATCGACGCCCTCTTCGCCCGGCAGTGGTTCTCCATGCACGAAAAGAAGTTGCGCAGCACGTGGCAGGAGCGGGAGGACGAGTTCCTCGCCTCCTATCAGGTGCCCTCGGCCGCGGTCGATTCCTTCTGGGCGTACGCGCAGCGGGAGGACCTGCTCACCCTCACCTCGGATCCGGGGACGGTCAACCAGAAGGAGCGGGTCTTTTCCCGGTCGGAGGCCCAGTCGGTTCGGGACATGGTTCGCACCCGGATCAAGGGTCGCTTGGCCAACGTGATGTACGGCACCGGGACCGGCCAGCCGATCCTCAACCGGACGGATCCGATCTTCCGGAAGGCGATGTCGCTCTGGCCGTCCTCGAAGGAACTGGCGGGGTACCACGCCGCCACGCCGACGATGCAGAACGAGTGACGACCCGCCTCGTCCCCGTACTCAGACGGCCCAGGTCCTCCGGTACGACGGAGGGCCCGGGCCGTTTGGCGTTTTGCGTCCCCTGCCCGGCGTCACTCACGCCTGTTCGACGCCCGCGGGGGCCGCTCCCGCGTGCGCTCCTCCAGGGCCGCCCACAGCAGCTCGGCCGGGTGCCGGGCCGCACGGCCGGTGACGTCCTCGATCTGCGACCGGCAGGAGAAGCCCGGGGCGGCGATGGCCGTGTCGGGATCGACCGCGCGGACCGCCGGCGCCAAGCGTAGCTCCGCCATCTGGGTCGAGACGTCGACGTGCTCGGCCTCGTAGCCGAAGCTGCCGGCCATGCCGCAGCAGCCGGCGTCCACGGCGTCGACCCGGTAGCCCGCCGCCGACAGCACCCGTTCGGTCGCGCCGGTGCCGATGAGGGCCTTCTGGTGGCAGTGGCCGTGCAGCAGCACGTCGCCGCCCGCGTCGGGCCACGTCGCCGCGTCGACGGCCCCGGCCTCTACCCGCTCGGCTACGTACTCCTCGAAGGTGTAGGCGGACTCGGCCACCGTCTCGGCCCGGGACTCATCCGGCAGCAGGTCCAGAAACTCGTCGCGGAGCGTGAGGATCGAGCTCGGCTCGAGGCCCACGATGGGCACCCCCTGCTCGGCGTACGGGTGGAGGGCCTCGACCGTCCGGAGGGCCCGGCGCTTCGCCTCCGGAATGAGCCCTTTCGAGAGCAGCGTGCGCCCGCTTCCCACCGACGACGGCGCCAGCTCGACCCGGTGGCCCATGGCCCGCAGAGCCCGGGCGGCCGCCCGGAGCGGTGCGGGCGTGTGGTACGCGTTGAACGCGTCCGGGAACAGCACCACGCGCGGCCCGGCGACGCCGTCGCCCCCCGCGCCGCCCGCGAGGGCGTCGCCCCGCTTTCGGAACCACTGCGGAAACGTCTCCCGGGCAAACGGCGGGACGGACCGGTCGGCGTCGATCCCAAAGAGGGCCTCTCCCACGCGGCGCAGGGCCGGCTGCCGGCCGAGCCAGTTGGCGAGAGGGGCCAGGGGGGTGCCGCTCACCCACCGGGCCCAGTCCGGCTGCCGGGCGAAGAGGCGCGTGCGGAGGGGCATGTCGTTCTCCTGCCAGTAGTGGTGCTGCCACTCGGTCTTGATCTTGGCCATGTCGACATTGGAGGGGCATTCCGTCTTGCAGGCCTTGCACTGGATGCAGAGGTCCATGACCTCGGCCATGTCGTCGCCGGTCATCGCGTCCGCGGGCAGATCGCCGGCCAGCGCGCTCCGCAGGGCGTTGGCCCGCCCCCGAGTCGAGTCCTGCTCGTCCCGCGTCGCCATGAAGCTCGGGCACATGGTGCCGGCGCGCAGCTTGCGGCAGGCCCCGTTGCCGTTGCACTTTTCAAGGGCCCCCGCGAAGTCCCCATCTTCCGAGAAGTCGAGCTCCGTGCGGAACGGGCGCGTCTCGTACTCGGGCCCCATGCGGAGGTGGTCGGTCATGGGCGGGGCGTCGACCACCTTCCCGGGGTTGAGGATGCGGTCGGGGTCGAAGATCTCCTTCGTCCGGCGACAGAGCTGATAAAGGTCCTCGCCCAGCACGTGCGGGTTGGCCCAGCCCCGGGCCATGCCATCCCCGTGCTCCGAGGAGACGACGCCCCCGTACTCGAGGACGAGGTCCAGCGACTCCTTGGCGATCCGCTCCATCTTCTCGACCTCCGCCTCGCTGCGGGTGTTCACGAAGGGCCGCACGTGGAGACAGCCGGCCGAGGCGTGGGCGTAGTAGGCGGCGCGCGTGTCCGTCTCGTCGACGAAGGCCGAGAGCTCCTCGATGTAGTCGGCCAGGTTCTCGACGGGAACCGAGGCGTCCTCGATGAACGCCCACGGCTTGTAGTCCCCCTCCACGCCCATCAGGAGGCCGAGGCCCTCCTTCCGGATCGACCACACGTTTGCGACGGCGTCGGGCTCGACGACCCGGACCACCGAGTAGCCGCGATTCTTCTCGGCGAGGGCCCGGTCGAGGGCGTCGAGCCGGTCGGTCACTGCGTCCCGCGTGTCGCCGGCGTATTCGGTGATGAGCACGGCCCCGGGCGTCCCGTCGAGAAAGGTGAGCCGCTCCGCGTAGCCGGGCGTCTGGCGGGTGCGCTCGATGGCGACGCCGTCGAAGAGCTCGACGGCCGTCGGGTCGGTGTCGAGGACGGTCGTCACGGCCCGCAGGGCGTCGTCGCGCGTCTCGAAGTGAGCGACGCCGAGGGCCGTGTGGCTGGGCTTCTCGACGAGGTCGCACGTGATCTCGGTGGCGACGGCGAGGGTGCCCTCGCTTCCGCAGAGGAGCTTCGCGAGGTTCCGCTCCTCGCCCAGCAGGGCCTCGAGGCGGTAGCCGTTGTTGCGGCGCCAGTGGCTCGGGGTGTCTGCCTCGATCGTCTCGCGCCCCTCGCCCACCAGGGCGTCGAGGCCGCGGTAGAGGGCGCCCTCCAGGCCGTCGGCCCGCATCCGCTCCTGCCAGCCGTCGCGACCGAGCGGCTCGAACGTGGCGGCGGTGCCGTCCGCGAGCAGCACCTCGGCCCGCCGCGTGTGGTGGATGAAGTTGCCGTAGGCGATGGAGTGGGTCCCGGTCGCGTTGTTCGCGAGCATGCCGCCGAGGGTGGCGCGGTTCCCGCTGGCGGGGTCCGGCCCCACCATGAGCCCGTGGGCGGCGGCCGCGCGGTTCAGCTCGCTGAGCGTGACGCCCGGCTCGACACGGGCGGTCTGGGCGTCCGGGTCGATCTCGAGGATGTCGTTGAGGTGGGGGGTAAAGTCGACCACGAGGGCGGCGTTCACCCCCTGCCCCGCCAGCGACGAGCCGCCGCCGCGGGGCAGGACCGGCAGGCCCAGGTCCGACGCCACCTCCAGGGCCGCCCGGACGTCGCCCACGTGCCGGGGCACCAGCACGGCGACGGGCGTCATGGCGTACATGCTGGCGTCCGTGGCGTAGAGGGCCCGGGTCATCTCGTCGGTTCGGAGCGCCCCCGCGATCCGGGGCGCGAGTCGATCCTCGAGGGCCTCGTGAAACCGGGTCGTGGTCGATGACATGCCGTTTGGCGGGCTGGTCGAAAAGCAACGGGACGCCCCCGTCCGTCCGACGGCGGGGCGTCGTCGGGAGACCGAAAGGGAACGCAGGTCCGTCGGGGCCCACCTCGTCGCGTCGGCCCGACCGTTCCCGCGCCTCGGGTTCGCGCGCCTCGGGTCCCGTCGTTCCGTAACTGCGGGGGCCGTTCGGGATAGGCTCTCCTAGTCTATTTCATGCGCCGCGCAGGGCACGGATCCGCTCGACCGCCCTGTGTTCCAGGATCATGCCGTCCGGCGGCGTCACGAGCCAATCCGTCCGGGAAGCGCACGCCGCGGAGGCCCTCGGGCCAGCGGAGAAGGGGCCCGCGTAGGCCCACAGGGGATGCCGGCGGGCTCAAAGCTCGACGAGGTCGCCCCAGTCGGGTCGGCGCACGTCGACCGACGGATGTTGGTCCTCGATGGCGTGTTGCATCCAGTCCTGCGCCGCCGGCTCGCCGTGGACGAGCAAAACGGTCTCCGGCGCCAGACGGTCGACGATCGACAGGAGGTCGCGCCGGTGGCTGTGGCCGGAGAAGCGGAAGCGCTCGACCGTGCAGTAGACGGGCTGCGGGCCGTGGCCGTCCGCGAGCATGACGGGGGAGCCGGGCCCCTCGGCCGCGGCCTCCTGCAGACGCCGGGCCGGGGTCCCCTCCACGGCGTGCCCCACGACGAGCACGGCGTCGCGCTCGTTCTCCACGATGCGCCGGGCGAGGATGTTCGACAGGGTCGGCTCGAACATCATGCCGCTGCTCACCACCATGATGCCTGGGCCCTCGAGCACGTCCGCCTTCGCGTCGCTGCTGTAGGGCACCCGCTCCTGCTCGACGTCGTAGACCTTGAACTCTTCGTCGAGGCGCGGCGTCGTCGTGCGGGTGTCGTCGTAGAGGCCCGCGATGGCCCGCATCGACCCGGCGGTGTAGATCGGCACGTCCGCCGGGATGTGGCCTTCCGTCTTCAGCCGGTGCAGCATGGCGAGCATCTCCTGGGCCCGGCCCATCACGAACACCGGAATCAGGGCCGTGCCGCCCCGGTCGAGGACGCGGCCGAGGGTGTCTCGAAACTTTGCGTACTCCGCCGGGCGGCTGGTCTGCTCGGCCTCCTCGTCGGCCCCGAGCGTCGTCTCCAGGACGAGCACGTCGGTCGAGTCCGGGTATTCGCCCCCCGGAATGATGGACTGGGGCTGCATGTTCGTGTCGCTCGTGTAGAAGAGGCGGCGCTCCGTCCCGTCCTCCTCGAACCGAAGCTCCGTGCCGACCGACCCGAGGATGTGGCCCGCCGAGTAGAAGCGACCGGTCAGGGCCCCGGTCCCCTTCATGCCCGTGAGGTCGAAGCCTTCCTGCAGCTCGTGGGTCAGGTAGATGTGGCTCTGGAAGCTGAGGTCGTCTTCCGTGAAAAGCGGCTCGTGGTCCGTCTCGTGCTGCTCATAGCGCTTCTGTTGAAGGCGGGCCGAGGACGGCAGCAAGAATTCGAGGAGCCGCTGCGTGGCGTCGGTCATGTGCGCCATCACGTGCGGAAACTCCTGCACCAGGACCGGGAGGCTGCCCATGTGATCGTGGTGCGCATGCGTGATCACCGCGTGGTCGACGTAGCTCTGGGCCCGTTCGCGCACCCAGTCGAACTTGGGCAGCGAATCGGGGCCCTCGCGGCGGGGATCGGTGCCGGAATCGAGGACGAGCCCGGTGCCCTCAATCTCGAGAAAGTGACAGCTTGCGGCAATGTCCTCGGTGTCTCCGAGGGCGAGAAACTTCATGGACGGGCGGGTCTGCGGGGATCAAAAACGGAACAGACGGCGCTGCTCGCACGCTCTCCGTGGTGACGGCCGTCGGTCGTGGGCACGTCCGCCCTGAACCGGAGGCGCGCCTGAACCGGAGGTGCGTTCGCGCGCTAGGCCATGCCGGCCTCGGCCTTCCGCGCGTCCTTGTACTCCTCCCAGTCGGCCAGGAACCGCTCTAGGCCCCGGTCCGTGAGCGGATGCTCCAGCAGCTGCTCGAGGGTCTCGAACGGCATCGTCGCCACGTCCGCCCCCGCGAGGGCCGCGCGCTTCACGTGGGTCGGGTGCCGGATCGAGGCCGCCAGGATCTCGGTGTCCAGCCCGTAGTTGTCGTAGATCTGTGCGATCTCCTCGATGAGCGTCATTCCGTCGGAGCTGATGTCGTCGATCCGACCGATGAACGGGCTGATGTAGTCCGCCCCCGCCTTCGCCGCCACGAGCGCCTGCGTCGGCGAAAAACACAGGGTGCAGTTCGTCCGGATGTTTTCCTCGTCCAGGGCCCGCAGGGCCTTGATGCCCGGCTTGATCAGCGGAATCTTGACGACGACGTTCTCGTGGACCTGTGCCAGCGACCGGGCCTCCTCCATCATTCCGTCAAAGTCGGTGGCGGTGACCTCCGCGGACACGTCCCCGTACACGATCTCGCAGATCTGAAAGACGTGTTCGTGGAAGTCGACGTTCCCCTCTTCTTTGACCAGCGACGGGTTGGTCGTGACCCCGTCGAGGATGCCCATGTCGTGGGCCTCGCGGATCTCGTCGAGGTCGGCGGTGTCGACGAAAAATTTCATGGCGGTCGGCGGTTGGTGATGGGGGCTAGGGCGTCGGTACACGGTGCCCAATGAATTCCTGTCGTTGGGAGAAACTCTTAACGAATCACCGCCGCCGGAGTTTAGTCGCGGAACGGTCCCCCCCGTTCCCGATGCCACGCACCGGCGAACAAGACTCGGGGCCGTTCTGCTGTTCATCCGTTTCCGTGCGTCTCATTATCTTTCGCGTACCATGCACCTCTGCCTCTTCGAAGACGACCACGTTCCGGCCCTGCGCCCCCTCGTCGAATCTCGGGCGGCCTACGACCTGCGCCTCGGCATCCGCTCGGTCCTGGAGACCGCCCGGGATGCGTTCGCGCCGGAGGGGCTTGCGCTCCACGCGCGACCGCTGGTGGCGCCGGTGACCGACCGGGCACACGACGTCCCCGTGAACGCGCTCCCCGACGGGGCCGACGTCCTCTTCCTGAACGGCCGGTTCGTGGCGGCGGACCGGGCGGCCACGACCCAGATCCGGGCCCACGTGCAGGGGGAGGGGGCGGCCCGCGCCTTCACCCACGACGGCGCGCTCGTCGCGGCCTGGGTCCCGGACGCGAAGGCGCACCTGCCGGGCGATCTGCTCGACGCGCCCGCCGTGCCCAAGGCGCCCTTTTCCGACCTCCCCGCGACCCCGCTGGGGGAGGCGACGCTGCTGCGCCGTCCCTGGACCCTTCTGGAGACCCTCCGCCCGGCCCTCCGCCGCGACGCCGCGGCCCGGCGCGACGGCCCCGCGACCACGTCGCTGCCGGACCGGCCCCACGCATCGGTCCACGAGAGCGTAGTGGCCGTCCGGCCGGCGCAGATCGCGCTCGGACGGAACGTGGAGGTGCGCCCCGGCGCCGTTCTGAACGCCGAGGACGGCCCCATCGTCCTTGGCGACGGGGCGTCGGTCGCCGAGCGCGCCGTGCTCCGGGGCCCCTGCTTCATCGGCCCCCAGACGCAGGTGAAGGTGGGGGCCAACGTCGAGGGCGCGGCGTTCGGGTACTGGTGCAAGGTCGCGGGCGAGATCCACGACACCATCATCCACGCCCTCACCAACAAGGGGCATCCCGGCTTCCTCGGCCACGCCTACCTGGGCCAGTGGTGCAACGTGGGGGCCGACACCAACAACTCGAACCTGCGCAACGACTACGGCGAGGTGACCGCCTACGCCCCGGCGGAGGGCGACTTCGTGCCCACCGGACGGCAGTTCGCCGGCCTGTTCATGGGCGACCACTCGAAGTGCGGCATCAACACCATGTTCGACACCGGCACCGTGGTGGGCACGTGCTGCAACCTGTACGGGAGCGACTTTCCCCCGCGGTACGTGCCGCCCTTCTCGTGGGGCAGCGCCCGGGACGGATTTGCGACCTATCGCCTCCCGAAGGCCCTCTCCGTCGCCGAACGGGTCGTGGGTCGCCGCGACGTGCCGTTCACGGAGGCGGACGCGAGACTGCTCTCCACCCTCCACGAGCAGACCGCGGAGGAGCGCGCTAGGCACCACGACTGATCCGCCACGCGGCCGTCACGCGTCGGCGTCGAGGTGGATCACGTCCATCTCGGTGGCCCGTCCGTCCCGGATCGCGAGGCGGAGGCACGTCTTTCGCTTGTGGAACCCGTGCCGGCCGGCCGCACCCGGATTGACGTAGAGCATGCCCCCGAGGGCCTCGACCCGCTCGACCCGCAGGATGTGGCTGTGCCCGCACACGAAAATGTCGGGCGGGTCGTCGGCGAGCCGCTCGCCCATGCCCCGCTGCCAGCGCCCCGGCCGGCCCGCAATGTGGGTCATCCAAACCTCGAGCCCGCCGGCCGTGAAGCGCTCGTGCTCGGCCAGGCGCCGGCGGGTGCCGGGGCCGTCGACGTTGCCCCAGACGGCCCGAACCGGCGCGACGGCCTCCAGCCCGTCGAGGATGCCGAGGTCCCCGACGTCGCCGGCGTGCAGGATGAGATCGACCCCCGCCAAGTCGTCGACGAGCTTCGGGTGGAAGTAGCCGTGGGTGTCCGAGAGGATGCCGATCGTCGTCACGGAGGGGGCGGCCCAGTTCGAGAGCGGGGCGACCGACAGGGACGACGACCGGCCCGCCCGCGGGGCCGTCGTCCTCGGCCGCCTGCGTCGACGGCGCAGACGCGCGGTGGAGGACGCCTAGAGCGTCGTCGTCACCCCGACATCGAACACCGCCGGCTCGTAGCCCGCGTCCGAAAACTCCTTCCGGAAGGCGTCGAGGTCCGTCTCAAGCGGCGGGAAGGTGTCGTAGTGGAGCGGGGCCACGCGGGACGGTCCCACCATCTCGGCCGTGTGCAGGGCCCCGTGGATGCCCATCGTGAAGACATTGCCGACCGGCGCGAGCATCAGGTCCACGTCCCAGCGGTCGCCGATCCACTGCATCTCGGCGAAGGGGGCGGTATCGCCGGTGTTGTAGACGACGCCCTCGTCGAGCTCGAGGACGAAGCCGAGCGGCACCCCGCCGTAGCTGCCGTCGGGGAAGGAGGAGCTGTGCCGCGCATGCACCGACTCGACGGTCCCCCAGTCAAATCCCGCGTTTCCCCCCTCGTTGAGGGGCTGGATGGCGTCGTGGTCGTAGTCCTGACTGACTCGCTGCGTGATCTCGAAGTTGGCGATGACGAGCGGATTGCTCCCGGCCAGCACGCCCTCAACGTCCGAGTAGTGATCGAAGTGGGCGTGCGTCAGAAGCAACACGTCGGGATCGAACGCGTCCGCGGTGACGTCGGTGTGGGGGTTCTCCGCGAAGAACGGATCGAACAGCAGGGTCGTGTCTCCGGTCTCCAGCTGGAAGGTGGAGTGCCCGTAGTAGGTGAGATCCATGACGATTGTGGCGGAAATGAGTCCCAGAGTATTTGTGCATACTTCCCCGTCCCAACGGGACGAGACACCCTCGCTGTTTCGGCCACGGGCCGGGGCGACGCGACAATTCTGTGAGGACCGCTGTGGGTCCCTCGCACTCCCACGGGTGGGCGGACCTTCGTCACGACGCGGTCGTATCGGTACTCTCTATTATTCCAACCCGAACGTCCTCCCGTTCGGTCACGTGTCCCTACAGTCCAAATACATCCCATGGACGATCTCCCCGACGACCTGACCTCCGTCGGCCGTCACCACGGCAACGAGCCTCCGACCGACACCGGCCAGGAGGTGCGCTCGCCCGAGGGGCCGGATCCCGACTCGACACCGGCCACCCCCGCCCCCGCCCTCTTTCAGGTGGTCCGCCGGCCGGACGCCGACCGGATCCAGATCCGCGTGCACTCGGCCCGGGCACAGATCTCGCCCCCCGAGGCCGAGGACACGGAGGAAATCGGGCAGTACCGCTCGGTCGACGACCTGCGGGCGGCGCTCTCGGACGCAGACGTCGACGGCCGCATCGCCATCTTTGAGGACGCGGAGTCCGAGACGGTGCTCACCGACACGGACGTGACGCCCGACCACGCCTGGATCGGGCAGCCCCGCTACGAGCGCATCACGTTCGTGGCCGACGAGGGCGACGTGTCCGACTACGTGGGCGGACTCGACCGTCCCCTCGCGTAGATCCGATCTCGACCCCGCTCCTATGACCCTCCTCAACGCTACGGTCGCCGCGATCACCTCAGTCACCCCTCGCGTCCGACAGCTTCTGCTTCGGGTGGACGGCCACACGTTCGACCACGATCCCGGACAACACGTCAGTGTTCGGTACGAGAAAAACGGCGAAGGCCCGATCTACCGCCCGTACTCGCCGGTCAGCGGCCCGGGCACCGACACACTGGCCCTGGCCGTCAAGCGGTACGACGACGGCACCTGCTCGGTGTGGCTCCACGAGCTGGACGTGGGCGACGAGGTGCCGATCCTGCCGCCGTCCGGCACCCTGCACCTGCAGTCCCTGGATCGGGACGCCGCGTTCATCGCCACGGGCACCGGCCTCACGCCCATGCTCGCGATGCTCGATCCGTACCTGCGGGAGGGCACCGGGCAGGCCCGCCTCCTCTTCGGGGAGCGGACGCAGGCCGACCTGATGTACCGCCCCATGCTCGACCGCCTGGCGGCGACGCATCCCCGCTTCGAGGTGCACTACACGCTGTCCGGCGAGGACTGGGGCGGGCCCACCGGCTACGTGCAGGACCATCTCTCCCTCCTCGACGACCTTGAGGCGCCACAGGCGTATCTCTGCGGCGTGCCAGAGATGGTCGTCGAGACCCGATCGGCCCTCCGGGCGGCGGGCGTCTCGTCGGACCACATCTTCAGCGAGGGATGGGAGGACGGGGCCGTCGCGGACTGACCTCGACGCAACAGGCATCCGCCGTCCAGTCAGGTCCTTCCTGCGTGGCGCCTCGCTAGCAGGCTGTTGCGCATAGATTCATCTTTGCGCTTTCCTCCAACATCGACAAATAAAATTGCGCATGGACGGCGATTGAGAGAAAAGATTGAGGAAAGAGGCGAATCTATCGTCAAAGAATCGCTCGAGTTCGTTCTCAAACGTCAATGCGCAACAGGTTGCTAGCGCTCCATTCGCTCGCAGAGGTGCTCCCGCAGCTGCTTGCGGGCCCGGTGCAGCCGGACGCGCACGTTGACCTCCGTGAGGCCGAGGTGCTCGGCGGTCTCGGCGGTCGACTGCTCCTCCAGGTCGCGGAGCTGCACGACCCGCCGGTAGTGCTCGGGCAGTTCCTGCAGGGCGTCGTGCACGATCTGCTTGCGCTCGGCCGCCTCGACCGCCTCGAGGGTCATCGTCGCGCCCCCCCCGGCCTGCTCCGCCTGCAAGAACTCGATCGTGTCGTGCTCTTTGTAGTTGCGCCGCTTGGCCTTCCGGAGGTGGCCGTACGCCAGGTGCCGGGCGATGGAAAAGAGCCAGGTCGATACCTTGGCCTCGCCCCGAAAGTCCCCAATCTGGCGAAAGGCCTCGGCGAAGGTTTCCTGCACGATGTTTTCGGCCTCGTCCGCGTCGTCGACGATCTTCAGGACGAAGTTGCGGAGCCGGTCTCGTTCCTGCTCAAAGAGACAGCGGAACGCGTGCTCACTGCCGTCCTTGAGGGCGTCGATTTTCGGATCGTCGGACGTGCAGGGCTGGTGCATTTCCATGGGCCACGGAGCTTTCGGAGGACGGGCGTGCGAACACTCTTGTCTTCATCGTCGCGTCCATATACCTTCACCCGTGCTCCATGTTATCACAAAAGTATAACAGCGGAATAAGATTTTCGTCTCGGTCCCGTCCGTCCTCGCTCGCGTGCTCGTCGCCATCCCGATCCGCACGCGCCTCCTGCTGTGTGCCGCCGCACTCCTCTGTGGAGCCGTCCTGCCGATGACCAGCTCCGCTCAATCCGACTCGGTCCGCGTCCGGACCCTTGGCCTGACGCCCGGCATCTTCCGCCCCGGGCCGCTCAACGCCATCACCGACGTCGGCGCGGTCCAGGTGGGCCACCGGACCCTGATCGAGGGCGACTCGGTCCGGACCGGCGTGACGGCGATCCGGCCCCACGCGGGCGACCTGTTTGAGGAGAAGGTGCCCGCCGCCGTGCACGTGGGCAACGGCTTCGGCAAGGCCGCCGGCTTCCTGCAGGTACGGGAGCTCGGCACCCTCGAGACGCCGGTCGTGCTCACCAACACGCTCGCCGTGGGCACCGCCGTCGAGGCCGTCGTGCAGTGGACGCTCGAGCAGCCCGGCCACGAGGACGTCCGCTCCGTCAACGCGGTGGTCGGCGAGACCAATGACGGGTACCTCCACGACATCCGCGGCCAGCACGTGAGGGCGGCCGACGTGCGCGCCGCCATCGAGGCGGCCAACGGGGGGCCCGTTGCCGAGGGCAGCGTCGGCGCCGGGACCGGCACCAGCGCCCTCGGCTGGAAGGGGGGCATCGGCACCAGCTCGCGGGTTCTCCCCGACGAGCACGGCGCGCACACGGTCGGGGTTCTCGTGCAGGCCAACTACGGCGGCATCCTGCGCGTCGACGGGGTGCCGGTGGGCCGCCGCCTCGGGCGCTACGACTTTCGGTCCGCCGTTGAGGGAGGGTCGTCGCCGGACGGGCCCGGCGCAGGGGAGGGCTCCTGCATGATCGTGGTCGCCACCGACGCCCCGGTCTCGCCCCGCAACCTGGAGCGGATGGCCAAGCGGGCCATGCTCGGCCTCGCCCGGACGGGCAGCTACTCGAGCAACGGGTCCGGCGACTTCGTAGTCGCCTTCTCCACGGCCAACCGCCGAACGGGCGCCGCGGCGCCCCGTCCCGATTCGCTCCGTCCCAACCGCCGGATGAGCCCCCTCTTCCTCGCGACGGTGGAGGCGACCGAGGAGGCCGTCTACAACGCCCTCACGACGGCCACGACGGTGCGGGGACGGGACGGCCACGTCCAGGAGGCCCTGCCGATCGACTCCCTCCGCACACTGCTCCGCGAGGCCGGTCGGCTCGACGGGAAGTAGGACCGCCCCCCGTAGGATTCAGGGGCGGACGTTTGAATGCGTGGACGCTGGTGGGTTTGCTCACCTACCTCGCCGATTTCTCGGGGTCGGCGTCCTGCCAGCCCGCCGGTGCGCCCCGTTCCTCCACGTCTCCATTTCCCGACAGAGCATGCAGGCTCAGTACGACACCTGATGATAGCGCATCGCTGCCATGGACGACGCGACCATCGACGCGTACCGGAATCAGCTCGACGGCGACGAGGCGATCGAGGCCACCGTCCGCCGCCTCCGCCGGGACGGCCGCTCCCGAAAAGAGGCGGTGCGCATCCTTCTGGCGGTGCTCGACGTGTCGCTGGCCGAGGCGAAGGAGGTGCTGTGGACCAGTGACACGTGGGCCGAGGCCCGCGCGGAGACCACGGACGCGGACGACCACGACGTGCCGTCCTCCTCGGTCCCGCCCGCTCCCGGCTGAGACCGCCCCTCCAGGCTCGCCCGAAGTAACAGGAAGCTCATCGACGGTCCATGATCTCCTTCCGGTCGGCGGAGTAGAACGGAGTGTTGTCTTCTTTCCAGCAGAAACCCATCCCCCCCATGGACGTGACCGACGCCGTCGCCGTCGTGACCGGGGCCAGCAGCGGCCTCGGCACTCACTTTGCCCGCACCCTCATCGAGCGGGGCGCCACCGTCTACGGCCTCGCCCGTAGCGCCGGCCCCCTGGAGGCCCTCCGCGACGACGTCGGGGATGCCTTCCACCCCCTTCCCTGCGACGTGCGGGACGAGGAACAGGTCGAAGAGGCCTTCGCGACGGTCCGCGCAGAGAGCGGCCGGCTCGATGTGCTGCTCAACAACGCCGGCCTCGGCCAGTTCGGCCCCGTCGACGACCTGCCGCTGGAGGAGTGGGACGTGCAGATGGATACGAACCTGCGCGGGGTTTTTCTGTGCACCCGCGAGGCGGTCCCCACGATGCGCGAGCAGAACGAGCAGTCGGGCTTCGGCGGCCACGTCGTCAACATCGCCTCCATCGCCGGCCTGCTCGGCAACCCGAACCTCACGGCCTACAACGCCAGCAAGTTCGGCCTCCGCGGCTTCAGCGAGGCACTGATGAAGGAGGTGCGCGACGACGGCATCAAGGTGACGTGCCTCTACCCCGGCTCCATCGAGACCAACTTCTTCGACGTAGCGGGCGTGGAGATGACCGACAACCCGCTGCAGCCGGAGGACGTGGCCGCCACCGTCCTGCACGTCCTGGAGTCCCCCGCCAACCACCTCATCTCCGAGGTCGTGATGCGGCCGCTCCGTCCCCGCGGATAGGCCCTGGACGCGTTGTGCGTTTGCGAGTTGGGGTTGGGTCGTTCCCAGCACGGTGATCGCATCTCGACGTCCACGGCGCATCTCGACGTCCACGGACGGACGCGAGGACGTGCGCGTCCCCCCCATACTTCCAGACGTCCACACTTCCAGACGTCCATACCCGAACGGAGCGTGCACTCGGCTTTCCGAGTGTACGCGAGTTCGTATCAGGCCGCCTCGCCGACGAACACGGCCGCGCCGAAGACCGCGGTCTGCGTCAGGATGATGGCCGCCCCGCTCGGCAGGTCGAGCGCGTAGCTGCCCAGCAGCCCCGCGGCCGCGGTGGTGGCGCCTAGCCCCACGGCGAGGACCGTCATGCGGGCGAACGTGCGCGTCAGGAGACGGGCCGCGGCGGCCGGGATCACGAAGAAGGCCGCCGCCAGCACGATCCCCACGACCTTCACGGCCGCGACGACCGTCACGGCCAGCAGCGCCGCCAGCACGTAGTCGTCGCGGTCGACTGGCACCCCGTCGGCCCGCGCCAGGTCCCGGTCGAAGGTGGCGTACGCCCAGCGGCCCCAGAGGGGAAGCGTGGTCCCGGCGAGCACCGCGATCCCGCCCAGCGCCCAGAGGTCGGCCGCCCGCACGGCCAGGATCGACCCGAAGAGATACGCGAAGGCGTCGGTCGTGTACGACTGCTTGAAGGTGAGCAGGACAACGCCCGCCGCCATCGCCGCGGCGAAGAAGACGCCGATCGCCGTGTCGCTGCTGACGGCACTCCGGTGCGTGACCCACGTGATCCCCAGTGCCACGGCGACCGTGCACGGCAGGGCGGTCCAGAGCGGGTTCACCTGCAGGAGCAGGCCGAGCGCCACGCCGCCGAACGCGGCGTGCGAGAGGCCCACCCCGAGGAAGCTGAGGCGGCGCTGCACCACGAAGACGCCGTAGTAGCTGCCCAGTGCCCCCACGACGATGCCTGCGAGGAGGGCCCGCTGGAGGAACGGAAGCGCGAGGGCCTCAAGCATCGTCGCCCCCTTCTCCCATCAACATGGCGTGGGCGTGGCCGGTGTGGCCGAAGGCGTCGCGGAGTCCCGCGTCGGTGAGGACGGCGTCCGGCCGCCCGAACCCGACCTGTCGGCCGTCGAGCAGGAGGACGTGCGTGGCGTGGTGGTAGGCCGCGTTCCAGTCGTGGGTCACCATGACGATGGTGGTCTCCCGCTCGGCCTGATCGGCCTCGAGGACCCCGTAGAGGTCCGACGCCCCGGCCACGTCGATCCCGGTCGCCGGCTCGTCGAGCAGAATGAGGCGGGGGGTGCGGACGAGGGTGCGGGCCAGGTAGACGCGCTGCAGCTCCCCCCCGGACAGGCGCTCCAGCGCCCGGTCGGCCAGCGCCTCGGCCCCTACGCGCCGGAGCGCCCGGCGGGCCTGCTCCCGGTCCTCCTGCCCGACCCGGAACGGCCAGCGCTGACGGAGGGCCGTGAGCACCAGGTCGACGGCCCGCGCCGGAAACGTGCGGTCCAGGTGCTTGACCTGCGGGACGTACCCCACCAGGGCCGGCTCCACCGCCGACGGCCGCCGCCCGAAGACGCGGGCCGTGCCGGCGTCCGGCTCGACGAGGCCCAGCAGCACGCGGATCAGCGTGGTCTTCCCCCCACCGTTGGGCCCAACCACGGCCACGAAGTCGTCCGGTGCGGCCTCGAAGGCAAGGCCGTCGAGCACGGCGTGGCCACCCCTTCGGACGCCGAGGTCGGAGACCGCAATGACGGGGGAAGAGGCGGACACAGGCCACGGGCGCTGGCGAGAGGGACCGAGTCTGACCTGGTCAACGGCCCGGCCGACGGGCGGATCCGGATGCGTCCCGCGTCGCGGCGAGCGAGTCGCGCAGAATCTGGGCGTTGGTGAGCAGAAGGGCGGCGTAGGTGGCTCGTCCCGCCGTCCCCCCCATCGGATCGAGCGGCACCGTCGGGAGGGCCGTGGGCTCGGCGATCGCCCGGGCCACCCGGGCCGAAAGCGACTGCTGGGTGAGGATGGCCCGGGCCCCGGACGCCCGGGCCCGGCGGACGAGCCGATGGAGCTGCCGGGGCGTCGGCTCCGCTCCCGGTCGCGGCTCGACGACGCCCACGAGACGGGGCCCGTAGCGTCGGAGAAAGTACCGAAAGAAGGGCCGGGCGAGGAACACCGGGGTTGCGCGGACCGGCCGGACGATCGACCGGAGGCGCGCGTTGAGCGCCGCCAGCTCGGCGGCAAAGGCATCGGCGTTGGCCCGGTACGTCGGGCAGCCCGACGCGTCGATCGCGCAGAGCGTATCGGTCAGGGCGGGCAGAAGCCGCCGCACCGCTTCCGGATCGGTCCAAAAGTGGGGGTCGACCGCCGGCGCGCCACGGGAGCCGGGCCCGTCGAAGGCGAGCCGAACGTCCGAGGGGAGCAGGTCGAGTAGACCGAGGCGACGGGCCGCCGGCAGGTCCGCCGCCCAGCCGTCGAGGGCCGCGGCGCCGTAGACGAGCGCCGTGGCACGGGTCGTGGCCCGCAGGTCCGACGGGGACGGATCGTAGGTGTGCGGAGAGGCCCCCGGCGCCAGGAGCCGCTCGACCGTCCCCCGCCCCTCGACCACCGGCCGCAGAATCATCTCGAACGGAGGAATCGTCGTCACGAAGTGCGGACGCCCCTCGTTCGTCCGCGGGTCTCCGCCGCACGCCGCGATGAGCAGGAGAAGCATGCCCCCCAGAACGAGCGACCAGCGGCCCCGGTCGGATCCGAAGTGCGCCATGGAGCAGGCCCGGCGAATGGACAGGAACGTTAGGTCGGCGTCGCCACGAGCACCTCGGAGGGGATGCCCCACGCCCGGACGACCTCGCGGTGGCGAACGGCCCACCGGTCGGGGTCGAGACGCCGTTCGACGCGGAGGGGACGGCAGCCCCCTACCCACTCGGGCCGGTGTGCGTGGACGGCGGCCCAGGCATTTGCGACGAGACGTCCTACGGGCCGTTCCCCCCACGTTAGCCCGGCCAGGCAAAGCCGCCCCTCTGGCATCAAGAGCCGGTGCGCCTCCGCAAGCAGGGCGCGAATGTCGGCCGGCGACAGCAGGTCGAGGACGTAGGTCGCCAGGACGCGATCCTGCGAGGCATCAGCCCGATCGAACGAGAAGCCCCCGTCCGTCTCGACCACCGTAGCGCGGTCGCCGAACGGGGCCAGGCGGTCGCGGGCAATCTGCACCATCGTCGGGCTCAGGTCGACCCCCACGTAGCGGGCGTCGGGAGGCATGCGGTCGCGCAACAGGCGTTCAGCGACGCGCCCGGTCCCGCACCCCATCTCGAAGAGGGCGGTCGCCTCCCCAAGCGCGGCGCGGGCAATCAGGGCGTCGACCGCGGGGCCCTCGTAGAACGTCTGTGCGTCCTGCCCCCGCCCGATGCGATCGTAGAGAGCACGAATCTCGGGACGGGACAGGAACCGACGGGCGGGCACGGAGACCGAGACCGGAGGTAGTGAGAGGCTTCGGCTCGTATTGCGTATTTCGTATTGCGTCTCTCCCGACCTCCCCCTCTCGACGTGATACGCAATACGCGATACGCCTTCGCCCTCTACCGCGCCGGGACGGGCTCGTCGCCCTTCGCCACGAGCGGGTAGTCGGCGTCGATCTCTCCGTTCGTCATCTGACGGAGGCTACGGCGCAGCAGCCGCTTGCGGAAGCTGCTGAGGTAGTCGGTAAAGAGCACGCCCTCGAGGTGGTCGTACTCGTGCTGCAGGACGCGGGCCAGCACGCTGCCGGTCTCGAGCTCCTGCTTCTCGAAGTCGCGGTCGCGGTAGCGGACGCGGACGCGCTCGGGCCGGGTGACGGCCTCCCGGACCTCCGGGATCGAGAGGCAGCCCTCCTCCATGTCCGTCGTCTCGTCGCTCTCGGCCACGATCTCGGGGTTGATGAGCACCATCGGCTGCGGGGGCACCGGCTCGCCGTCTTCCTCCATCTCGGTGGCCATCGGGGTCACGTCGACCACGAAGAGACGCTCCTCGCGCCCGACCTGCGGGGCCGCCAGGCCGATGCCCGCGGCGTTTCGCATCGTCTCGATCATGTTGTCGATGAGCGCCTGGAGCGCCTCGGTGTTCTCCTCCACCGGGGTGGTCTCCTGGCGGAGCGCGTCGTGGCCGAAGAGGCGAATCGGGAGTACCATGGGTTGGATCATACTGTGCGTCGGAGGCTTGTCAGACTGCCAAACGCACCGGTCCGGCAATCGTGCCCCTACCGACGCACGAGGATGGAATTTTGCGGAACGTTATACCGGACGCCCCCGGCGCTGCGGGGTCGGCGGGGCCCACTCGCCGGTTCCCGGCGCTACTCTCGCCCGTAGTCGTCCTCGAGCCGAATGATGTCGTCCTCGAGGCAGAGGCCCATCTGCGTCTCGATGAAGACGAGCGGCTCGTCGCCGTCGTTCTCGATGCGGTGGACGTCCTCAAGGTCGATGAAGCAGGTGTCCCCCGCCGACACCTCAATCTTCTCGTCGTTGCGGGTAAACACGCCGGCGCCCTGCACAATGACCCAGTGCTCCTTCCGGTGCTCGTGCTTCTGGAGGGAGAGGCGCTGGCCCGGGTGGACGACGATGCGCTTCACGCGGTAGCCGGGCTCGTTGAGGTACTCTTCCCAGCGGCCCCAGGGGCGGTTGTCGGCGTCGAGAAGCATGGCGGTGCGGCAAGACGTGTTGCGAAGGGGGAGGTTGGATTCTGTGAGTAGGGTACCGCCCCGGAACGTGCACCGCAACCGGAGCGGGGTCCGTTTTCGGAGAAATCATCCGGGGCGCGCGCCCTCCAAGCCTACGCCTCCGCCGCCGCGCCGGCCGGCTCGGGGGTCTCGAACGGGGGCTCGGCCGTCTCGATCGGGGTGCCCGCCAGCCGGTGGAGCCCCAACAGGAGCCCCCCCCCGACCAGCAGCGATCCCCACCAGGGCACGCCGAAGCCTGTGGGCAGCGTGCCCACCAGCAGCGCCACGAGTCCCACGCTCATCGCGTAGGGGAGCTGGGTCCGCACGTGCTCGATGTGGTCGCACCCGCTGGCCATCGAGGACAGAATTGTGGTGTCGGAGATCGGGGAGCAGTGGTCGCCCCACACCGCTCCGGCCAGCACACAAGACACCGAGGAGTAGAGGATGTGGTAGTGGGCCGGCGCGTCCATTCCGTTCTGGACGAGCACGGCCCACGACAGCGGCACCACCAGCGGCATGAGGATGCCCATCGTGCCCCAGCTCGAGCCGGTCGCGAAGGCCGTGGCCGCCGCGAGCACGAAGATGATGGCCGGGACCACGCCCGGCGGCAGCCACTCCCCGAGCACCGACACGAGGTAGTCGGCCGTGTGCAGCACCTCGGTAATGTTGGAGAGCCCCCATGCCAGCACCAGAATCACCATGGCGAAGAGCATCGACTTGAGGCCCTCGTACCAGGCCTCGACGGTCTGCTCCAGGTCCAGGATGCCCTGGGTCAGCGAGAGGACCGCCGCCGTGAGCACCCCGAGGAGCGACCCCCACATAAGGGCCGCGTACGAGTCGGCCTCGCCGATGATCGTGCTCAGAGACGCGTCCGCCCCGGTCGCCTGCACCCCCGTCGCGTACAGTCCGACGAGCACCGACCCGATCAGGACAAGCACCGGGAGGACGGCGTTGTAGGCTCGGTTCGTCGTGCCCTCGGGGGGAGTGAGCTCGTCCCCCTCAGCCGCCGCCTCGTCGACGTTCGCCTCCTCGCCCAGCACCTGCCCGGTGGTCCGGGCGCGCTTCTCGGCGTGGTACATCGGCCCGAAGTCGCGCCGCGAGTACGCCACGACAAACACGAAGAAGAGGGCGAAGAGCGGGTAGAAGCTGTACGGAATCGAGTTCAGGAAGACGGAGTACGCCCCCTGACTGAAGCCCTCGATGCCCGCGATCGCGGTGCCCACGAGGCCGACCTCGTACCCGATCCAGGTCGTCGTGAAGGCTATGCACGAGATGGGGGCGGCCGTCGAGTCGACGATGTAGGCCAGCTTTTCCCGCGAGATGCGCAGGCGGTCGGTGACCGGCCGCATCGTGTTGCCCACGATCAGCGTATTGGCGTAGTCGTCGAAAAAGATGCCGAGCCCGAGGGCCCACGTCGCCATCTGGCCACGGCGCGAGTCGCGGGCCCAGCCGGTAAGGCGCTCGACGATGCCGAGGGTCCCCCCGTTCTTCGAGATGATGCCCACCATTCCCCCGATCATGAGCGAAAACAGAATGATCGCGGCGTGGCTGCTGTCGGCCAGGGCCCCGAGCACGTACACCTGCATGGTGTCGAGCAGGCCCTTGAACACGGCCCACGGCGTGAAGCCGATCGCGAGCACGGCCCCGACCCACACCCCGAAGAACAGGGACGGCACCACGCGGCGGTAGAGGAGCGCGAGGCCGATCGCAAAGAGCGGCGGCAGGATCGAGAGCCAGCCGGGGATGGCCCGCGTGTCGGCGGAGCGCAGCGTCGTGCCGCCGGCCACGACTGCGACCGTTGCCGTTCCGCTCGACGGCACCGTCACGCCCTCCGCCGTCCACTGCTCATTTGCCGCGTCGTAGGACAGCGGATGCGTCTGGTCGCCGGCACGCACCCGCGGGGACCCGGCCGCGGCCAGCGACGAGTCGCCCGGCACCGTGACCGAAAACTCGATCCCCGTGAGCACCGGGTCCGGCACGTCGACCGCCCCGTCCTCCTGGGCCCACGCGCCGGGCACGCCGACCAGGAGGAGGCCGAGCAACACGGGAACAACGCGAGACAGGAATTCACGGGTCATGAGGCGCGAGTCATGAGCGAAGGATCGCGAGTGAAGAGTCAGAAGATGCCTCTTGCGGGCCCAGGAGTGCACGCGCTCGACAGTCTCGGCGTTATCTTTTCGCCGAGGACGTGTCTATCCGATACGTGACGGTCGAGAACAAGGATCTCGGGCAATGGACATCAACGATCTGGACGTGTACAGGCGGTCGATGCGGCTCGCGGAAGAAATCTGGGCGGACGTAGAAGACTGGCCGTCCTTTGCGAAGTACTCGATCGGAACACAGATCACTCAGGCTGCTGACTCGATCGCGGCAAACATCAGCGAAGGCCACGGCCGCTATCACTTCGGGGAGAACCGACAGTTTTGCTACTACGCTCGCGGATCGCTGCAAGAGACCCGAACGTGGCTCCAAAAGGCCCGCAGTCGACGGCTCATTTCAAAGGATCGCTTCGATGAACTCTCCACTGAACTCGTTGAAATCCGGAAAATGCTCAACGGCTACATCAACGCCATCGGCCAGCAGGGCTCAAATCCAGAACCCAGCAACTCATAACTGGTGACTCGTGACTGATGACTCGTGACTGAGCCGTCACCGCGTCCCGAAGATCCGGTCGCCCGCGTCGCCCAGCCCCGGCCGGATGAACGCACTGTCGTCGAGCTCCCGGTCGAGCACCGCCGTCACCACGGGCACGTCCGGGTGCTCCTCCCGAAGCCGCGTGACGCCCTCCGGCGCCGCCACGAGGCAGGCAAACGTGAACTGCGTCCCCCCTTCTCCCTTCAGGTGGTCGATGGCAAACGAGGCGCTCCCCCCCGTCGCCAGCATCGGGTCCACCACGAAGACGTGCGCGTCCTCGATCCCGTCGGGGATGTTGCTGTAGTAGTCGACCGGTGTGTAGGTCTCCTCGTCGCGCTGCATGCCGAGGTGCCCCACGCGTGCCTCCGGCACGTACCGCACGAAGCCGTCGACCATCCCGAGCCCCGCCCGCATGATGGGCACCACCATGACGTCCGCGGCGATCTCGTAGCCGGTGGTCGTCTCCAGGGGCGTATCGATCTCCGTCTCCCGCAGCGGAATCTCCCGCATCGCCTCGTAGGCGAGGATGGCCGCGGCGTCGGAGACGGTTTTCCGGAACTGCCCGTGCGGCGTCGCGTCGCGCCGCAGGATGGACAGGTCGCGCTTCAGCAGCGGATGGTCAACGACGCTCAAATTCTCCATGGGGCGAGGCTCAGTCGAACAGGGACGCGAGGACGGGATTGCCCCCTTAGAGACCGGTATGTTGATTTCACACGTTGAGGGCAGAGCGTCACGTGACGATGGCAGATCGGTTGATC
>JBDGQP010000172.1:0-4942 GCA_042218975.1 Salinibacter sp.
CCTACGAGCAGCGGGGCTGGGCCAACGGCTGGGTCATGAGCGGCACCGCCTTCGGGCAGGTGGCGGGGGTGCCCCTCGGCAAGGTGCTGGCCGCCGGCTTCGGCTATCGGTGGCCGTTCCTCATGTTTGCGATTACGATGGGCCTGGCCACCGTCCTCATCTGGCGCTTCGTCCCCCAGCCCGACGCCGACCTCGACGAGAAGCGCCTCACGCCCCGTCGGTTCCTGCGGAAGTACCGCCGCCTCCTCCGCGGTCCCAACGTGGTGGCGGCCGTGGGGGCCTACTTCCTCATGTTCTGCGGCTTCGGCCTCTTTACCTCCTTTCTGCCCACGTGGCTGGAGTCGACCGTAGGCGTCTCGAGCTACAGCATCGCCCTGCTCTTTGCCGTCGGCGGCTCGGCCAACGTCCTTGCCTCGCCCCTCGCCGGCCACATCTCCGACGAGCTCGGGCGGAAGCCCCTGATCGTGGGATCGAGCCTTGCGCTCGGGGCACTCTCGGCCGTTGCGCCGGTGCTCATCGTCGACTTCACATCGGCCGCGGCGCTTTTCTTCCTGGCCATGATCGCCGTGGGCATCCGCATCAGCCCGCTCCAGTCGCTGCTCACCGCCCTCGTCCCCGACCAGGCCCGCGGCCTCCTCATGGGCCTGGCCATCAGCGTGGGGCAGGCCGGCTTCGGCATCGGCAGCTTCGTGGCCAGCGCCACGTTCGGGGCCTACGGCTACGTCAGCAACGCCGTGGCGGGCGCCCTCGCCACCGTCGTCATGGCGGCCCTCGTACACTGGGCCCTGCCCGAGCCCGCCCCTTCCTCCGCGCCCTCTCCCGACTCGGCCCGCAGCGTCCCCGAGGCGCCGTGACCGAAGGGAGGAAGTGGTCTGTGGGCCGCGCCGTGACCGACGCGAACAAGTGCTTTCGGAGTGCGCCGTGAGCGACGCGAACAAGTGCTTTCGGAGTGCGCCCGGACCAAGGAGATCTCGGCCCTCCAGGGAGGAAGTGGGATCGACGGGCCGCCGTGAACGAGGGCTCCTGGGGGGCGCCCCGGGCGGAGCGCAGACGGGGGCGGCGCCCGCCTCGGGATGCCCCGCTCGGGACGGAGGTCGCCGCGTGGGCCTATCCGTGCCGGTGAGTCCAGTCGAGCCAGCCGGAGAGGCCGAAGTAGAAGGCCGGAAAGACGAGCGTGGCCCAGAGGATCCAGTCGCCGCCCCACGCGGGCAGGCCGGGAAAGGTGGGCAGCAGGGCCAGGAGCAGCCCCAGCCAGCCCACGCCGCCCACCGTGACGACGGCCCGCCACGGCATCGACACCTGATTCGGGTACACGAACCGGACGGGCACGAGCGTGAGGACGCTCAGCGCGAGCAGGATGGCGAGTGACACGTAGCCGCCGAGCGCCCCGTACTCGACGGAGATGAGCCCGATGTAGTAGGCCACCACGTTCCAGAAGGAGGGGAAGCCCAGGAAGAAGCCGTCGTCGGCCTGCTTGGCCGAGGTATTGGCGAAGCCGAAGAGGCTGGCCACCATCGCCAGGGTGACCCATAGCCCGTCCCACCCGGGCAGCCAGTCCATCCGCCACACGAGGACGAGCGGGATAAAGGTGAACGTGAGGTAGTCGACGATGAGGTCGATGGTCCCACCGGTGATGCGGGGCGCGTGGCTCTGCACGTCCCACAGCCGGGCCAGCGGCCCGTCGGCCGCGTCAATGAGGACCGCCAGGGTAAGCCAGCCGAAGACCCAGCGGGGGTCGAGTTCCCCCCCAACCACCTCGGCCATGGCCAAAAACGCAAAGGCCACCCCGGAGGCCGTAAGGATATGGACGAGGTAGGCCCGCACCTTGCGTCCCAGCCGGAGCCGCTCGGACCGGTCTTTCAAATCGGTGGTGAACATCAGTTTACCCTGTTCGGTGTGGTGACCTCTTACGATTCCGCAAAGCATTAGGTTCGTGGGGCCGCCGGCCGGAGACGGTCTACTTCTCCTTGAACACCAGCGTCAGCGGCACCCCTTCGTACCCGAACGCCTCGCGGAGCTCGCCTTCGAGGTACCGCCGGTACGACGTCCGAACCTCCTCCGGGTGGTTGGCAAAAAAGACGAACACCGGAGGGGCCGCGCGCACCTGCGTCGCGTACTTGATCTTGACGAAGGCCCCGCTGCTGGTGGAGGGCGGGTGCTTCTTCTGGAGGGCGGCCTGCAGCACGTCGTTGAGATCACTCGTCTGCACGCGCTGGCCGCGCTTTTCGGCCACTTCCAGGGCCGCGTCGAGCAGTTCGTAGACGCGCCGCCCCGTCACGGCCGAAACGTACACGAGCGGTACGTGGTCGAGCGTCCCGAGGTACTGCCGGAGGTACTTCGTGTACTGGTCCATCGTGCCGTCGTCCTTGGGCACGAGGTCCCACTTGTTGACGGCAACCACCATGCCCTTCTTGTGCTCGTCGGCCCGTCGCAGGACCGAGAGGTCCTGCTTGTGCAGCTCCTCGGTGGCGTCGAGCACCAGGATACACACGTCCCCCTCCTCGATGGCCCGCTCGCTCCGGACCGAGGCGTAGAATTCCACCCCTTCGGTCCGCGACGTTTTCCGCATCCCCGCCGTGTCGACCAGCAGCAGCTCCTCTCCCTCGTAGCGGACAACCGAGTGGACGGCGTCGCGCGTGGTGCCGGGCGTCTCGGTGACGATGGCACGGTCGAACCCGAGGGTGGCGTTGACCAGCGACGACTTCCCCGCGTTCGGCTTGCCGATCATCGAGACGCGAGTACGGTCGGGGGCCTCGCCCTCGGTCTCCTCCGGAAGCGCCTCGACGAGGGCCGTCATCATGGCGTCGACGCCCCGCTTCGTGGTCCCGCTTACGGGATAGACCTCCCCCAGACCCAGCTGATAGAACTCGCTCGCCGCCCACTCCCGCTCCTGGTTGTCGGCTTTGTTGGCGAGAACCAGCACCGGCGCCTCCGCCGTGCGCAGCACCTGCGCGATCTCCTGATCGATGTCCGTGATGCCGACGGTGACGTCGACGACGAACAGGATCACGTCGGCGTCCGCGAGGGCCGTTTCGGCCTGCTCGCGGATGGCACGCTCGAAGGGGTCGTCCGAGCGCGGCACGTAGCCGCCCGTGTCGACGAGCGGGATCGTGCGTCCACCCCACTCGGCCTCGCCGTAGACGCGGTCGCGCGTCACGCCGGCCTCGTCGTCGACGATGGCCTGGCGCGTGCCGGTGAGGCGGTTGAAAAGGGTGGATTTGCCGACGTTGGGCCGTCCAACGATGGCTGCAAGCATGAGACAATCGCAATCGGGAGCGGGAGCGCACTCGCGACGGGACGTGCTTCTTCGTCTGGATGGGGTTCAACGCTCGTCCGACGGGCGCGTTGCTGCCCGCGGCCCCGAGGGGCCGCCGCCCCGCGTGAAAGGCCGCGCAACTTTCGGCGTCGGTCCCGCGCCCCGACCGGGCGGCGGCGTCGTTTTCGGACCCCGGCAGGCGGACCCGGCGTCACTCGGCACGAACCAGCCGCCCGTCGTTGTAGATTGCGCGGGGCCGCCCCACGAGCTCGTCGCCGAGGAAGGGCGTGTTCCGGCTCTTCGACCGGACGTGCGCCTCGGTGAAGGTCCAGCGGCTGGCGGCGTCGAAGACGGTGAGGGCGGCCGGCGCCCCCACCTTCATGGCGGGCACGTCGAGCCCCAGGATGCGCCGGGGCGCCACGGCGAGCGCCCGCACCGCCTCCGCGACCGACAGGACGCCCGGCTCGATGAGCTCGCGCCCGACGAGGCCCCAGGCCGTCTCCAGGCCCGTGATCCCGAACGGCGCGGCCGTAAACTCGACGTCCTTCTCGTAGGCCGCGTGGGGGGCGTGGTCCGTGCAGAGGGCGTCGATGGTGCCGTCGGCGAGGCCGGCCTTCAGGGCCTCGACGTCCGCGGCCGACCGCAGGGGCGGGTGCATCTTCGTGTGGGTGTCGAAGCCGGAGCGCTCGACGGCGGCGTCCGTGAGGGCGACGTGGTGGGGGCACACCTCGGCCGTCACCGGCAGGCCGCGGGCCTTGGCGCGCCGCACGAGCTCAACGCCGCGGGCCGTCGAGAGGTGGGCTACGTGGACGTGCCCCCCCGTGAAGGCGGCGAGCTCGACGTCGCGGGCAATCATGACATCGTCGGCGAGGCCCGGGATGCCGTCGAGCCCGATGCGGGCCGACACTTCCCCCTCGTGCATCTGTCCGCCCGGATTGAGGCCGGGCGTCTCCATGTGGTTGATGATGGGGCGGTCGAGCATGGTGCTGTACTCGAGCGCCCGTCGCATGAGGCCCGCACGGTGGACCGGGGCCCCGTCGTCACTGAACGCTACCGCGCCGCCCGCGGCTAGGTCGGCCAGCTCCGCCAGTTCCCGTCCCTCGCGCTCCTTCGACACGCAGGCGATCGGGTGCACGTCGACGGGGGCGTCGGCGGCCCGTTCGCGTACGAACTCGACTACGTCGCGGGTATGGATGGGGGGCTCGGTGTTCGGCATGCAAGCCACGGCCGTAAAGCCGCCGGCGGCGGCCGCCCGCGCCCCGGTCGCGATCGTCTCCTTGTGTTCGAAGCCCGGCTCCCGGAGGTGGACGTGCATGTCCATCCACCCGGGTGACACGTAGGCGCCCGACGCGTCGTAGACGGGCACGCCGCCGTCGGGGGCCAGGTCCGTCCCCCGCTCGGCGATGGTGCCGTCCCGGATGAGCAGGTCGGCGGCCTCGGTGGTGCCGGTCACGGGGTCGAGCAGGGTGCCGCCGCGGAGCAGCAGGTCGGGCGTCATGCGTCGTCGTGGGGCGTGTGCAGGGACTGTGGCGGCCGTACAATCGGTGCCAAGGTAAGAAACGACGGCGACGGCCGTCAACGGTCGCGTCCCCGGCGCCCGGGGGTCGAGACGGACGAGGTCCCGCGCGCCCCGTCCGGATCGATGCCCGTCTGTGGACGAGCCAGGGCATGGACGGGTAGGGCGCC
>JBDGQP010000172.1:5042-14520 GCA_042218975.1 Salinibacter sp.
CCCGCGGGGCGCTCTGCCACTGCTCGGTCGCGGCTTCCCACCCGGCCGCCGGGGAGGGTGCGCGGACGGATGCTGCCGCCGCCTGTCCTTCTTCAGACCTTCACCCCCGAGCCTCGAAGACGGACTCGACGTTACGGAAGGGTCGCCTCCGCCGCCGTCGCCGTGTCGACCGGCGAGGACGCGGGGGCGGGCGGCGTCGTCGTGTCGCTCGGGACCGGAACGTTGTTGAGCACCTGCTCCAGTTCACTGAACCGGTCGCCGAACTGGGCGAAGTTCCCGTTCTGCAGGGCCGTTCGCGCCTCCTGGATGAGCGACTTCGCCCGCTCGAGCTCCTCGATCTGCTGGGGCGAGGCCCGCTGGGCCGCCCCCGCCTGCCGCTGCATGCTCGCCAGCGCCTTCTGCCGCGTCTCCATCACCTCCTCGCCCAGCACGGTATTCAGCGACTGGCGCAGCGTCGGCTCCATCGCCACGCGCTCCCCGTAGGCCACGATGACGCGCTGCATTTGCGGGATCTGGATCTGTTCGGCGATCAGGTAGATGGGCTCGACGTAGAGGAAGGACTCCTCGATGGGCACCACGATCAGATTCCCCCGGATGACGTTCGACCCGCGCTGGTCCCAGAGGGAAAGCTGGCGCGAGATTTCGGTGTCCTGGTCAATCCGGGACTCGATCTGATTGGGACCGTAGATGAGCCGCTCCTTCGGGAGGTTGTAGACGACGAGCTCCCCGTAGTTGGGCGGGTCGGACCGGGCGGCGACCCAGCCGATCATGTTGTCTCGGTTCTTCGGGGTCATCGGGGTCATGAGCATGAACTCCTGCTGCTCCTTGCCCGGCAGCCGCGTCATGATGTAGTACGGTTCCATTCTCCGCTGCTGCCCGTTGTACTGCTCGTTGGGTCGGGTCCACAGGTCCTCGTTGTTGTAGAAAACCTGCGGCTGCGTCATGTGGTAGCGCTTGTAGCGCTCGATCTGCATCTCGAACAGGTCCTGCGGGTAGCGGATGTGCCCACGCAGGTTGTCCGGCATCGCGTCGAGGGGCTGGAAGAGATCCGGGAAGATCCGCTGGTACGTCTGAATGATGGGGTCGTCGGGGTTCGCGACGTAGAGGGACACCTCGCCGCTGTAGGCGTCGACGACGATCTTCACGGAATTGCGGATGTACTGGGTGCCCTGGAAGCTCCCGAGACCACTCTGGTTGCGGATCGGCTCGGAGTAGGGGAAGGACCGAGTGGTGGTGTAGGCGTCCTGAATCCAGTACTGTCGCTGGTCGCTGAGGACAAAGTAGGGATCCCCGTCGAACTTCAAGAAGGGGGCCACGCGACGCACCCGCTCGTCGATGCTGTTCCAGAACTGGATCTGGCTGTTCTCGGTGATGTAATCGGTGAGCAGAATGTTGTAGTCCCCCGTCCAGTAGGCGAAGAGGAGCTGCTTCCAGAAGCTGTTGATCTGGACGCCCCCGTCGCCCTCGTACGACGTGTAGACATTCTCGTCGCCCTTCGGGTAGTGGAGCTCCTGGGCCGAGGTGGGCGCCAGCCGGTAGGTGGGGACCTCCTCGCCGTAGTAGATGGCGGGGTTGTCGACGTTGAGGCTGGAGTCGCTCGCCACGGGCGGGAGGTCCCGCACCAGAAACTCGGGCGACCCTTCCGTGCCCTGCCGCGCCACGAGGTTGGCCACCGAGCCGAACCCGTGCGTGTACTGAAGATGACGGTTGACCCAGTTGTTGGAGCCCTGGGGCAGGCGCTGCGTGAGCTCGCGGGCCGAGAGCATGACCTGTCGGTACTCTCCGTTGATTCTGTACCGGTCCACGTCCACGTCGTAGAACTCGTAGTAGGTCCGGATCTGCTGCAGCTGCTTGTAGGTGTCGATCAGCAGCCGCGGGTCCCAGAGCCGCACGTTCTCGATGGTTTCCCGGTTGTTTTCGATGTCCTTGGCCGTCAGGGTGGGCCGGGCCGAGTAGGAGGTTTCCGTCACCTCGTTGAGGCCGAAGGCCTCGCGCGTGTACTCGATGTTGTGCTTGAGGTAGGGCCGCTCCACCTCCAGTTCGTTGGGCACCACCGTGAGCTGCGTGACGAGGGTGGGCGCCACCACGAGCCCCCCGACCAGCAGCACGACGTAGCCGAGCACGCCGTAGCCCAGCAGGCGCAGGTTGCGGCGGTACAGGTTGTACGCCACGAGGCCCGCCAGCACGAGGGTGGCGACGATCATGAGCCACAGGGCCGGGAGCATGACGTTGATGTCGGTGTAGCCCGCCCCAAAGACGGCCCCGCCCCCGCCCTCCTGCAGCATTTCGTAGCGGTCGAGGTAGAAGCCCCACGTCCAGCCCAGCAGCAGCAGAATGAGGTTGGCCCCGAGGTGGCGCAGCGGGGCCGGCTTCACGCGGAACTGCCCGTCCTGCACGCCGATCTCCCCGGCGATCACGTAGCCGGTGCCCAGGGCCAGCAGCCCCAGGAACGCCAGGCCCACGACGGCGCTCTGCACGGCCTGGATGAAGGGCAGCTCCAGCATGTGAAACGCCAGGTCGTGCCCGAAGATGGGGTCGGTCTGGCCGTAGGACCCGGCGTACCAGAAGCGCAGCAGGTCATTCCACCGGCCGGAGAAGCCCGCGGCGAAGAGCAGGCTCAGCACCCCGGCGATGACGTACGCGAAGCGCTTGATGCGCTCCCGCGTGATCGGGGTGCCGCCGAGCTCGGGCGCCTCGCCGCCCTCCGCCCAGCGCGAGGCCCACAGCGGCGGGATGCGGCTGAGCAGGAGGCGAAAGTTGCCGCCGAAGTAGAGCCCCGACACGAGAAAAACGGCAACGAACAGCAGGACCTGGGTCGACCGGATGGTCCAGAAGACGTTCTCGTACCCCAGCTCGCCCAGCCACAGGTACTCGACGACGAGCTCGGGGGCAAGCAGCAGGACCGTGAGAATCACGCCCAGAACGGCCAGGAGGCCCTGGGCAATGCGACTTGATCGCAGGATGGACATAGTCCGCGTAACGGAGTAAGGAAAGCATCGGACAGGTCTTTTTACACGCTAACACATCGTGGACCTGTCGTTTGTATTGGACCTAGTCCAATGCGCGGGACCTGTGCGGGATTCGCCGCACGGGCTCCGATGTGCAATCCTTTCCCAAAATCCACGTCCCCCCTCCGTGCGCACCGTGCCCCGACGAGGTGCCCTGGCCTCTACGGGTCGTGCTCTCCGATTCTGTCCTCCCCCGTCCAGGATCTCTCCGACGGGAATCGACCAGAGGCCGTCCGTCCCCTTCGCGTAGAGCCACTCGTCGTAGATCGCGACGTCGAACGCTGGCACGCCGGGGACCGGTCCCGGTCGCGTTAGACATCTAGACGGGGTGGGAAGCTCGGAGCGAGGGCCGAGCGCTCCCGGTCCTTCTCTCCGAAAAACCGGACGTGCCCTTCTTGATCGACGATCCAGACCTCCTCGGCCCCTGCGTCCCCGTGAAGCCGCCGTTTCTCCGTCATTTCCTCCAGGGTGTTGGTTTCGCTCATGACCTCGACGCATAGCTCCGGGGCCTGGGTCGTCGGGTCGCCCGTGGCCTCCATGTCTGTCCGTCGCTCCGGACTCGTCCAAATCAGATCGGGGACCTTCACGCCCTGACGCGTCGCGATCGCAAACTCGGGAACGACCATTCCCTCCGACATGTGCTTCTGAAGCAGATCGCGAACGCGGGCCTGAAGAAACGAGTGAACATTTTGGTGCGGACTCACGATGAGCTGGCCCTGTGCGTTGGTCTCAACCTTGTAGGGAAGATCTCGGAGTACGGGATCACGGATCACCTCGCGCCAGCGGGCCTGGTGATCGCGAGGATTCGCTGTGGTGATCGGCATAGGCGCCCCCGTTTCAGTTCTCGGTACGAGCGACGTTCTTGCGGCTCAGATCCCGACGCCTGCGTTCCGCGTTCGGGACCGTCTCCTCAGTTCTCGTCCGTCTCCGGTGCCCCGTCGCCCGCGGGGGAGGGCGTCTCCCCGTCGGGCCGCAGCGTAAACTCGTCGAGCGAGAGCCCGTCGATGACCGACTCGTAGCGGGTGAGGTCGGCCGGCAGGAGCACCTCGTTCTCCTCCTTGCCCAGCTTCGAAATGGTCTTCAGGTACTGCTCGGCCAGCCGCAGCTTCACGGCCTCTTCCCCGCCGGGCGCCGACACGGCCTGGGCCACCCGCTCGATCGCCTCGGCCGTCGCCTCCGCGAGGGCCTCGATCTCCTTCGCTCGGCCCTCGGCCTCGTTGATGCGACGCTGCTTCTCGCCCTCCGACTGGTTGATGAGCTCCTGCTTCTCGCCCTCCGCGTCGTTGACGGTCGACTGCTGCTTGCCCTCCGAGCGGGCGACGGTGGCGCGGCGCTCCCGCTCGGCGGTCATCTGCCGCTCCATCGCCTTCTGCACCGTGCGCGGCGGATCGATGTTTTTGATCTCGTAGCGGTGCACCTTGATGCCCCACGTCTGCTCGACCTCCCCCAGCACCTCGACCACCGCCCGGCTAATGGCCGCCCGCTCCTGGAAGGTGGTGTCCAGCTCCATGCGCCCGATCACCGAACGGGTGGTCGTCTGCGCCAGCTGGATCGCCGCCCGCCGAAAGTCGGTGACCCCGTAGCTGGCGTTGACCGGGTTGGTGACGCTCAGGTAGATGACGCCGTCGACCTCCACCCGCACGTTGTCCTCCGTAAAGCACTCCTGCGGCTCGACCGGGATGGCCTGCTCGCGCAGGTCGTGGGTGTACTTGACCCGGTCGATAAACGGGATGAGGGCGTGGAAGCCCGCCTCCAGCGTCTTGTGGTAGTTGCCGAGGCGCTCGACGACATAGGCGCGCTGCTGCGGCACAAACCGAATGGCCCGCAGAAACTTGTAGGCGACGTAGAGGGCCAGCAGGGCCAGGATGCCGAGGCTGGCGTTGTTGAGGGCGGTGAAGAATTCCATGGGTGGCTACGCGGTGTGGATGAGTGCGACGGGTGCGGCCGTCCGGGAGAAGGAGGAAGCAGTTGGCTCGCTGGCAAAGGGTACATTGTGGGTGGTCGATGGTAGGATAGTTCGATGGTAGATAGTGGGGGGACATCCCGGAGCAGCACCCGAAGCATGGCTTCCTTCCAGGTCATCCCCAGTTCACCACCTGCCAACGCACCATCTACCAGCGCATCATTCAACATCTCACCAAGCCTCTCAGCGACAGGACGGGCAGAGCAAATGAGGAGTGGCTACGACTGCCGAACGGAGCCGGTTACCTCGGAGGCGCCCTCAAAGAACGAGCGCAGATTGGCCGCCTCCATCGGCAGCACGCTCACGTTCGCGCCGTCGATGACCTCCCCGAGGCGGTCGACGAACTGCTCGGTGAGCCGCATCTTCACGGCGAGGGAACCGCCGGGCTGGGCGATGGCGTCGGCAATGCGCTCGATGCCATTGGCCGTGGCCTCGGCGATCAGCTCCATCTCGCGGGCGTCACCCTCCGCCTCGTTGATGCGGGCCTGGCGCTGTCCCTCCGACATCAGGATGGACTCGGTGCGCTCCCCCTCCGAGACGTTGATGCGGGCGTCGCGCTCCCCGCTCGACTCGGTGATCTCGGCCCGCTTCTCGCGCTCGGCCTCCATCTGCTTCTCCATGGTGCGCACAATGTCCTGCGCCGGCTGGATGTCCTTCAGCTCGTAGCGCATCACCTTCACGCCCCACGGATCGGAGGCCTTGTCGAGCTCCTCGACGATGGCCTCGTTCATTGCGTCCCGCTCGCTGAAGGTATCGTCGAGCGTGATCTTGCCGACCTCGCTCCGCATGGTCGTCTGCGCGAGATTGACCGCCGCGAGGCGGTAGTCGTTGATCCCGTAGCTGGCCTTGTAGGAGTCCATGACCTTCAGGTACACGAGGCCGTCGACGTCGACCTCAATGTTGTCCTTGGTGATGCACGTCTGGTGCGGCACGTCGAGCACCTGCTCGCGCGTCTCCTGCCGGTAGGCGACCCGGTCGACGAACGGGATGACGAAGTGGAAGCCGGGCGTGAGCGTATCGTGGTACTTGCCGAAGCGCTCGAGGATGACCTCTTCGCGCATCTCCACAATGATGAAGGTGTTGTAGACGACGAAGAAGACAACGGCGAGGACCAGCAGAAACAGCGTCCACATGAGACTGGGCAGGATGAGGATCGGGAAAACGAGAGGAGAGACGGACCGCTCGGGGGGTTCTCCGAGTCGATCGCGCATTTCGTGGTGCGTACGTCCGCCGGCATCGGCCCAGATACGGAATACGCAACACGAAATACCTGATACGCACTCTATTCCTGCACGCGGGTCGAGGGGTCGTACCCGAGGTCGGAGCCGTCGGCCTCGTCGCCCGCGGTCCGGTCGCGGTCCGTGCCGACGTCGGAAAGATCAGCGTCCGTGGCCTCGGCGAGTTCGTGGTCGAGGTCCGCGTCGTCGGCCGCCTCCACGATCCAGGTCAGGTTGTCGCGGTAGAGGAGGGCCGCCTCCGCCCCCTTCGGCAGCGTTCCTTCCACGGCCCGGGCCTCCCAGGTCGCGCCCCGGTAGCGGATGCGGCCGGGCTCCTCCTCGCCGACCTGCTCCACGACGACAACGGTCTCCCCCATCGCCTCCGCGTCCTCGTCGGTGAGGGCCAGCGAGACATCTCCCTGCACGAACCGCATCGCGAGCGGGCGCAGGGCAATCGTGAGGCCCACGGACAGGAAGACCCACGTGACCACGGCCGTCCACGGGTTCAGGAGTAGCCCCAGCGCCCGCAGGCCCGCAATCACTAGGCCGCCGAGGCCGAGAAAGCCCGCGATGCCGCCGGGCACGACCGTCTCCATCACCATCAGCAGCAGGCCACCGGCGAGGAAGGTCCAGGTCAGAAGGGCCGGATCGACGTCCATGGCAGAAAGGGCGACACGCGTTCGACAGAATCCGGATTGCCTTGGGAAAACCGGATTCTATGAGACGTGTGAGGCGGGCACAGGTTCTTGGGACCTACGCCGAGCGGACGACGAAGGGCGCACAGTGCGGACCGCATGGGCCCTCCCCGTGCGGACGGCCGCGCACACATCGTCGGCGACGTCCTTCCCTTCTCCCCCCCGATGCCAGCGCCCCGACGCGACAGCCGGCCTTTCGCCCCTCTTTTGCCGACTGTGGGCATGAGGGCCTTCCCGCCGCGCCGCGTACGGTCGCCGCCCCGCCCCCCACGCCCGCTCCGTGCCGACCGCACCCAGCGCCACCGCGGCCGGGCCACGCGCTCGGGCCGGGCCGCCGGTCGACGGACTGACTTTGGGCGCCCCCTATTCGAACCAGTCGGCGGCCCGCTGCAGATCCGCGTTCCCCCCCGTCACGACGACGCCCACCCGCCGGTCCGTGGTCTCGACCGCCCCGGAGAGCAGTGCCGTGGCCGCCAGGGCGCCGGTCGGCTCCACGACGATCTTCATGCGCTCCCAGAGGAACTGGGTCGTCGCCAGCAGGGCGTCGTCGGGGACGGTGATCATGTCGTCGGCGTGCTCCAACACGAGTGGGAAGGTGAGCTCGCCCAGGCACGAGGTGCGCGCCCCATCGGCCACCGTGTCGGGGGCCTCGACGCGCTTGAGCTCACCGGTGCGGAAGGAGCGGGTGGCGTCGTCCCCCGCCGCCGGCTCGACGCCGACGACGCGGCAGTCCGGTTGGACCCGCTCGGCCACCAGCGCGGAGCCGGAGAGCAGCCCCCCGCCCCCGCAGCATACAAGCAGCAGGTCCAGGTCCTCGACCGCCTCAAGCAGTTCGAGGCCCGCCGTGCCCTGGCCGGCAATCACGTCCGGGTGGTCGAACGACGGGATGAGCGTCAGGTCCCGCGCCTCGGCGATCTCGGCGGCGAGCTCCTCGCGCACCGTCGTTTCGGGGTCGTACGGCACGATCTCGGCCCCGTAGCCGCGCGTGGCCTCCAGCTTGACCTCGGGGGCGTTCTCCGGCATCACGATGGTGGCGGGAATGTCGAGCAGCTGCCCGGCGAGCGCGATGGCCTGGGCGTGGTTGCCCGACGAGTAGGCGACGACGCCCCGCTCGCGCTGCTCGGCCGAAAACTGGGCGAGGGCGTTGTAGCCGCCCCGGAACTTGAAGGCCCCGACGCGCTGGAAATTCTCGCACTTGAAAAACGCCGTCGCGCCGGTGCGGGCGTCGACCGTGCGCGAGGTCATCACGGGCGTCCGGTTCGCCACCCCGTCGAGGCGGTCGGCGGCGGCGAGCACGTCGTCGGCGGTGACCCCGGAGTCGGGCGACGAGGGGGGCGGTGTGGACATACTGATACGTGAATGGGTTTCTAAAGACGATTTCGGATATAAACCACACACGGTCCCCAGCTTTGCCAGGAACGCAGTGTACCTACCTGTACACGGATCGGCAGGAGCGGACGCGGCGGCCGGAGAAAACAGACGGACGGAAAAGAGTGGGGAATCGCGCGGCTGCCGAGACGCGCCGGGCGGGCGGCTCTCTTCCTGCTCGGTGGGGTCGAGGTCGCTCCTCGGGATGATCAGGACCGCCGGGGTGCGTGAGGGCGCTTGCGACGGTCGGGCGCGCGGGTTCCAGAAGACACGCCTGGGGCGGTCTATGCCGGCCAGGAGGAGGCCGGTCGTTCCCGACGGCGACCCGCCGCTACGGCCGTGAGCCGGTCGTCGAGCGCCCGCATGGCCTGAGCCCCCGCGAGGAGCTCGTACAGGGCCCGCAGCTCGTCGGCGTCGAGGGAGGCGGAGACCTCCCCGGCGTCGGTCGGGGCCGCCAGTCGCCAGCCGCCCTCCGCTCCGTCCTCGATGTCGTCGAGGATGCCGGCCACGGTGCCGAGCAGCGTCTCAAACTCGTCGGCGTCGACCAGGAGCGTAAGGCCGCAAAATTCGATTTGGATGCGGCCGCAGCACGCGCACCGGAGCACCCGGCCGCGGCGGGTATTGTAGAGGTGCGGGTCGTGAAGGTTGCAGTCGAGGGGCGATGGGCGATCCATGACGGTGGAGGAGGGGTGAGTCGAGGACAGGACGGCTACGAGGCATCCGAGGTAGGGAGGTCGGCGGCAACGGGCACCACCCACCAGAGCCGCGGCGAGCATTTCGGCGCACCGGCAGCGAGGAATCGGGGCGGGCCATCTTCCGGGTGCTTATTTAGACTCGTTATAAACAACTGGCCCGTCCCACGGAAAAGTCAAGACGGAAAACAGTACCTTCGACGCGAGTTCACACGTCGTCGCCCGGGGTCTTCGCCGTCCACATGCCTTCCGGGAGGCTCCCGTTCCCTTGTGCGAAGGTGTAATTCTCGGTACTCCCTTGACCCTTTCCCCGCACACGTGGATCTTGGATGGTGCCTTTCAATCATTTTCCCACGCCGCCCGCTGCTCCCATGTCCGACGACAAGCAGACGAAGTATCTTCTCTCCGAAGCGGAGCTCCCCACCCACTGGTACAACCTGAACGCCGACCTCGAGCCCCTCGGCGTCGAGATGGCCCCGGTGCTGAACCCGGACACCCACGAGCCCGCCGGGGCGGGGGACCTCACGGCGATCTT
>JBDGQP010000173.1:0-12158 GCA_042218975.1 Salinibacter sp.
TTGGAATCAGTCTTCCCGTAAACGCACGACACCCAACGCATTAACGGTACAATTTTACGAAGCCCCCTCTCCTTCCGGGGTGGCTGATCCCTCCTCGCACAGCGACACGCGTCGGGGCTGTTGTAAATCGTAATTCGAAATTCGCCATTCGTCACTGAAAAAACTGTCCGTGGAACCCGAACGGAATGGCGTGCGGCACCGGGGCCCGCGCCCGCTCGGTGAACGACGCGGCGTCGAGCACCAGCAGGAAGGACTGTTCGGCCGCCGGATCGAGCACGACCGACAGCACGACGCCGTCGTCTTCGGCCGATCCCTCCGGGTGGGGGACGAAGACGGGCTCGCCCGGGTAGGTGCCCGCTTCCCGCCAACCCTGCGCGTCGCCGGTCGTCGCGTCGATCTTTACGAGCTGGTCGGTGAAGGTGCCGTCCCCCCGTTCGCCCACGCCGTAGACGAACTGGTAGGCCCGGCCGCGGGCCGCGGCGTCGTGGATGCGCGGCAGCTCCAGCCGCTCGTCGCTCCGGACCGTCGAGGCGGCCGATCCCCCGTTCAGGGGCAGGCGATAGCGGCGGAGGCGCCCGGTCCCGGGCGTCGGCTCGTCGCTGCGGAGGCGGTCGAGGAAGAGCGCGTCGATGATCGAGGCGTCCGGGTAGGTGACGACATCGCACACGACCTCGCTCTCCCGCTCGAAGGCGTTGACGTGGTGGAAGGCGAACGCCGCCTCGACTGTATGGGTCGCCACTTCCTTTCCGTCCTCCTTCCGCAGGACCCGAATGCGCGTGCCGAGCCCGGGCTCCCACTCGAAGTTCTCGATGAAGGGGTCTCCGCGCAGGAGCAGGTCCAGCGGATCGACCACGATCGGCCACTCGGCCAGGACGACGTGCCGCTCCGTCATCCCGAAGCTGTGCATGTAGCGGGGCCGGTCTACGTCGAGGGTCGCCAGGACAGTGCGGGCGCGACTCTCCGGCCCGATCGCCGCGACGTGGTACCGGCACTGCCGCCCGAACTCGGTGAGATAGGTGATCGTGCGGCCCGTGTCCGGCTCCCGGAGCGGATGGGCCGTCGACATCGGTGCGTCCACGTCGTCCTCGTACTCGACGACGCCGGCGGTCTCCAGCGTCTCCGGGTCGAAGGCCACCGGGATCGGCGTCTCGGTCAGCGCCACGTGGGCGTCGTCAATCTTCGTGACGTTGATGCTGGCGTTGTCGGTGGGGGTCGGGTTGAAGACGCTCATCACCCGCCCGAAGAGCGACCGGCACGGATCGGTGGCAAACTCCGAGCGGGCGATCTCGCCCTGCTCCAGCGATTCCTGCCGGCTCTTCGTCTTCAGGAAGCGATTGCGGTAGCTAACGGTGCCGCCGGCCACGCGGAAGGCGTGCAGCATCGCGTGCCCGTCGAACCAGTGGTTGTAAGACTGGTCGCCCACCTCGAACTGGGCGGGCCCGTTGCGGATGAGGGTGCCGGCGAGCCAGTCCGGCAGGGTGCCCTCGATCGGGAGGCGGGGCTCGTGGATCTCGCGATCGAGGGTCTCGAAGCCGCGGCGGTAGTCGGGCATGGGGCGGGGCGCTGTGGACAGGCGACGGGCGTCTCTAAACCGGCCGGGCCCGGCACAGGGTCCCCACGTCGTGTGCGCAGTGCCCCGCGTCAAGACGACCCGTCCGTCGCGGTCCGGAGCGTCTCCTCGAGGGGGGGCAGGTCCGCGCCCTCGGGGGCCCGCTCGCGGGCCAGGTAGGCCTCGACGAAGCCCCGGTGGTCGGCCGGGTTCGTCGTCGCCTCGACGATGCGCTCGTGGTCGAGGCCGTCGATGCGCTCGTTGGCGGCCCGGAGCGCGTCCATCGAGACCTTGAGGGCCACGTCCACCGGCTGCCGCTCGGGGTTGATGTCGAGGCCGAAGCGGCCCTCGTAGCCGTGCATCTTGAGGGTGTAGAGCCCCGCCTCCATCTGCTCCGGCGAGATGGTGCCCGCGTTCAGGTCCTGGTCGTAGTTGCCGAGGGGCTGGCTGTTCCAGTGCGTGTGGGCCAGCCGTCCCTCCGAGAGCGGCCACGAGAGGGCGTAGGGCAGATCCTCGTAGCCCATGTGCACGTGCCCGACCTCCGGGTTCATGCACACCAGCCTGTGCCCCTCCTCCAGCAGGCGCCGGTTCTCGTCGGCCTCGAGCAGGGCCTCCACCCTCTCGCCGAGAAGCACGCCCTCGGGGGTTGTGCCGAAGAGGATGTGGCCGCGCGGCTCGTAGGGCTTCGGCTCGAAGGCGACCCGCGTGCCGGGCACCGCGTCGAGCGCCTCGGCGAGCCCCGTCTCGAACCGGCGGCGCATGGCGGCCAGGTCGATGCCGAACGGGTTCTCGTAGCCGTCGATGCCGGGCCAGACGACCGAGAAGTCGGCGTCGACTTCGTGGGCCATCCGGAAGGCGTTCTTCGCCCGTTCGATGGCGGCGTCGCGGACCTCGTCGTCCGGGTTCGAGAGGGACCCAAACTCGAACTGCGCGTCGGCGAACAGGAGCGGAATCACCGTGACCAGTTCGATGCCCGTGTCCGCCTGGAAGTCCCGCCAGAGGTCAACGTTGTCCTCGTTGATCTCGTTGGGGTAATGGGCCTCCAGGCCCGCGAGGCCGTGGTCCGCCAGCGACGCGGCGACCTCCAGCCGCTGCTCGACCGAGAGGTCTTCCTTGTAGTGATCGTGGAACCGGGAGTCCATCGGGGTGAAGAACCAGATTCCGGCGGTAAACTCGAGGTCGAGCGAGAAGCGCCGGAGATGGTCGACCAGGTCGTCGGGCGAGCGGGACTGGGCCTGCGGGCGGAGATCCGGAAGGGACATGGGGAACGGGACATTGAGGCGACGAGCGAGACGAGCTCGGCCGGAGCAGCGGCCCCCGAACGCGGGGGTGCCGGCCGCTTCCATAAACGGAAGAGTTCGCGTGAGGTGCAAGTCCGGCCCAGCGGGCCTCGCCCCGGCCCGGCGCCCGTTTCGCGCCGCCCGGCGAGGACGGGAGACAGGCGAATTGACTTTTCTGAACGGTCTTTTCATCTTGGCGCCGCGGCGTCGGAAGCGATTCCGTCGCCGGACCTATTTCTCCCCACGTTCCCTGCGCGCACCCCGTCGGACGTCGTATGGTCTCGTCCCCGGTTCCCGCTCTCGTTCGGACCGCCGTCTCGGTCGGCCTCCTCGCCTGTCTCCTGCTGCTGCCGGGGTGCGGGGCCGAGCAGGACCGGACCATCCTCCGGCTCGGGCACGGCATGGCCCCCTCCCATCCGGTGAGCCAGGGCATGCGGTACATGGCCGAGCAGGTCGACAGCCTCTCCGGCGGGAAGATGCAGGTGGAGATCTACCCCAGCGAGCAGCTCGGCACCGAGCGGCAGTGCCTGGAGCTGCTGCAAATCGGGAGCCTCGACATGGCGAAGGTGTCCTCGGCGGTGCTGGAGGGGTTTAGCCACGACTACCGCGTCTTCGGGCTGCCCTACGTCTTCCGCAACGACAAGCACCGCTTCAATGTGCTGGAGGGGGAGATTGGGCGGGAGATCCTCATGTCCGGCCGGGACGTGTGGCTGCGCGGCCTCACCTACTACGACGCCGGCAGCCGCAGCTTCTACACCGCCAACACCCCCATCCGCACGCCGTCGGACCTCAAGGGCCTCAAGATCCGGGTTCAGCAGAGCCCCGTCGCCATCCAGATGGTGCAGGCGCTCGGGGCGCAGCCCACGCCCATCTCGTTCGGCGAACTGTACACGGCCCTGCAGCAGGGCGTCGTCGACGGGGCCGAGAACAACCCCCCGAGCCTCCACTCGACCCGCCACTACGAGCTCGTCGACTACTACTCGCTCGACCGGCATACCTCCCCGCCCGACGTCCTGCTCGTGAGCACGCACACCTGGGAGCGTCTCTCCGAGCAGGAGCGGCAGTGGCTCCAAACCGCCGCCGACAAGTCGCTCCAGTACCAGAAAACACTCTGGGCCCAGGCGGAGAAGGAGGCGATGAAGGTCATCAAGGAGGCCGGCGTCGAGATCGTGCGACCCGACAAGTCGGCGTTCGTGGAGGCGGTCCAGCCCCTCTACGAGCAGTACAAGAACAACCAGCCGCGCGTCTACGAGCTCTTCCAGCGCATCCGCAACCTAAACGCCGATGACTCTTGAGGACGTGACCGCCGTGGTCGACCGGGGCCTCCGTGGACTGCTCGTGCTCCTGATGGGCGCGGCGGTCCTGAACGTGCTATGGCAGGTCTTTACCCGCTTCGTCGTCGCCGCCCCGAGCGGCTTCACGGAGGAGCTGGCCCGCTACCTGCTGATCTGGGTCGGCATCCTCGGGTCCGGCTACGCCGCGGGGACGCGGAGCCACCTCGCCCTCGAACTGCTGCCGGAGCGACTGGAGGGCGCGGCCCTGCACCGCCTCCGCATCGCCATTGAGGCCTGCGTACTGACCTTCGCCCTGGTGGTGATGGTGGGAGGGGGCCTCCGGCTCGTCTACATCATGCTGCTCTCGGGGCAGACCTCCTCCTCCCTCAACATCCTCATCGGCTACGTCTACGCGGCCGTGCCCCTCTCCGGGCTCGTCATCGCGTTCTACAACGTCGTCCACATCGTCGAGGAGGCCCGCGCCCTGGACGAACCCGCAGAGACCGCTGCCCCCCGCTCCGACGCCTGATCGGCGTCCGTCCTCGCCCTTCGTTCCCAAGTCGGCCGGTCCCATGGAGATCCTCCCCGTGCTCATCCTCCTCGGCGTGTTTGTGGTGACGCTGGCGATCGGCGTGCCGGTCGCCTTCTGCCTCGGCCTCAGCACGACGGCGGCGCTGCTGGTCGGCATCGGCCCGGTGGCCGTCGTCACGACCGTGGCCCAGCGCATGGCGGCCAGCCTCAACTCGTTTCCGCTCCTGGCGATTCCGTTCTTCATCCTCGCGGGCGAGCTCATGAACCGGGGCGGCATGGCCCAGCGGCTCGTCGACTTCGCGAAGGGGCTGGTGGGCACGCTGCCCGGCGGGCTCGCCTACGTCAACGTCGTGGCGTCGATGCTCTTCGGGGCCATCTCGGGGTCGGCCGCCGCCGCGGCCTCGGCCGTGGGCGGCTTCATGGCACCGCAGATGGCGGAGGAGGGCTACGACAAAAGCTTCAGCGCCGCCGTCAACTCCACCGCGGCGACGACGGGCCTGCTCATCCCCCCGAGCAACATCCTCATCGTCTACTCGCTCGCCAGCGGGGGCGTCTCGATCGCCGCCCTCTTCCTGGCCGGGTACCTGCCCGGCCTCCTGGTGGGGCTGGGCCTCATGGCCGTCGCCGGCTACTGGTCGTTCCGCGCCGACTACCCGACCTCCGAGCGCCTGCCCCTGCGCACGGTGCTCTGGCGCTTCCTCGACGCGCTGCCGAGCCTCTTTATGCTGATCGTCGTGATCGGGGGCATCGTCGCCGGCATCTTTACGGCGACGGAGGCCGCGGCCGTGGCCGTCCTCTACGCCCTCCTCCTGGCGTTTACGTACCGGGCCATCGGCGTCGGCGAGCTGCCCGACATTCTGCTGAGCACGGTGCGGACGACGGCGATCGTGATGCTGCTGATCGCCACCTCCATCGCCCTCTCGTGGATGCTCTCCTTCGAAAACATCCCGCAGATCATCTCGGAGGGGCTCCTCGGCCTCACGGAGAGCCGGATCGCCATCCTGCTCCTGATGAACCTGATCCTGCTGGTGGTGGGCACGTTTATGGACATGACGCCGGCGGTGCTCATCTTCACGCCCCTCTTCCTGCCGATCGCGACGAGCCTCGGCATCGACCCCGTGCACTTCGGGATGATCCTGGTGCTGAACCTCTGCGTGGGCATCTGCACCCCCCCGGTGGGTACGGTCCTCTTCGTGGGGGCGGCGGTGGGCGACACCACGATCTCGCGCATGATCCGGCCCATGCTCCCCCTCTACGGAGCCATGGTGGCCGCCCTGCTGCTGGTGACGTTCTTTCCCTCGATCAGCCTCTGGCTGCCGGCCCTCTTCGGCTTCTAAGCGTCCGGTTCGCCGGTGACCGCCGGCCCGCCCGCTCCCCCTTCGCTTGCGTCCTGTGTTCATGGCCCGCCTCACCCTCCACGACGACCGCTTCTTCGACCCGAACCCGGCGGTGCGCCGGGTCGCCCGTCTGCTGTACGAGAAGGTGCGCGACCGCCCCATCGTGGGCCCGCACGGCCACGTGCCCCCCGCCCTGCTGGCCGAGAACGAGCCGTTCCCCGAGCCGACCGCCCTCCTCTTCACGCCGGACCACTACATCTTCCGGATGCTGTACTCGCAGGGGCTGCGCCTGGAGGACCTCGGCATCCCCACCGTCGACGGCACGCCCGTCGAGGACGACCCGCGCACCGTCTGGCAGACATTCGGCGAGCACTACTACCTGTTCCGCGGCACCCCGACACGGGCCTGGCTCGACTACGAGCTCTACCACGTCTTCGACGTGCGGCAGCGCCTCTCGGGCGAGACCGCGATGGCGATCTACGACCAGATCCAGGAGAAACTCCGGCAGCCCTCGTTCCGGCCCCGGGCGCTCTTCGACCGGTTCAACGTCGAGGTGCTCACCACGACCGACGCCGCGACCGACTCGCTCGAGCACCACCGGGCGATCCGGGACGCCGACTGGGACGGGCGCGTGGTGCCGTGCTTCCGGCCGGACGCCCTCTTTCAGATCGCCGACCCCGACTGGCCCGACGAGCTGGACCGCCTGGCCGACGCCGCCGACACGTCCATCGGCACCTACGACGCCTTCGTCCGCGCCCTCGAGACCCGGCGCGCGTTCTTCAAGGAGATGGGCGCCACCTCGACGGACCACGGCGTCTACAGCCCCCGCACCGAGCGCCTCTCCGACGGCGCGGCCGAGCGCCTCTTCCAGCGCGCCCTCGCCGGCGACGCCACCGCCGACGATCAGGCCCGGTTCACGGCCCATATGCTGATGGAGATGGCCCGCATGAGCGTCGACGACGGGCTCGTGATGCAGATCCACCCCGGCTCCTACCGCGACCACAACGAGGCGCTCTACGACCGCTTCGGCCCGGACGTCGGCGGCGACATTCCGGTGCGCACCGAGTACACGGAAAACCTCAGGCCGCTCCTGAACCGGTACGGGACGGACCCGGACTTTACGCTCGTCGTCTTCACCCTCGACGAAACCACCTACGGCCGCGAGCTGGCGCCTCTGGCCGGGCACTACCCGGCGATGCGCATCGGGCCGCCCTGGTGGTTCTTCGACAGCATCGACGGCATGAAGCGGTATCGCCACCGGATCACCGAGACCGCCGGGATCTACAACACCGCCGGCTTCAACGACGACACGCGGGCCTTCCTGTCGATCCCGGCCCGGCACGACCTGGCCCGCCGCCTCGACGCCAACTACGTCGCGACCCTCGTGGCCCGCCACCAGATCGAGATGGACGAGGCCCACGAGATCATGGAGGCCCTCACCGTGGGCCTCGTGCGCGATACCTACAACCTCGGGGCCCCGGCCGACGCGTAGCCCCCATTCTCTCAGAGCCCGTCTCCGATGCGACACCACACCGTCCAGGCCCTCGAGGACAAGGGGGCCATCGCCATCATCCGGATGGACGACCCCGACACGCTGATGCGGACCGTCGACGCCATCCGCGCCGGCGGCATCACCGCCATCGAGATCACCATGACGACGCCCGATGCGCTCACGGCCATCGAGCAGGTGTCGGCCGCCTACGCCGACGACGACCCGGTGCGCATCGGCGCGGGCTCGGTGCTCGACGGCCCGACGGCGCGGCAGGCCCTCACGGCCGGGGCCGAGTACGTGGTGAGCCCGGTACTCAAGGCCGAGATGATCGAGATGTGCCACCGCTACGACGTCCCCGCCATCCCGGGGGCCTTCACGCCCACGGAGGTGCAGCGGGCCCACGAGCTCGGGGCCGACGTCGTGAAGGTGTTTCCCGCAAACGCCATGGGGCCGGGCTACTTCGGCGCGCTGCAGGGCCCGATGCCGCACGTGAAGCTGATGCCCACCGGGGGGGTTAGCCTCGAGAATGCGGGCCGGTGGATCGAGGCCGGGGCCCGCGTGGTCGGCGTCGGCAGCGCCCTGCTCGACGAGCGGGCGATCGCCGCGGGCAACTTCGACCAGATCACCGACAACGCCCGGACCCTCCGCCGGAGCATCGACGACGCCCGCTCCTGACGCCGCCCCCACTCGCCCCCCCGACTCTCGACCCTCGATCCTCGGTCTTCGACGATGCACCTCTCCTTCCGCTGGTACGGCCCCGACGACCCGGTGCCGCTGGCCCACATCCGCCAGATTCCCGGCATGCGGCACATCGTGAGTGCCCTGTATGACGTGCCGGTGGGCACGGCCTGGCCCCGGGACCGCCTCGAGCAACTGCGCGACGAGGTGGAAGCGGCCGGTCTCGAGCTGTCGGTCATCGAGAGCATCCCCGTCCACGAGGACATCAAGCTGGGCCGGGACGGGCGCGACCGGGCCATCGACGCCTTCTGCCGGTCGCTCGAACGGGTGGGGGCCGTCGGCGCCGAGGTGGTGTGCTACAACTTCATGCCGGTCGCGGACTGGACCCGCACCGCGACCGACACGCCGCTCCCCGACGGCTCGACGACGCTCGCCTACGACGACGAGATTCTGGCCGAGTTCGGGTCCGTCGAGGCGCTCTCGAGCCTGCCCGGCTGGGCCGCCACCTACGAGCCGGCCGAGCTGCGGGCCCTGATGGGGGCCTACGACGACGTCGGGCCCGACGCCCTCTGGGCGAACCTCGAGTACTTCCTCGAACGGGTCGTCCCCGTCGCCGAGACCGCCGGCGTGCGTCTCGCCATTCACCCGGACGATCCCCCCTGGCCGGTCTTCGGCCTGCCGCGCATCGTCACGAGCGGCGACGCGCTGGCGCGGATCACCCGACTGGTCGACCGCCCCGCCAATGGCGTGACGCTGTGTACCGGGTCGCTGGGGGCGGACCCCGAGCAGGACCTCCCCGCCATCGCCCGCCAACTGGGCGACCGGGTCCACTTCGTGCACGCCCGCAACGTGACCGTGACCGGCCCGCGCCAGTTCCACGAGACCGCCCACCCGGACGGCGATATTGACTTCCGCGCGGTGCTGGGAGCCCTCAAGACGAGCGGGTTCGACGGCCCGCTCCGCCCGGACCACGGCCGCATGATCTGGGGCGAGAGCGGGCGGCCCGGCTACGGCCTCTACGACCGCGCCCTCGGGGCCACCTACCTCCGTGGCCTCTGGGAAGCGCTCTGAGCCGACGACCCTCTGGCTTCGGCACCGTCGCTCGCCGTCTCTGTTGGGACACGGGTGCCCCGTTCTTTTCCCGTGTCCCCCGCCCCGACGCCCCGCGTTCTTCTGTCCCTCGACGCCTCCCGGGCCGAGCTCTCCAACATCGACTACCACCCGCACCGCCTGCTCGCCCACACCGAGGCCCGCGGCTGGCACCGCCTGCCGCGCGGCGAGGGGCGCCTGTTGGGGCGCCTCTGCGTGGAGGCCGACGGCGACGCGACGCCCCTTCCCCCTCTCTCCTTCTCTCCCATTCTCCCACTCTCTCCCTCGGCACGACGTCTGCCCCGAGCACCGGAGCCTCCGTCCTCAGCACCCGACCTCGACGCCAGACCGCTCACCCCTCCAGCTTGTCCTTCATCTGCGACAGCTTCATCAGCGCCTCGACGGGCGTGATGCGGTTCGGGTCGATCGCGTCCAGCATCTCCTTGAGCTCCTCGGCCACCGGGTCCGGCTGGGCGAAGAGGTGCATCTGGTTGGCCCGGCTGTCCTCCAGGTCCGGGACCGCGTCGGCGTCGCCCTTCTCGGCGCGCATGCCGGGCCCGGAGGGGTCGGCTCCGTTTCCCGACGGCGCGCCGGACGCGCCCTCGCCGGTCTCGCCGTCGCCGACCTCCAGGTGCTGGCTCTCCAGGTTCTGGAGCACCTCGTGGGCGCGGGCGATCACGGCGTCCGGCAGGCCCGCCATGCGCGCCACCTCGATGCCGTAGGAGTGGTCGGCCCCGCCGCGGATGAGCTTGCGCAGGAAGACGATCTCGCCCTCGTGTTCGCTGACCTGGATGCGGTAGTTGTGCACCCGCTCCAGGCGGTCGGCCATCGCGTTGAGCTCGTGGTAGTGCGTGGCGAAGAGGGTGCGGGCCGCCACCTCGGGCCGCTCGTGCAGGTGTTCCACGATGGCCCACGCGATCGAGAGGCCGTCGAACGTCGACGTGCCGCGCCCCACCTCGTCGAAGAGGATGAGCGACCGGGCCGTGGCGTTGTTGAGAATGTTGGCGGCCTCGTTCATCTCGACGAGGAACGTGCTCTCCCCCGCCGCCAGGTTGTCCGACGCCCCGACGCGGGTGAAGATGCGGTCGACGACCCCGATGCGGGCCGCGTCGGCCGGGACGAAACTGCCGACCTGCGCCAGCAGCGTGATGAGGCCCACCTGCCGGAGGGCCACGCTCTTCCCTGCCATGTTGGGGCCGGTGATGATGAGGATCTGCTCGTCGTCGGGGTCGAGGTACGTGTCGTTCGGGATGAAGGGGTCGCCCGGCGGCAGCGTCTCCTCCACGACCGGATGGCGCCCCGCCTCGATGTCGAGGGTGAGGCTGTCGTCGACCGTCGGGCGCACGTAGTCCTGCCGCTCGGCCACCGCGGCCAGGCCCGCAAAGCAGTCGAGGTGCGCCACCCGCTCGGCGTTCTGCTGGAGGGTGCCGGTCTGCTGGGCGATCAGGTCGCGCAGCTCGTTGAAGAGCTCCAGCTCGAGGGTCTCGATCTTCTCCTCGGCTGTCAGGATCTTCTCCTCCATCTCCTTCAGCTCCGGCGTCACGTAGCGCTCGGAGTTGACGAGCGTCTGCTTGCGGATGTAGTCGTCGGGTACCTTGTCGGCGTGCGTGTCGGTGACCTCCAGGTAGTAGCCGAAGACCTTGTTGAACCCGACCTTGAGGGACGGGATGTCGGTGCGCTCGCTCTCTTCTTTTTCGAGGTTGGCCACCCAGTCCTTTCCCTCCTGCGCGATGGTGCGCAGCTCGTCGAGCTCCTCGGAGTAGCCGTCGCGGATGAGACCGCCCTCACTGATCTTGGCGGGCGGGTCGTCGACGAGGGCGCCCTGGATCTGGTCGACGACGTCGGGGCAGGGGCTGAGGGCCTCCTCGATCTCGTCGAGCGCGGCGGAGTCGGCGCCGGCCAGCCGCTCCTTGACGGCCGGCAGGCGGCGCAGCGTGTGCTTGATGGCGATGAGGTCGCTCGGGGAGGCGCGGCCCGTGGCCACCTTGCCGGCCAGCCGCTCCAGGTCCCCCATCTGGCCGAGCTCCTCGCGCAGGTCGTCGCGCAGGTGGCGGTCGTCGACGAAGGCCTCCACGGCGTCGAGGCGGTGCCGGATGCGGCCCACCTCGCGGAGCGGCCGCACGAGCCAGGCCCGCAGGCGCCGTCCCCCCATCGGCGTCTCGGTGTCGTCGAGGATCCGGATGAGGGTGCCCTCGTGCCCGTCGTCCTGGATCGACTGGACGAGCTCCAGGTTGCGCTTCGTCGCCGGGTCGAGGGCAATGTGCTCCTCCTCCGAGTAGCGCTTGATCGTGCGGACGTGGGGAAGGGTGCCCTTCTGCGTCTCCCCCAGGTAGTGAAGCGCCGCCCCCGCGGCCACGACGCCGAGGTCCATGTCGTCGACGCCGAAGCCCTTCAGCGAGTGCGTCTCGAAGTGCTCCAGGAGCGTCTGGTACGCAAAGTCGTACTTGAAGACCCAGTCCGCCTGCTCGGTCACCGTGAACGGCACCTCGCGCAGCTGGGCCTCCAGGCGGCCGGCGCGCCGCTTGTCGAGGATGACCTCGGAGGGGGCGACCGTCTGGACGAGGTCCGGGAGCTGGTCGAGGCCCGCCTCCGTGACGCTGAACTCGCCGGTCGTGGCGTCGATGAAGGCGAACCCGATGCGGCCCTTGTCGCGCCCCGTGCCGAAGTGGACGGCGGCCAGGAAGTTGGACTGCTTGGGGCTCAGGAGCTGGTCGTGGAACGAGACGCCCGGCGTGACGACCTCCACGACGTCGCGGTCCACCACCTTGCCGCTCGAGTCGTCGGCGTCCTCCGTCTGCTCGCAGATGGCCACGCGCAGGCCCGATCGGATCAGCTTCGGCAGGTGACTGTCGATGGCGTGATGCGGAAACCCTGCCATCGGCACGTCGTCGGCGTCGCCGTTGTTGCGCTCGGTGAGGGTGATGCCGA
>JBDGQP010000174.1:0-3996 GCA_042218975.1 Salinibacter sp.
CGACCCTACCGAAGCAGGTTGAGGCGTACGTGTCCCCGGCGAGCAAGATGTCCTTCGAGGGAAGCGGGTCGTACGTTACCGATAGTGGCGGCAAGGTGAAGTGGCGCGGGAGCTACAACTATGAGTTCGCCACGAAGGCCAAGGTCGACAAGTGGTACGGACGAGGGCTCAGGACCAATCGCTCTGGGCTTACGAGGCAGACGCCTCCTCCAGACTTCGGCGTACCGCCGAAGACGTTTGGTGGTAAGGTGGTGCTTCGTCCGCAATCTGGGAACGGCCAGATGTGCCTGCGGCTCAGCAAGCAGGTCAGTGTTAGAGCGGATGGAGACGAGCTCTCGAAGTTCTATTTTCCAGTGCCGTTTCTGATGGCAGGCGCCAAACAGACGTGGGCCCAAACGGCAGGAAGCCCCCCGCTCGGCTGCTTCGGCCTGACGTTTCAGGACGCACCCTCCAACCCAAGCATTGCTAATGGGCGTGCGTTCTACGAAAATCCAGCAGCCGAGGGCAGCTTCCTATCGATGCAGATCGAGTGGGGTCACCTGCAGGCCACCGGGCAACCGCTTCCGCGCTCAGAATCAAAATAGGCTGTTTGCGGGTTCCTGCGTGCTCTCCTGACCACCTGCGAGCATCAACTCCCGCCGTGAGATAAAGCACCGTCGAGGAAGGCCGCAATCCAGACCGTCTACGTAGCGGTTGTGCATGCAGAAGGCGGCGGCCGTCAGCACGGCGTCGTGGATGGCCTTGTCATCGGCCCCGTGCTTTCGGGCTCTCTCCACGTCTGACTCCGAGACGGTACGGGCGTCTCGTTACGCTCACGGTCTTCGGCCGGACGCCCTGCGTCAATGGCGCCAGGAAGTCCAGCCCAGCCTGGCTAGCCCTCCCAGGCTGGGCTGAGGGCCACCTATGTCGATGGCACTTGGTGGGACCTTCCCGGCGGAATTTCCTCCAGGTCCTTCAGACAGATGCGTCAGGTGCAAGCGAAACTCAGCGTGGCGTCTTCCCTCTTCCGACCGGGATCTTGAAGGCGACTGTCTTCTCTCCTCTAGCGTGGAAGAATGGGAAGAGGATTCCAGAAGACCGCACCATCACGGCCAGAATCTGACGTCGTCACGCCCCTCGCCGGCTGTACAATGGCACAGGGTTTCTCGGTAGGCAAAGCATTTCCCAAACAGGACCTGAAGAGAAAAGAGCTCCGTCGCCAAAACCCAGCAGGCGAGGTTTCACGGGAGCGGGTCTTTCCCTCCCACTGGCTCTCCACGTAAAGCGTCGAGGATTGGACAATCCCCGGTCGGTCCGTTCCCGCCCTGGCAGGTCTCCGCGAGGGTCGAGAGCGCTTCTCGAATCTGCTTCAGGTCCCGGATCTTAGCCTCTACCTCGTCGAGCTTCTCCTGGGCCCGGTCTTTTACGTCCTTGCAGGTTGCCTCCCCGCCGACGCGCAGCTCCAGAAGGCCTTTGATCTCTGCGAGCGTAAAGCCCAACTCCTTGGCCCGACCGATGAAATGGAGCCGGTCGATGTAGCTTTCGTCGTAGAGGCGGAAGCCCCCGTCCGAGCGGGGGGGCTTCGGGAGGAGCTCCTTCCGTTCGTAGTAGCGGAGGGTTTCGGGGTTTACGCCGGCCTTCTCGGCCACCTCGCCGCGGGTCATGCCGTCCATGGCGGCTCAAGCTTGATTGGAATAAAAACGGAGGGCCCGCGCTGCTACAGCGGATCGCCGATTCCCGCGGCGCGCAGGTCGGTCTCTCTAACGCCGCCCCCCTGACAGCAGTCGGCCAGGACCCCATTTACGGCCACGGCGGGCACGGTGCCCACGCCGACCTCCTCGGCGCGTCGCGCCCCTGCTTCGTCCCGTAGCGATACAGTCCGTACGTCACACGAGTCGCAGGCGAGCGACTGCACGAGATCAACGACGTCGTCGCAGAGGGGACATCCGGCGGTAAAGACCTCAACGGAGCGTGTCTCAGACATGACTTCTGGGCTGGGGTTGTGATTGTGAAAAATTCGCCCCCTTACACGCCCTGTACCAAGGTACAGCGTTCCCCTACGCCGAAAATCGTTACATTTCTCGTTTTCACTTTACCGGGGAGCACACCTCGGTCCCGCGCGGGACGATGAAGGAGGCGCTCCGCTATCGATTTGAAGGCCCAGTTGCGCGAGAATGGGGAGCCACTTCGGTTTCGCGGTCCCTCTCCCGTGGTCTTGGACAGTGTCGGTCCCGGACAGCGTTGTGCTCACCTGCGAGTTGGCCGGCGAGTTTTAGGGCCAGGATACCGATTCCGGGCTTTTCAGTTACTTTCGGCGCCACCACGAGGAACTGTCACGAGGAACTGTTTCCCACCCTCGATAAGCCGCACGACTTTGGCCAGACAGGCCGCCAACCTGTGGTCGATCAACCACATGCTGCGCCGTCGTCCACTCAGGCGACTTTGGAAGCGACACCGCGGCGTGGTCCCGCAAGTCAGCATTACCAACGGCTTTCCGATGCCCATTTGCCGACTGATGCGGTCCTCCTACTGCCGGTTGTTTGAAAGAGAGGCGGCCTTCGGTCACAACGAGACAAACGACCGGACAATGTATGGCGTCACGATGCATGGCTTCCGTAGGCACGTGGAAATCGCCCCTGGCCCGGAGCCGTGGTGAACAGCACTATCGCTCCAGCCGATGAGCACGACGCAACCGCAGCCCCGGTGGAGGGCAGCTCCCGACGCGGAGATCCACAAGACGCGTCCCGCATGGTTCTCGGAGAGCAAGGCCTCCCGAAGCCGGCGCCTGAGTGCCGAATTGGTTGGCTCGATTCAGCTCGAAGCTCCCTCCCGATCAGAGGATGAAAAGTGGCCGCGGCCCTCGGTTCAGATTCGGCGACGCGTCGAAACAGTGATCAGTCAACCCTGCGAGCGGTCCGATGCGAAGCGCGTCTGGGCCCGCGCCCCCTGGCATCTGACCGTCCGATGGACCCGGAAGCTATGCAGCCACGCGATGGGAATGCCCCTGTGCTACCGGCCACGGACATTCCCTGCTCCAGTTTGTCAAGCTGATCGACTGAAACTTGCACACGCCGTTTGCTACTCGAGGGATCATACGGCCTCTTAGGGCACCGTGAGTAGCGCCTCGTCCCTACTGTCCCGCTGGACTTCCAACCGCGACCATATATAGGACAGACTCATCTACCCCATCTAGGCCAAGACTATTCTCAACTTCACGATCGATGAAACCGCCGAGAGATACTGACCCAAGTCCCAAAGCGGTCGCCGTGAGACAAAGATTCTGCGCGATGTGTCCGGCCTCAAAAAGAACGAACCGATATCCACGGTCCTCATATTTGAATGTCGACCGCTCGAACATGCCGCTCAGCACGACCACGCCTCCAGCGGACTCTATGATATCGGGATACGGCGACGCCTCCATGAGTTCTGGTTTGACCTCCTCTCCTCGGAGAAGCTCCAGTTCGTGATCCTTGGGGTAGTAGTGATATAGGCCCGAGTCTATGTCGTCAGCGTGAACGGGTACAAAATACATTTCGACGGGATACAACCCTCCGCCCGAGGGGGAAGTACGGAGGTAGCGCAGCACTTCTCCGTTCTCCCCCGTGAGCTCTCCCGTAACACCGTTCGCGAAGTGAAGGAGCTTGGCAATCTCGCCAAGAGTCAAGGGGTGGCCGGAAAACTCTCGTACCGACCGGCGATCGGTTACGGCTTTGTCAAACGTCCGCTCGTTGAGGGGGAATTCTTCGGGTAGTTCAACTCGAGGGACACCGTCGTACCGTTTAAAACATCCCTTGAGCTTCTTTTGTAAATCCGGATTGTTCGAGATGAAGCTTACCCTGGCTGCGTATGTCCGATCATGTCGTCTCATCTTCGTGTTCTCGTGGAATAGCTCGTATAAGTCCGTTTCCGGTTCTTCTGACGACATTGTGACGCTGGGGCTCTTGGCAAGTAACTTCCGAGCAAGACTTGTCGAGTCACCTACACGGGATCGCTCCGGGAAGCAACCACTCGATTTCA
>JBDGQP010000175.1:0-8678 GCA_042218975.1 Salinibacter sp.
TCCGACGCGGGCGACCACTTGATGTAGTTCCCGACGTAGAGGTCGAGGTGGCCGTCCCGGTCCGCGTCGAAGAAGACGGCGGCGCTGCTCCACTGCTCGGCGGTGAGGCCGGCCTCGCGGCCCACCTCGGTGAAGGTCCCGTCCCCGTCGTTGCGGAAGAGCCGGTTGCGGCCCAGGGTGGTGAGCAGGAAGTCCGAGTCGCCGTCGTTGTCGTAGTCGGCCACCGTGACGCCGAACCCGTACACGTCGAGGCCGGTGAGGCCGGCCTGCTCGCTCACGAGCGTGAAGGTCCCGTCCCCGTCGTTGCGGTAGAGCCAGAGGGCCCGGTCGAGGGGCGCCTCGCTCTTCGGCCAGACGCCGCCCCCGACGAGGAGAAGATCGAGGGCCCCGTCGCCGTTGTAGTCGAGGACGCCGCCGCCCCCGCCCATCGTTTCCGGATACCACTTCTGGCCGAAGGCCCCCGTCTGGTGGTGAAAGGCGCCGAGGCCGGCGGCGTCAGAGACATCCGTGAACGACACCGTCGGGCCCGTCGCCTCCTCGTCCGGGCCGCTGGGCGAGGAAGTCCCACAGCCCATCCCGAGAAGACCGATCCCCGCCGCGACCAGTGCGGCCGCGAGGCACGGCCGAACGCAACGAACGAGGGTGGAGCGTCCCATGGCTGCGGGGAGAGGAACGACACGAACGGGAGAATCCGGTGCGGCGCCGTCGCGCGACGGAGAGGCGCCGTGCCTAGTTGGCGTTCAGGCTCGCCAGGTACTTCCGGGCCTGCTGGTGGCTGGGGTCGTGCTTCAGGACGCGCTTCCACGCCTTGCGTGCCCGTTTGGGGTGCCCGTTCCGGGCGTGAACGACCCCGAGGTTAAACCAGCCGCGGACGTACGAGGGATGCTGGCGGAGCAGGGTCCGGTACTGCGAGATCGCCGCCTCGTAGCGGCCCCGGTCCGAGGCAATCTTGGCGAGTTCGTTCCGTAGGACCGGGTTCTTGGGGCGGAGGTAGAGCGCGACGCTGTAGGCCTCCTGGGCCTCCTGGAGCCGACCCGCCCCCTTCAGGGCCTGGCCAAGCGTTCGCCATCGCTTCACCTCAGAAGGGGCACTCTGGGCCTGAGAGCGCAATCGTTCGATGCGGCTCTGCACCTGCTCCAGGCTGTCGGCCGCCGCGAGGTAGCGCTGTGCCTCGTCCGACCGGTCGAGACGCAGGAGGGCCTGGCCCAGGTTGTAGTGCGCCCCCTGGTGCCAGGGACGCTCCTCGACGGCGGTCTTCAGGTGCTCGACGGCGTCCCCCGGCCGGCCGGCCTGAAGCAGTTGACGACCGACGGCGTACCGGAACTTGGCGTTGTCGGGCTTGAGGTCGAGGGCCCGCTTCGAGTGCCGGAGTGCCGCCTTCGTGCTGCCCTGGTCGGCGAGGAGTTGCCCCAGACGGGCGTGGGCGAGGGCGTGTGTGCTGTCGAGATCGAGGGCCCGCTCGTAGGCTGCGCGGGCGCTGTCGATCTTCTCCTGGGCCGTGTAGGCACGTCCCTGGGCCACCAGCGTCCGTGCGGAGGCGTGCCGCCTGAGGCCCTTGCGGTAGAGGCGAACTGCCTTCTGGTACTTTTGCTGCCGGTACGCGTTGTTGCCGAGGTTGTACCGGGCACCCTGGTAGTCGGGGTCGAGCTCGAGCACCCGGCGGTACGCCGCGTTCGATTCCTTGAACCGCCGGAGTTCGGCGAGCACCCGCCCGCGCTGGAAATGAGCGTCTGGGAGCCGGGGCGCGCGGGCCACGGCGCTGTCGACGAGGGTGAGGGCGGCCTGTAGCCCGCCCTGGTCGAGGGCGTTCTGGGACCGCACCAGCATCTTCACTGTGGCCCGGCTCGCCGAGTCGCGGGGCATCGCCGTCGGGGCGGACGACGAATTTGTCCCGCACCCTGTCCAGAGGAGCGGGAGGACGACGCAGAGGCCGAGGGCAACGATCCACGGCCGGGCGGCCCCGTGGGCGGGGCGGCCCGGCCGAGCAGAAAAGTCGGGCACAATGACAGCGACTGGTTATTCGGTCCGGTTTGGACGACCCGAAGGAGGCAGACAGCGCCCGCTGCACACCACTCCCGGGTCGCCCCTCTTCACACGCACAGCCCGCCGTGCCTGTTCAGAAGCTGATGTCGACCGCCACGCGGTTCACGCCGTCGAAGTTGTTCTGTGCCTGGAAGGTGTAGTCGGCCCCGATCGAGAAGTCCTCACTGAGGGACAGGTCGATGCCCGCCCCGAGACTCCACCGCTGCGAGACCCTGCCGAACGGAAACGCGTAGCCGCCACGGAGGGAGAACATGTCCATGAACGTGTACTCTCCGCCGATGCGGCCCTGCTCCGGCAGGTCACGGGGCGTCATGCCCTCGGTCGTGATCAGGAGTGAGTGGTTTTCGAGGAGCTCGGACCCGGGATTGGCGATCCGAAGGACGTCGGCCGACAGGCCCACAGACAGCATCAGGGGCAGCTCGAAAGTGTTCTGCTCGTACCTGACGGCGGGGGAGAAATTCCGGGCGTTCATCGCGAACGTAAGGCCCCGGAAGTTGGTCTCGTACCGGACGCCGAAGTCAAAGGCAGGGGTGTTGTACGTGTTCGACTTGGTCGTGCGCGACCCGCCGCTGGCGCTCACCACACTCTTCCCGAGGCTCTGCTGGGCGAACTTCACCGTGCCCCCGATGGAGATGCGGTCGGTGAGGGCGTTCGCGTAGCCGATGCCAATAGAGAAGGCCGAGGGACTAACGGTGCCGGTTTCGATGTAGCCCTGCTGATTGTTGGCCCGAATGGTGCCCTGGATGTTGCCGTAGTCCACGAACCGGAGGGAGAGCCCGAACGTCCCGTAGGCCCCATCCGCCGGGCGCACCGCGACGCTCGTCTGGGTGTAGTCGATGTTTGCGATCCAGGTCATATTGCTCGCGGCGAAGTGGCCGAAGCCGCTGATCCCGGCCATGCCCGCGGGATTGTAGAACATGGAGGTCGCGCCCATCTCCAGGGTATTAACGGCGTTCCCGAGCGCCGCCGCGCGGGGATCGACGGAGGCCGCCAGGAACTTCATGCTCGTCTGAGCGAGCTTCTGCTGGTCTCCGCCTCCGATGGCCTGTCCGGAGGCCTTCGGGAGGCTGGGCACGAGAAGGAGGAACGCGAATGCGAGTAACAACCGTCGGGACTTCATAGCATGCCTGTTTCGGTGAGGAGAAGAATCAGTGAGGGACTCTCCCCGGCGCGACCCGGGGGCGGCCGCGCTACCGGACGACGACGAACTTCTTCCTGCTGGTCTCTCCGTTCTTGAGGTTGTTTACGACCGCGATGTAGATCCCGCTCGCGATCAACTGGCCGTCGCGGGTCGTGAGGTCCCAGAACTCGTCGCCACTGCCGTCGTCGTGACGAATCGTGTTGACGAGCTCGCCCATCTCCGTGTAGATGCGGATGGTGCAGTTCCCCGGGATGTCGAGGAACCCGATGCGGTTGTCCCGACTCGGCCACCGGACGGACGCGCTGGACGAGATGTTGAACGGATTCGGCACCACCCTGAAGGCCGATGTCGTTTCGCCGGGCGGACGCTTCAGCGAGACGGGGTCGTAGGTCTGCGAGTAGTAGCGGCTGCTCCGCAGCCGTTTGCCGGTGGGGGTCATGGCCGAACCGTTGTCGTTTTCGCGCCCGACGGCCTGGACGTAGTAGAAGTAGTTGACGCCCCGCACGGCGTTCTTGTCCACCACCGAGTACTCGCTAGAACCGTCGGCGCTGACCGTGGCGATGCGTTCATACGTGTACGGCTTCTCGCGCTTGTAGGAGCCTAGGAGCCGCTCTCGGCCCCGGTAGACCTCAAACCGTTGGGTCTTGGGGGTATTGTCGTAGGCGGTCCAGCTGAGCTGAACCTCGTTCACCCCGGCCGTCACGTCGAAGGTCTTGGGCGGCTTCGGCGGGTTGGGAATCGAGCCGGTCGTCTCGAGCGCACCGTTGTCGTAGTGGGCCTGCGCGCGTCGGAACGTCTGGAAGAGGGAGTCCTTGGCGGTCAGGACCCACTCGTTTTTGCCGAGGCGCTCGTCGGACTCGATGGTGCCGCTCCCGTCGGAGTCGTACTCCAGAGGGGTCGTCGGGTCGGCCTGGGCGCGGTTGCCGTTTGCGCTTTTCTTCCACTTCCGGCCGATGATGGTCGAGGCCGTACGGCCGAGGCCTCCGGCCCCCTCGGCCACCACGATCCGTACGCTCTGGCCGGGCTCGAGGGTGTAGGGGCCGTAGCTCCAGGCCAGACTCCACCCGCCGGCGGTGCCGAGCATCGCGTCCCCGTCCGAGGTCTTGAAGTTGCCGTCCTGGTCGACCACGTCGGCCTGATGGGGAAACTCGTGGGGTCCCCCACTGCCCCCGCTGGGGACGGGCAGGCCCGTACCGCCCGCGTTGGCCATGTACTGGTACTCCTTCCGCATCTGGCTCCGGTTGAAGGGGTCGTTCCCCGTCGTGATCGGGTCGTCGGAGTTGATGAAGCCCGTCATCTTGGGCTGCTCGGGGTCGTGGCTCTGGTTGGTGGGAGAGGTATCGGCGTGGAGCGTCGTAACCCCGAACATGGCCGCCTGCGTGAGCTGCCCCCCGTCGTCCCCGTCGGGGATGAAGCCGGGACTGTCGTCCCATGCCGGCGCGCCCAGCGGGTCGATCTCCGCCCCCTGCGAGTTGCCGAGCCACGAGTAGGAGGCGTGGAAGTCGACCTCGTAGTCCTGCATGCCGTCGCCCACCACGTCGCTCATCATGTTGGCGCCCCAGCCGCTGCCCGGAATGGCCGCCTTGTCCTGAAAGACGTAGCGCCGCTGCATGTGAAGGTAGACGTCCTCGGCCGTCTGGTCGGGCAGCTCAACTTCCGGGTCGTCGTCGGTGTTGCCCGTGTTGGTGAGAATGTACTCCTGAATGTGGTAGTCGTCGTGGGCGTCCTGGCTCCAGGCGTAGATGCGCTTCTCCAGCTCGATGCCGGTCTGCGTGTTCACCCGCATCCGAATCATGCGCTCGGACGGCAGGTCGGGGTCGACCCGGTCGACCTTCCGGGTGTTGTCGAGGGTCCGCCGGCCGTTGACCGTCACCTCCGGCGGCTGAAACCGGGCCACCGTCTCAAACTCCTGCGGGAAAAACTCTCCGAACCCGGTCGACCGGGGGCCTACGTGCACCACTTTCCGCTCGAAGGAATTTCCGTTTGCGTCCTCGAAGTTTTTCAGGCCGATCCAGAGGGCGTCGGCCCGCAGGAAGCCGCGCTGCCAGATGCCGGGCCACTCCATCCCGAGGCCCTCGCTCTTCCAGAACTCCTGCTGGCCACCGGTCTCCGTGTAGATGTTGCTGAGGTCGCCAATCGCCATGGGCTTCTGGTTGAACTGGGCGGTGGCATCCCGCGGGCCCATCGCGACCGCGAGGAGAAGGAGGGCCGAGACCGCGAGAATCTGCTGACCGATCTGGGCGTATCGCTGCTGGCTCATCGTGACTACCGTCGGGAACTTGGAAAAGGGTGCCTGGGGTTGGGCGGCGCGCCGCCGCTCTCGGGTCGGGCGCTGTCAGAAGGAGAACTTGACGCCGAAGTATACTTCCCGCGGGAACAGGTTTGTGAAGGAGGTTCCGTTCGGGGGATTGATGTAGTCGGCGCCGAGGTCGCCGGGCTGGTCGTCCCCGTAGATCGGCTCGCCGTCTTCGTTGCGGGGCTCGTAGTTTCGCTCCCAGCCCTCAACCGCCTCGCGCGGAAGGTGAAGCGAGTTGATGTACTGGCGGAAGTCCTCCGGGCCGTAGAACGCACCCTGGTTCATGTTCTTGATGTTGAGGACGTTGTTGACGTCGGCGAAGATCGTCGCGCTGACGTTGCCCGCCGTGAGCTGCTTGCTGAGACGGAGGTCCACCATCTTGTAGGCCTCCCACTGCAGGTTGTTGGAGACCTCCTCGGTCACGAGCTGATTGGTGAACGTGAAGTGACTGCTGGCCTGCCAGCGGCCCAGCAGATTGAGGCGCCAGCCCCCCAGGACCTTCACGCCTCCGAATTCCGGGCCGAAGTCGGAGGGGGTAAGGAACGTGAGGCTGAGCCGGGCAAACGGCTGGGGGAGCGGCTTGAACTGCTGCCGGTCGTTGGTATTGCGCTCGTACTCGCGCTGCTGGACGCGATTCTGAAAGAACTGGCTGAGCCCAAAATTCCCGCTGCTCTCCACGTCGTAGGTGTAGTTCACAAATCCGCGGAACCACTTCCCCTGGTTCTTGAAGAGGCTGAGCTCGACGCCCCGGACGTTCTCGTAGTTCTCCGCCGTGTTGGTCGTGTAGCTGATGAGGCCGTTCCGATTCTGGAACTGGACGTTCCGCGGCTGATTCCGCTCGTCCTTGTAGTAGCCCGCCACGCGGATGAGGTACTGATCGAAGAGACTCTGCTCGTACCCGAGCTCATAGGAGATCGTCTTCGGGCGTGGCGCCGTGGGGTTTGCGATCTCGGTGACCCCATTGGTGATCTGGGAGCGCTGCACCTCATACAGGTTGTCGGGGGCGTGCTGCTGGTAGAAGTGCCCGTAGTTGAAGTAAATCTTGTTGGACTCGGTGATCGGGAAGGACACCCCCAGCCGCGGGCTCAGGTTGAGGTCCGGCTCCACCGCCTGCTTCTGGAGAAGCGTATCCATCACCGGTGCGAACCGGCCCAGAAACTCCTCCGGGTACCGGTCGAAAACGAACGACTTGGTGTTCGGGTCGAAGTAGTCGAGCCGGAGGCCGGCGTTGACGATGAGGCCCTCGAACTCGAGCTTGTCCTGGACGTAGGCGGCCCCGTAGATCGGGGTCTCGCTCCAGCTGGCCCGGGTGTCGGAGGGTGTAAACAGGAAGTCTTTGTACTCGTAGTCGACCTCCTGCGGGCTCACGCGGACCTTCACGCCGGCCTTCACCTCGTTGTACTCGTCGATCTGGCTCGTGACGTCGATGCTCGCCAGCCAGTCGGTCGTGTTGGTGGTGTCGCGGAACTCGCCGTGGTGGCCCCCCATCCGCATGCCCGTCAGCGAGTTGGTCGAGGAGAAGGAGTAGCTGAGGGGAGCCTCCGTGGCCTCGAAGTCCCCGAAGGTCCTGACCGTGGTGGTGTCCCGCCGGGGCAACGGCGGCCCGGTCCGGTACTCGGTCCGGTACCACTGGACCCGCGCCTCGTAGAAGGTGTTCTCGCTGATCGTGTGGCTCAGATTCACCGACGCCATGCTACGGTCGATGTAGCTCTCTGAGAGGGCACTGGTGCCGAAGATCTGATCCTGGGACGGACTGTAGCTGTGCAGGCCGTTGAAGCCGCGCACCTCGCCCCGGTCGTCGTGGCGGAGGATGCGCGTCGGGCCGGTGCGCGGGAACTCGTCGTTCTGACCCTCCTGCCGGGCGCGCATGCCCTGAAGGGTGAGCTCCATGCTCGAGGTAAGGTCGCTCGTGAGCTTGAGCCGGCCGTTGTACTCGCTGTATCCGTCCATCGAAAGGGGCACGATGTACTGCCGGTCCCGCTGGCGGTAGGAGGCCAGGAACCGGAGGTTGCCCAGGTAGTCGCTGATGCCGGGCACCGGCCCGCCGATCGTGCCATCGAAGACCCAGTCGGGCTGGTCGATCGAGATGTCCTTCCGGTGCCGGAACTTGAACAGCTCCTGGGCCTGCTGAGGCGTCAGATCGTCCCGCTCCGCCGCGAGGGCGTTGAAGCCGCGGAAGTTCGGGTACTGTTGCTGGAGCCGCTCCGGCCACTCGTCGGTGCCCTCGAAGGCCACCTGCGGGTCGAGGTAGGGCCGCATCCAGTACGAGTTCGGGTCGTCGGGGTCGGGGCCGAAGTGCTTGTCGGTCGGCGGGCGGTAGCGGGCCAGCACCTCCGCGGTGTACTGGTCGGCGGAGGGCGTCTTGGTGACGACGTTGACGAGCCCGGAGCGCAGGTTGCCGTACTCGGCCGCAAAGCCGCCGGACTGCACCTGCACCTCCTTCACCGACGTGTAGCTGATGGCCGAGTACGGATTCCTGTCGCGCGAGCTGCTCAGGCTTGCCCCGTCGACCCGAAAGCTGGCCTCCTGGCGCTCGCTGCCCCGGATGTTGAGGCCCTGGACGCCGGCCTGTAGGCCCACGACGGACTGTACGTCGGTCACCGGCAGGTTCTCCAGGTTCTCCGCGTCGATGTCGACCCGGCTCGCGGAGAGGTCCTGCTGCACGACTTTGTCCTGGGCCTGGATCGTTACGCCCTCCATCCCAACCGTCTCCTCCGGCAACTGAAAGTTGAGCTCCGTCGTCAGGTCGATGCTGACCTCCACGCCCTCCACGGTCTGATTCTCAAACCCGACGGCCGAGGCCCGGATGCTGTAGGTGCCGGGGTCGATATTCAAGATTGTATACTGGCCGTTCGCATTCGTCGTGGTCCCTTTCTGGGTCCCGACCAGGATCACGTTGGCCCCGGGAATGGGCTTCCCCGTTCCCTCCTCCACGACCCGACCGCTGATCTTTCCCTCCTGTGCGAAGGCACCGGAGACGAGGAACAGACCGAGAGCGGCAAGCGACAAACCTCGTAGCAACGTCCTCATGGTAGACCGGAATTTTGCTGAAGGGCGACATCTATCCCCCTCTCCCGAACGCTTCCCTCGGAAACGACGAGACTGGTCCCTCGGAAACGACGAGACTGGGTGATAGCGCTTACACGGCCTTTATGAACGAGGACGCCGCCGAGAATGTCAAGTTGACGCCAACAAAAC
>JBDGQP010000176.1:0-12815 GCA_042218975.1 Salinibacter sp.
AAACCAATAGGCCATTCTTCATTCGGCAATTGGTATAAATAAAAGGTGAAGTGTCTTGTCCCCCGCCCCTCGTTCTTTGCATATGGTTCACGGGGCTGTTAGGGATATGGGGTGTCTGACGGCGGCTCGGCGCCCGAGTCCGCACTCGCCACCACCACCAATCGCAGAGAGGCACCCCCATGAGAGGTACATCCGCTACGAGATTCGCAGTGGCCCTTCCGCTCTTACTACTTTTCTTCCTGCCCACCGTCGCCTGGGGCCAGACGGGAACCGTTGAGGGGCAGGTCGTCGCGTCCCAGACCGGCGACCCTCTTCCCGGCGTGAGCGTCGTGGTGGAGGGCGAGAACATCGGGGCGGCCACCGATGCTCAGGGAAACTACGTGATCGAGTCGGTGCCGGCCGGGGAGGTGACCCTGGTCGCGTCTTTCGTCGGCTACAGCACTCAGCGGCAGACCGTGCAGGTGGAGGCCAACCAGACCGTGACGGTCGACTTCGAGCTGGCCTCCGACCGCCTCGGCCTCGACGAGGTCGTCGTGACCGGGACCGGTGGGCAGGTTGAGAAGCGCAAGCTCGGCAACACGATTTCGACCGTGAACGCCGAGGACCTGGAGGAGAACCCGATCAGCAACGTCTCCGAGCTACTGCAGGGCCGGGAGCCGGGCGTACAGTCCATCCCGGGAAGCGGCATGACGGGGCAGGGCTCCCAGATCCGCATCCGCGGGTCGGCCAGCCTGTCGCAGAGCAACGAGCCGGTCGTGTACATCGACGGCATCCGGGCGGACAACGGCGGCGGCTTCTCCGGCTTCGTCGGCGCCGGCGGGCCCGCCACGACTTCGCGGCTCGACGACCTCAACCCGAGCGCCATCCAGCGCGTCGAGATTCTGAAGGGCGCGGCCGCCGCGACGCTGTTCGGGTCGGAGGCCTCGAACGGGGTCATTCAGATTTTCACCAAGCGGGGGGATGCCGGTCAGGAGCCGCAGTTCAACCTCAGTGTTAGGCAGGGACTAATCCAGGCCCCGGAGCGCCGGACCCCCGATCAGGTCGGGTTCGCAGCGACGCAGACGCAGGTGGATCAGATGAGCAAGTTCTACGGAGGGGAAGATGGCGTCCAGCAGTACGAACTGGTGGGCCACTCGGCGATCAAGGACCTGCTCCAGACCGGATACACGCAGACGTACTCCGGCTCGGTGGAAGGGGGCACCGAGACGATCACGTACTTCGCCTCCGGGCGCTTCTCGACGGAGAACGGGCCGGTGGGCATTCCGAGCGGCCTGTCGGGCCCGGCGAGCGACGAGGTGACGCGGGCGCAGGGCAACATCAACGTCGGCATCTTTCCGTCCGAGAACTCCCGGCTCCGCGTGACCGCCCGCTACAACGAGACGGATTTCTCGACCATAGCGGCCGGCAACAACATCTTCGGGGTACTGGCCGTCGCCTCCGGCTCCAATCCGCGGCGCGTGACTGAGGCCCAGGAGTACGGGGGCTCGTTCGCGACGCTGGAGGAGACGCTGCAGCAGACGATTTCTCAGGAGACGCAGCGCTTCTCCGGAAACGTGAACGGCAACTACCGGCCCATCGAGCCGCTCACCCTCGACGCGACCTTCGGCGTCGACTTCACCAACACCTTCGGCGAGGAGGTCACGCCCTTCGGGTGGGACGTCGACGGCCTCGTGGGCTCCAACACCGACGGCCTCCGCCAGATTGCGGACACCCGGAACCTGGAACTGACCCTCGACACGAAGGCCATCCTCGACAACCAAATCACCGACAATATCACCTCCTCGCTCACGGTGGGATCACAGGGGTTCATTACCCGACAGACCGTCGTGAGCGTCTCGGGGGCCGGCTTCCCGGGACCCGGGTTCAACGTCGCCTCGGCGGCCTCCCGGTTCGACCGCGAGGAGACGTTTCGGGAGATCGTTCAGATCGGCCTGTTCGCTCAGGAGCAGGTCGGCATCAACGACTTCATCTTCGTGACGGGCGGCGTTCGGCTCGACGCCAACAGCGCCTTCGGCGACGACTTCAGCACGGTCACCTACCCGAAGGTGTCGGCCTCGGTGGTCCCCTCGGACGCCGACTTCTGGCCTTCCGGGGGCGTCGGCCCGGTCTCGTCGCTTCGGTTCCGGGCCGCCCTCGGACAGTCCGGCCTGCAGCCGGGGGCCTTCGACGCCCTGACGACCTTCGGCCCGCTCTCGCCGCCGGGGGGCTCGGGCATCGCGCCGGACAACCTCGGCAACAATGACCTGAAGCCAGAGATTTCCACCGAGTGGGAGATCGGCACGGAGGTCGGATTCCTCGCGGATCGACTCACGTTCAACGGCACGTACTGGAACCGGACCGTTAGCGACGCCCTCGTGCCGCGGCAGTTTCCCCCCACCGGGGGCTTCCGCGCCTCCCAGCTCGTGAACATCGGCGAGACGAAGGGGCAGGGCGTCGAGCTCGGCGTCAACGCCACGCCCGTCAGCGGGCAGAACCTGTCGGTCGACGTCTTCGCCAATGCCGCGTACCTCTGGGAGCAGGTGACGGACCTGGGGGGCGCGCCGCCGATCAAGGCGGCCGGCTCCTACCCTCGCGTCCGGAACTACGTGACGGAGGGCTTCGCGCCCGGCGCGCACTTCGGCGCCTCCCTCATGGAGACGCCGGACAACGCCCTCCCGGTGGACCTCAACGGCGACGGCGAGCCGGACACGAAGGACCAGCTCCGGAGCCTGCTGGACGGCCCGAACCCCGTCATCAGCCAGCTCCCGGCGAACACGACGCAGGTCCTGCTCAAACAGGGCGGCAACCCGGACCTCGCCGCGCCGCTCAACAACTACAAGGGCAAGCCGTGGCCCGACTGGTCCGGCTCCTTCGGCGTCGACCTCAGCTACGGCAATTTCAGCCTGTCGACGATGTTCGAGTACAAGTTCGGAAACTACTTCGTGAACAACCTCGACGGGGCCTTCCGGAAGAAAAATACCGCGATCGGCCGCAACACGCCGCTGGCGGCGCGCGTGACCCGGGACTTCCAGACCGGGGGCGTCGACGGAAGTTTCAACCCGCAGAACAGCGGGCAGGTGCGCACGCAGGCCCTGGAGACATGGCTGAATGAGCTGCTCGGCCTGGCGCCGTTCAGTGGGCTGAACCACATCGAACCGGCCGACAACCTCCGCTGGCGCGAGCTGAGCCTCACCTACAACGTGCCGGGGTCGCTGGTGTCCACCCTCGGCGCCGAGGACCTGACGCTCACGCTCGCCGGCCGGAACCTGTACCTCTGGACCCACCCCGACTACACGGGGCAGGACCCCGAGACCAACACGTTCGGGCGAGGGGGTGGGGATACCTTCGATAACAGCTTCCGTGCGGGCATCGAGGCGTGGAATGTGCCCATCCCCCGGCGGTACTCCTTCGAGATCCGGGCGACGTTCTAGCCCCTGCAGGTGCCTCCGCAGCATCCCACACCGAGTATGCCCTACACCGAAACCCCAAAGTGGTCCATGTACAAGCGCATTGCTAGTCTCTCACTTATCGTTCTCTTGGCCGTGGGCATCGGCGCCTGCGACCTGTTGGAGGTGCAGAACCCGAATACCCTCGAGGAGCAACGGCTGAACGTCCCGTCGGCCGCCGCCCCTATGACCGACGGCCTGCAGTCAACCGTCACCCGGGCCCTCGGGTACATCTACGCCCCGTACTCCGCGTCGACCGACGAGCTGATCTGGGTCGGCACCCGGGATGCGTGGCTTAACCTGAGCCGGGGGTTCATCGGCAATCCGAACAACGAGTTCAGCGACGTGGCCTTCACCTACGTGGCCGAGGCCGAGTGGACGGCCCGGGAGTTCGTCGGCCGCCTGGAGGGCTTCCAGGAGGAGGGGACGCTGCCCAACGAGCAGCTCCTGGCCCGGGCCTACCTCTACGGGGCCATCATCAAAACGACCGTCGGGGACATGTTCTCCAACTGGGCCTTCTCCGATAAGCGGGAGGCCGGCACGCCCATCGGCGAACAGAACATGACCCGGCTGTACGACAAGGCCCTCGATTGGGTCAACAAGGGCCTCCAGCTCGACTCGAACTACCGGACGGAGCTGCAGGCCATGAAGGCCCGCATCCTCTTCAGCCGCAGCGTCTGGAGCAAGGTGCACCCGGCCGACGACGTCAACACCAGCAGCCCGCTCGTCTCCAACCAAGCGGCCGCGGACGCCGCCCGGGCGGCCCTCAACATGATGGAGGGGGACAACTTCATCTACGCCCTGCCGGTGAGCTCGGACGGGGACTTCGAATCGGACGTCGCGTTCCAGATTAACCAGCGAAACGAGCTGGCCCCCGACTCCACAGTCTACGTGGAGTCACAGTCCTCCGACGGAAAGAAGGTGGCCGAAGTGACCTTCGAGGACCCCGTCGATGAGGTCGTGCACCCGTACCTGCAGGACGTCATCACCACCAAGTATTCCGGGAACGGGACCCAGTTTCAGGACATCCGGATCGTCTCGGCGCGCGAGATGCACCTGATCATCGCCGAGGTGGCCCTCGCAAACGGGGACACAGGCCCGGGTTCTACGTTCCGGACACAGATTAATCGGCTTCGGGCCCTCGACGGGCTGAGTCCCTACGACGGCCCGGCGAACGAGGGGGTCAGCCGTATGAGGCTGCTCGAGGACTCGCGCCAGGCGAACCTGTACCTGCAGGGGCGCCGCCTGACGGACATGTACCGGTTCGGCGAGATCTCGCCCGGGGCGAATCAGGGCTGGATTCCCGAGTCGGACGCGCGTCAGAATCCGGGCACCTTCTTCCCGCTGACGAACACGGAGATCCGGTCGAACCCGAACGTCGACGGCTAGGCCCCTCTCGCTCCTCACCGGGCCGGTCCGCCCATGTCGGACGGGTCCCCCGACGAGCGGATTCTCTGCCGGGACTGAGAGAGTGGGCGTCCGCGCCTGCTCTCTCGGTTCCGGCTTTTTCTTTTTGGTGTTCCGGGGGGCGCCTCCGCGGCCCCCGGCGACGCCGCCCAGACGAGACGTGCCCCCATTCTCTTCCCACCCAGGCTCTTCTCCATGACCTCGTTCACAGGCCGCCTCACCCTCGTCGCCGCCCTCCTCCTCGGCCTCCCGCTGTCCGCCCCGGCCCAGGAGGCTGACTCCGTCACCGTCACGCAAGGGGCCCGCGACCCGGCCGTGTCCCCGACGGGGGCCGTGGCGTTCTCTCTGCTCGGGGATCTCTGGCTGCGCGCGCCGGGCCCGGGCCGGCAGGCGGCCGTGCGACTGACCTCGGGCCCGGCCTGGGACCGGGGCCCGGCGTGGGGCCCCGACGGCGAGACCCTCTACTTCTCGTCGACCCGCGAGGGTCAGCCCGACCTCTGGCGGCTCGACCGACGGCCGGACGGGACGTTCGGCACGCCGCGGCGGATCACGGAGACGCCGGACCGTGCCGAACGGGCCCCGGCGGTCGCCTCGACGGGGGCCCTCGCGTTCCGGACGGGGCGCGGCCGGCAGTCGAACCTCTGGCTGCGGGCCCCCGACGGCACGGAGCGCCCGTTGACCGATGCCCTCGGGGCCGAGCGGGCCCCGGCCTTCTCTCCCGACGGCCGCCGGGTCGTCTTTGCGGCCGCCCGCGACGAGGGACGGTCGCTGCGGGTACTCGCCCTCAACGCCGACTCGACGGCGCCCGAGGTGCTGCTGTCCGGCCCGTACGCCCGCCCCGCCTGGGGCCCCGACGGGGGCCTCATCGCGTTCAGCGTCCGTGGGGACGGCGGGGCGGTCGCGGTGACCGACACGGCGGGCCGGTTCCGGAGCCGCGCGGCCGGCCTCCGGGCCGAGGTCGCCTGGGCGCCCGACGGGGACGCGCTCGCGGCGGTCGCCCTGCCCCGGCCCGGCCCCGGCTACAACGGAGACCCGGACCGCCTCGGCGGGCGCGTCGACGGCAACATGTTTCCGCGAAAGGGGCGCCTGCACTGGATCGACCTCTCGCGGCGGCCGGACGCAGCCCCCTCGGTGCGTCCCTTCCGGGCCTCGCTGGAACGCGCGGCCTACAACCGCCGCGTGTACGAGCGGGTGGCCGACCGGACCGAGGCCCTCTACTACGACACGACCGCGGCCCCGGCCCTCCGCGCGGCGTGGCGGGCGGCCCGGGCGGAGCACCGCGCGTCGGCCTTGGGGGCCGAGACGCGCCCGGCGCTGGCGCAGTCGATCGATGATCTGCTCCGGGCCCGGCCGCCGACGCAGCGGCCCGACACGGGCCGGGCGGCCGTGTCCTCCGCCCACCCCCGGGCCACGGAAGCCGGACTCACCATTCTGCGGAAGGGCGGCAACGTCGTCGACGCCGCCGTGGCCGTGTCCTTCGCCGTCGGCGTCGTGGAGCCGGACGCGAGCGGGATCGGTGGGTACGGCCAGATGCTCGTGTCCCTGGAGGGCATGGAGGCCCCGACCGCCATCGAGTTTCTGACGCGCGTGCCGCAGGCCGCCACGCTCCAGAACGGGGCCCTGACCGACGACGAGGGCAATATTCCCCGCCACGGCCCGACGGTCGTGAACGTGCCCGGGACCGTGGCCGGGATGGAAACGGCCTGGACGCGATACGGCAGCGGCGAGGTGTCCTGGGCCGCCCTGCTGGCCCCCGCGATCGAGCTCGCCGAGGAAGGGTTCGTGCTCCGGGAGGTGCTGCCCACCACGCTGCGCCGTCGCGCGGAGGAGCTGCGCCAGTACGAGGCCACCCGGGCCCTCTTCTTCGAGGACGGCCGCCCGCTCCAGCCCGGCGACACGCTCCGCAACCCGGACCTCGCCTGGACGCTCCGCCGGATCGCCGAGAATGGGGCCGACGCCTTCTACGAGGGCGCGGTCGCGGAGCGCATCGTGGAGGACCTGCGCGGGAAGGGCAACGCGATGACGAAGCGGGACCTGGCCCGCTACTGGGCCGCCGAGCGGACGCCCATGACGGGCACGTACCGGGGGCACACGATCTACGGCAGCGCGCCGGCCACCACCGGCGGGGCCACCCTGGTGAGCAAGCTGCAGCTGTTGGCCCAGCAGGAGGCAACCACCGGGGCGTACCCGACCGACACGGACCGCCTGCACGCCATGATCGAGGCCTGGAAGCTGACCCCGGAGACCAGCGGCCGCATCGCCGACCCGGGCCTCTGGCCGGTGCGGCGCGCGGCGTTCGAGCACCCGGACACGGCCCGCGCTCGCTGGCGATGCTTCGACCCGGAGCGGGCGATCACGTCGGTCGTCGACGACGGGGCCGGCGGCGGCGCTCCCGCCCCGTGCGCCCCCGGCCTCCGCGTCCGCCACTCGTCGGCCTCTGCGTCTCCCACTAGTGGTCGGCGGCGGGCCCCTGCCTCCTGGACCGCCGCGGCCGACGACTCGTCCCCGGTTGCGCCCCACGTCCCGCGGCTGGACGGCACCCGCGAGGGCAAAGGGACCACGGGATTCGCGGTGGCCGACGGGGACGGCAACATGGTCGCCGTTACCCAGACGCTCGGCACCTGGGGGGGGAGTTTCTACATGACGCCGGGACTCGGCTTCCTATACAACGACAAGCTCGGCTCCTACCGGTCGTCGCCGGGCGCGTACAACGCCCGCCTCCCTTTTGCCCGTAACGCGACCAGCATCTCGCCCACCCTGGTGTTCGAGGGCACGGGCGCGGACCGCACGCCCCTGCTGGCCACGGGGGCCGGCGGCAACGCCTGGATCACGTCGGCCGTCTATCAGATCGTGAGCGGCGTCATCCACCGCGGCCTGGGGCCGCAGCGGGCCCTGGAGCAGCCCCGCTTCCTGGTGGGCGAGGCCCCTGCCGGTACGGGCCCCAACTCGTTCCTCGTTCAGTACGAGGACGGCCTGGCGCCGTCCGTGGTGGAGGGGCTCCGCGCCCGTGGTCACCGCCTGCAGCCCATCTCCCTGCGCGGCGAGCTCCGCATGGGCTTCGCGGCGGCGGTGAAAATCCTCGGCAACGGAGCGGTCGCCGCCGGCGGGGATCCCCGCCGGGCCGGACGAGGCGGAGCTGTCGAGTAGGCACGCGCCCCAGGGGGGGTGAAGTGCTCCTCCGCAGGGACGGCATGGCCGCGGCGACCGGACGCAGTCGACCGGACTCTCCCGTCGGAACCTTTTCTTCCGCTCGGGGATTGGAGACGCACAGCCTACTTGTAATAACATGAAGCTACAAACGAAGCGACGGCCATGACTCACCTCCTCTCCGCCTCCTGGCCCTGGTACGTGGCCGGGCCGATGATCGGGCTCTTCGTGCCGCTGCTGCTCCTGCTCACGGGCAAGGCCTTCGGCGTCTCCTCGAGCCTGAAGCACGCCTGCGCGGCCACCGTGCCGGGCCGGGCCGAGTACTTCAACTACGACTGGACGGCCAGCGGCCTCTGGAACCTGCTCTTCGTGGTCGGCATCCTGCTCGGCGGCGTTGTGGCCGTGCAGGTTCTCGGCGGCGGGGGGGCCACCGGCATCGCGGCGGCGACGAAGGCCGACCTGCGGGCCCTCGGGATCACCGACTTTTCGGGGCTCGTGCCGCCGATGCTCTTTAGCTGGTCGAGCCTCACGACGCTCCCGGGCCTCGTCGCGATCGTGCTCGGCGGCTTCCTGGTGGGCTTCGGCGCCCGCTACGCCGGCGGGTGCACCTCGGGCCACGCCATTACCGGCCTGGCCACCCTCCAGGTGCCCTCTCTGATCGCGGTCGTTGGCTTTTTCATCGGGGGCCTCGTCACGACCTACGTGCTGCTCCCCCTGCTGCTGTAAGCCCGACGCCCTCGGCCCGCGCGGCCGCCGATTCCTGTAGCCCCCGTTCCCAGACTGTCCTCGCTCCATGCCCACCACGACGTCCTCTCCGAACACGACCTCGACCGCTTCGCTGCGGGCGGCCGACGCCCTCCTCTACCTCGGGATGGGCACGCTCTTCGGCATCCTCCTCGTCAAAAGCGAAGTGGTGTCCTGGTTTCGCATTCAGGAGATGTTTCGCCTCCAGGCGGTCCACATGTACGGCATCATCGGGAGCGCCGTGGTCGTCGCGGGGGCGGGCATCACCCTCCTGCGCCGCCTCGGTGCGCGCACGATCCGCGGGGCGCCCATTACGATCGGCGACAAGCCCTTCGACCGGGGCATCAACCAGCTCGCAGGTGGCACGGCCTTCGGGCTCGGCTGGGGCCTGCTCGGGGCGTGCCCCGGGCCCATCTACGCCCTCATCGGGGCCGGCGTCACGCCGGTCGCCGTGGCGCTCCTGAGCGCGATGATCGGGGCGTGGACGTACGGGCACCTGAAGCCGTATTTGCCGCACTAGTGGGCTTGCACAACTGGATTGACGGATATCGCAGAATCCGTAACGGGGTCGCCCCCGGTTTCTCCGTCGACACGCAGACCCTTGCACCTGCTCGCCGCGGTCACGCGATACCGATCCGTGAGAACGTACGCAAATCACGTTCCCCGATCGCTGGGGACCGTGGACAGCCGCAAGCAAGAAGCGGACGTAGCGAAAGTATTCACGGATCGGTACGAGCGGCTCCAAAACGGTCGCCCTCGAATTGGTCAGACTCGTTGCGCAAGGTCACTAGATGCGTATTGCGTGTTGCGTATTTCATCGTGTCGAACGTCGAGATTGACGAGATACGAAATACGCAATACACGCTACTGGCAGACGGGTCGCTCCCCGGCGATCCCCTTGACAACACGCATTCCCCTCGAACTCAGACTACCTAACCCCATGCTCTTCCGACAGATTTTCGACGAGAAGCTCGCCCAGTACGCCTACCTCATCGGCTGTCAGCAGACCGGGGAGGCCCTGCTCGTCGACCCCGAGCGCGACATCGACCAGTACCTCGACCTCGCCGAGGCGGAGGGCGTGGAGATCGTGGCCGTGGCCGAGACGCACATCCACGCCGACTTCCTGTCCGGCACCCGCGAGTTCGCCGAGCGCTTCGACACGGCGCTCTACCTCTCGGACGAGGGCGACGAGAACTGGAAGTACGAGTGGGCTCAGCGGCCGACGACCACGGGGGGCGACTACGACGTGCAGTGGCTCTACGACGGCGATGCCTTCTCGGTGGGCAACATCGAGATCACGGCGCTCCACACCCCCGGCCACACGCCGGAGCACCTCTCGTTTCTCGTCACCGACCGCGGCGGCGGGGCCGAGGAAGGGGAGGCCATGGGCATCATGACCGGCGACTTCGTGTTCGTCGGCGACCTTGGCCGACCGGACCTGCTGGAGTCGGCGGCGAAGGTGGAAGGGGCGATGGCCCCGTCGGCGCGCACCCTCTACGACTCGGTGCAGCGGGTCCTCGACCTGCCGGACCACCTGCAGGTGTGGCCCGCCCACGGCGCGGGCTCGGCCTGCGGCAAGGCCCTCGGCGCGGTGCCCCAGTCGACGATCGGGTACGAGAAGCGGTTCAACCCGATGATCGATGCGGCCCGTGAGGACGAAGACCACTTCGTGGACGCAATTCTGGAGGACCAGCCCGAGCCGCAGATGTACTTCGCCCGCATGAAGCGGGACAACAAGGAAGGCCCCCCGGTGCTCGGGCAACTGCCCTCGCCCCGCCGGCTGACGAGCCGCGAGCTCGGTGACGTCGCCGACGACGAGGAGGCGCTCCTCGTCGACACGCGGCTGGACCGGTCGGCCTTCATGGCCCACCACATTCCGGGCAGCCTCTACGCGCCGATGAACAAGACCTTCAACGCCGTCGTCGGGTCGCTGGTCGAGGACCCGGCGACGCCGATCTACCTGATCGTCGACGAGACGGGCGTGGAGGAGGCGGTCCGCGACCTCGTGCGCATCGGGTTCGACAACGTCGTCGGCTACGCCGAGATCGAGACCCTGCAGCGCTACTTCCAGGACGGCGGGACGAGCGCGACGATCGAGGAGGTCACGTTCGACGACCTCGATGCCCTCCGGCAGGTCGACGACGCGGCGGTGCTCGACGTGCGCTACCGGTCGGAGTTCGAGGAGGGCCACGTGGAGGGAGCCCTGAACGCCTCCTACACCCGCCTGCCGGAGTACGCGGCGGATCTGCCGACCGACCAGACGCTGCTGGTGCACTGCGGCAGCGGAGCGCGGGCGGCGGCGGCCTCGGCCTTCCTGCGGCGCACGGGCCGCGACGTGGTCTACATCAACGACCACATCGACCACTACCCCACGACGGAGGCCGACGCCGTCGCCGCGTAGACGGTCGATCCGCGACGAGTTCCTCGCCCTCCGTTTGGGCGGGGCGGGTCCGTTCGCGTTCCACTCCTCGATCCCCCGCTCTCATGTACGCCGCCTGGCTCGGCGCTCTGCTCGTCGGGCTCGTCCTCGGCCTTCTCGGCTCCGGAGGGTCCATCCTCACCGTCCCCGTCCTGGTCTACCTCGTCGGGGAGCCCAGCAAGCTCGCCATCGCCGAGTCGCTCGGCATCGTCGCCCTCATCAGCCTGGTGGGCGGCCTGCCGTTCGCGATCCGGGGGCAGGTAAGCTGGCGGAGCGTGGGGCTGTTCGGGGGCCCGGGCATCGTGGGGGCCTACGTCGGGGCCTACGTGTCGCAGTTCATGCCCGGGGCGCTCCAGCTGTCCATCTTCGCCGGCGTGATGCTGCTGGCGGCCGTGATGATGTTTCGGGGCGGCGGGACGGCCGACGCCACCACGACCCGGACGTTCTGGAAGGTGATGCTCGACGGACTCGGGGTGGGCGTGCTCACGGGCATCGTGGGCGTCGGGGGCGGCTTCTTGATCGTGCCGGCGCTGGTGCTCCTGTGCGGCCTCTCGATGCGCCTGGCAATCGGAACGAGCCTCCTCATCATCGCGCTCAAAAGCATCAGCGGCTTCGTGAAGTACATCGACGTGATGCACGAGGCCGGCTTTTCGATTCACTGGGACCTGGTGCTCATCTTCTCCGCCATCGGCGTGGTGGGGAGCATCGTCGGCGGCCGGGTCGGCGCGTACGTCCCGCAGGCCCGTCTCAAGCGCGGCTTCGCCGTCTTTCTGGTGATCACGGGGGTCGTCATCCTGGGGCAGAACGTCGCGGCGATGGTGGGATGAGACGGCACGTGGGGGCGTCGTGCCGACCGGAGAGGAAAGCGGCGCGGGGACCCGGTCCCCCGGCGGTGTCCCTATTGGTAGGGCTCGCCGCGCCGATGTACGCGAACCCCTCTTGCATTCTGTCGATCGGACCGGCGCCGGTGACGTAGAGCATCCCGCTGGTGACACCTGCGGCGTTCAGATGGTGCCACTGGGCCTGTCGCTGCCGGAGGCAATGACGCTCAAGAAGGTAATGGAGACGCGCCTGCCGGCGACGTTTTTTGGCGCGGTCGCCGTGTCGATTGTCGGACTCGGCTATCTCTTCAATTTGGTGCTGTAAGCGTTCACCCGGACGACCGGGTCTGTTTTGGTCCCTTCTCTGCGTAGCTCGTTCCTGTGGTCGAAATCAGCGTCTCGACGGTCGTCTTTGCTGCCTTCCTCACCGCCGTCGCCACCGGCCTGGGGGCATTGCCCTTTCTGGTCGTACGCGAGATTGGCGGCTGGTGGCTGGGCGTCTTCAACGCCGCCGCGGGCGGGCTCATGCTCGCAGCCAGCCATAGCCTAGTCGTCGAGGGATCGGCGCTCGGCGTGGCCCGCACCCTGGCGGGCATCCTGATGGGGCTGGGCCTCATCCTGCTCGCCAACATGTTCATCACGGGCGAGGAGGGGCACGACGTGGCCGAGTTGGCGGGGGCGGACGCCCGCAAGGCATTGCTCATCCTGGGCGTAATGACGGCTCACTCTTTCGCCGAGGGCGTGGGGGTGGGGGTCTCCTTCGGCGGCGGCGACGAACTGGGCATCTTCATCACCGCGGCCATCGCCGTCCACAACATCCCCGAAGGACTCGCCATCAGCCTCGTCCTCATT
>JBDGQP010000176.1:12825-12990 GCA_042218975.1 Salinibacter sp.
GGCGGGCTGGAGCATTTTCACGAGCCTGCCGCAGCCGCTCATGGCCCTCCCGGCCTTCCTCTTCGTGCTCGTCTTCGAACCGTTTCTGCCCATCGGATTGGGCCTGGCCGCCGGGGCGATGATTTGGATGGTGTTCGCGGAGCTGGTGCCCGACGCGCTGGAGGA
>JBDGQP010000177.1:0-9412 GCA_042218975.1 Salinibacter sp.
ATCGTTCCTACGTTTACGTGCGGCTTCTCTCGGTCGAAGGCTTGCTTCGCCATGGCGTCTGTGGGGGGTTCTGTTCGGAGTATGGTGCGACAAGAACGCGGGAACGGACCGGTCGGCGACAGGGCCCGAGCCCAAAAAGTAAGACGGCAAGAGCCGAAAGAGCCGCCTCCCGGATTCGAACCGGGGACCCCTTCCTTACCATGGAAGTGCTCTACCCCTGAGCTAAGGCGGCCGCTACGCAGTGTGGAATGTGGAATGCAGAGTGTGGGATTGCCGGATGTTATTCCCCGTTCCGAACTCCCAACTTCACATTCGGTAGTGAGCGGGAGACGGGATTCGAACCCGCGACGTTCACCTTGGAAGGGTGATGCTCTACCCCTGAGCTACTCCCGCGTGCCGAGTGGGGAATGTAGATTTCGGAATGTGGGCTGCAGAGTCTCCGCTGCCCAATTCCCCATTCCAAATACCTAATTCCACACTCAAAAGCGGTGGGCCGGGGAGGATTTGAACCTCCGAAGGCAGAGCCGCCAGATTTACAGTCTGGTGCGTTTGACCAAACTTCGCTACCGACCCAGGCAGTGTCCCGAACGTTCACGGTTGTCCCACGCCGGGCCTGTCTTCCGATTGAGCTTCAAGACCTACAACGGCGAAAAGTTGCCCGGGGAGGGGTCGAATTTCAAATGAAGAGGCCCGGCGGACTGTGCATCGGGTCTCGAAGAGGGTGCTTGGGGGGCTTTCTGTAAAGTGGGCCTGTCCTACGTCCGGGGCGCGATCTCGTTCGTCGCGTCCCCCGGAAAGAAGCCGGCGCCCAGGTTGATGAGGGCCGGGAGGCCGGCAGCCAACACGGGGGCGAGCGCCGCGATCCATTTCTTCGCGGCGACGGGCTGGGTCGCGAAAACGAACCCCATGCCCATCGCGAGGGCCAGGAGGAGGGGAGTGCGCACTTGGCTCCAGGTCATCCTGGTCATTTCTTCCTCGTACTGGTCGACGACCGGGGAGTCCAGGTAGGCGACGTACCGGCGCAGGCTCTCGTTCATGGGCCGAAGGACTGGGTCCTGCACCAGAAGGCCGCGGCGAAGCAGTTGTTCGGCCACCGGCCGAGCGGCCGGGCTCACGAAGCCGTCGACGCAGCATCGGTACAGGACGACCTTCTCCTCATCCGTGCACGTCATCCAGAGGTGCTGGTAGTGCGGCCGAGCGTGGTGCTCAACCTTCGCGACGATCTGCTCCTCACTGAACGCATCAAACTCCGGATGCCCGGCCACGCGCTCCACGAGCTGCCCGGCACGGGCACGGAGATGGGCGTCCGCGCAACACTCCCTGCACAGCAACTCGAACGCCGGGGTCACGGCCGCACCGTCCTCCCCCCCAGACGCCCGTCGGGCCGTCAGGGACTCGACACAGTCGGCCGAGGGCCCCTGCGCACCCACTCGCTTCTCGAAGGATCGGAGCACCGTCGCCCAGGCATGAAAGTCGACGGGACCGGTCGACAGCGAGTCGTCCTCGCCAAACTGCGTTCGCAGGTAGGGCAGCGGATCGATGTCGGAGTACACGTCTACGGGCATGTCCAGGGCCAGGAGGCGCTCGAGCAGTCGGCGCTTTGCCTGCACCCCCTCGGCCGTGTCCAGGGCCCGGTGAAAGTGTTCGATGAGGACCCGATTCTCGGCCTCCTCGGCGGCTTGAACGAGGGCCTCGTCCCCGTCCTTCGGATCAAGCTGAGAGGCATCGATCGCCCGGGCGCCTTCGTCGTCTGGATCGGGGCGTCCCCGGATGGTGAGGGTCGGGCGCGTCCCGTCCGTCCCCCCGTCCGCCGCGTCGGTGGGCGGCGGGCCCGTTCCGGCCGCGGTCGCCAGCGGCAGGAAGAAGACGCGGGCGGAAAGGCGCCGCACGGCCCACCAGAGCCCGCCGAGGAGCAGCGCCACGGTCCCGATAAGCAGGGGCCCGGCCCACCGGTCCCGCGTCATCAGACCGGCCACCGTCGGGACGGGACTGCTCACCCGGAGGGCCGCGTCGTCCGTTGCCGCGTGCCCGGCGGGCGGCAGCCCCGCCGTCCGGGCCGACGGCAGACAGAAATGGAGGCGCGTCCCCGTCTCGGACGCCGACCAGCGCCAGGCGCCGTCGCTACTGGTGGCGTGGCTAAAGACGTGCAGGTTCTGCCCCCACTGCGTAACGGCGTCGGTGATCTGGTATTGACTGAGCGTTTTGTTGATGGGTTGCGCCGCGTCGGGCCCCTCCCCTGTTCGGCCGCGACCGACACAGGTCTCCGCGGCGTCCACTCGCAGCACGCCGGGCCCGGCGTGCACGTCCCAGGGACGACCGCGGGCCCAGGCTCCTTCCGGAAACAGCGCGGCCGAGAGCGCCGCCCGGGCGGAGGCGTTCAGCCGGAGATCGCGGGACTGCTCGATCCGGGCCGTGGCACGCTCCTGGAGTTGCTCGGCAAACATGCGCTGCGTCCGTTTGGCCAGGAGCTCGGCGCCTTCGTCGTGCAGCGAGACGTACGAGATGGCCACCGGGAGCACCCCGATGTTGACAATGAGAAGAAGGAGGCTTCCCTGGTAGGACCTCGTCCAGTCGGCACCAGGGCCCTCCGTGGGGACGGCGTCGGGCACCGGCTCTCCCCCGCAGTACTGGCAGAAGAAGAGCAGGGCCCCGAGCCCCAGGACCGCGACCCCGATGTGCACCCCAATGGACTCGTCGGACCACAGGCTCATGCCGAGTAGCACCACGGAGAGGGCCGTGAGCCCCCCTTCAATGGTCAGGAGGCGCTGGTACGCCGCCCGCCTCCGCCGGTCGGGCCACAGCGCGTGGAGGAGCCGCCGCAGGCTCGCCCCAACGTGACGGTTCAGCCCCATCCAGAGACCGAGACCAATCAACAGCACGAGCAGATACCCTCCGTATATCCCAATGCCCGAGGTCAGGATGTGCCCCTGAAGCGCCCGAACCGGCTCAAGTTCGGCGAACACCAGAAGCGTCCACGGGCTGTCGGCGATGGGATGGGCATAGAACTGGTACGACTGCCCCCGGTACTGCGCCGTGGTCCGGTCCGCCCGGCGCGCGAGGACGGCGTCCCGGAGAGGGTCGCCCCCGACGATCGTGTCAAAGAGATTCTCCCGCAGATTGCGGCGCGGGTCGCTGTGGAAGAGCGTGCGCCCCGAGCCGTCGATCACAGCGAACTGATGTCCGGGGGGCAGTACGGGGTCGATGAGGCTGAGCAGCGGAAGGGTGGCCGCGGCGACCACGGCCGTGTCCCGACCAAACTTGAGCGGGGCAGCCGGTCGGTTCGAGATCTGCGCAAACACCTCGCCGGTGTTCTTGGACCGGATGGATTCGAGCACCCAGCGAACCGAATCGTCTTCGGTGTAGGCCCACACCTGTCCCGGGTCGGGCCGCGGCGGCGCGTCCCGGAGCGCAGGGGGGTGCGCACGGATGTAGCCCCGGTCCGACAGGTCGACCAGCGGCGTCGTCTGCGGCTCTACGCTCCACTTCGCGACTTGGCGTGCGTCCCGATCGATCCAACTGGCCATCTCGAAGTGAGGATACCGGAGGGCCGAGGCGACGGCCGAGTCCGCGAGGACGTTCGTGCGCCGAGCACACTGCTGGCAGCGTCTCGCCAGCGCCGTCAGCCGTTTCAACTGCTCGTTGGCCGCGGTGAGCTCGGCCCGGAGGGCCTGCCGGAGGCCCTCGGAGACCTGTTCCAGCCGCTGGAATTGCGCCTGCGTGCGCTGATGCGTGCAGAGGGCGCTGAACACAGCCAGGGTCCCGATGGAACTCGCGACCACCAGTCCCACAGCCAGCTCCAAGAGGTCGTGGGCGCGAAACGGCTCCGTGGGCCCAATCAAGGCCACCTCCAGAAAGGGGAATGCGAGCAGCGTGAGCACGAGGCCGCCCAGAAGCACGTAAAGCAACGTGGGCGGCAGCGTCCGCGCCTCGGCCCGGAGGGCCTGCTCCTGCACGGTTCCCGCCAAAAACAACAGCTCGTTCTGCTTACGCCCCGTCTCCGCCACCCGGCCGTCCGGCCCGCTGATCCGGACCGGCACACGGACCGGGTGCAGAAAGACGCGGTGGGCGCTGCCCGCCGCCTCCATCGTGAAGATCTGGGAGTAGAGGCCGTCCGTTCCGCTGCTGTCGTCCGTCGCGTCCCGGGTGGGGGGCTCGGCGTCCCCGAGCGGCAGCTCCACGATCGAGAGGGCGCCCGATCCGCTGTGGAGAAGCACCGTGCCGTCGCCTCTCGTGAGGAGGAGATGGTCGAAGGCCGACTCGCGGTCCGGAAGAAGGGGGATCAGCAGCGAGTCCGGGTTCACCTGAGCCAGCGGGCACGTCCCGCCGTCCGCCTCCCGAAGCCGGAACGTGAGGTGCGGGTGCCGGACGGCGGGGTCCAGTACGGCGGAGAGGCGCGGCTCGGCGGCAGATGGGGTGCCGTACCGGCGGGCCGTGCGGAGGCAGCGGGGCTCGCTCCACCCGTCGACCACCGCGTGGGTCACGCCCGAGATCTGGCGGAGGGCCGAGTCCAGCGTCGCGGCGGACGCCAGCTTCGTCGGGTCCCGCAGCGTATTCTCGATGTTGACCTGCACCCGGCCGATCTCGTCCTCAAAGTACTGGGCCGACTCCTGAAGCAGCGCGAGCCGGTCCTCGGCCAGCTGCTCGGCCCGCTCCTGCACGTAGACGAAGTAGTACCCCCCCACCACGACCCCCGTGATCAGGAGCGTGTACGCCGCGTAGCGAAGCCAGCGTGCGTAGGAACTGAGCATTGGACTGGCAGAAAATTGGGAACGCTCGACGAACAAAAGTGGAGTTGCCCCCCACAAAGATGGAGACCGCATACTCTCTGTACGGCCCAGAATTCATGCCCCGGTCGCAAACGGCGAGCACCGCGGCGATCCTGATTTTACTCTTCACACTCGCTTCCAGACATACACGTCGTGCAACCTGACTACGATCTCCATCTCCATATTCATTCAGGGGACTCCACCCGAGCCCGGCGCGGTCGAGACGGTATTGCGGCTTGGAGCCGAAATGCTATCTGTTCCTCTAAGGCCCCGCGCTCGCTTGCAAGACAGCGTTCATGAAAGGTCGTTCATTCCCACTTATTGCCCGTTCCTTTCCGGCCAAGGGTGTTCATTTAAGGAGTTGATCCTCCACTCTGAGGAAGATGTCCTCGATAGCAGCTCGGATTTGTTCCCGTTCGGCCTCGCTCAAGGAGACGTGCTTTTCTATCTCGGAGATCGTCGCCCGCTGTACGTATTGCATTCGGGAACGAATGCGACCGCTGATATCCAGAGCGCGACCGTGGGTCCCGCCAATGATTCCCATGATTGGCTCCGTAATCGTTTTGGAAACCGACTCGCCGACTATGCTCCCCCTTCCACTCTGTCGCCGCAAAACGTCGTAACGAATTTGCGCGGCAGCTCGCGCTGCCTGTGTCAGATGCTTCTTGATGACCACTGCTTTGGTGTCTGTAGGCCGGATGTCCGGCTTCTCAGGGGCGGGAGGCTTCTTAAGTTCTTCTTTTGTCGCGTGGGCCTCCACAATCGAGCCGTAGGTGAGTCCCAGATCGATGACTGTGCCAATCACCCCGAGCTTTCGAAGTAGATCGTCCCCTTTCTTGGCCACAGTTTTCGTGGTGCTCTTCAGCTTCGAGGTGCTCTTCCCTGACGAGCCTTTGGGACTCGACTTCCGTCGTACGCGGGACTTGTCGCCACCATCAGAATCGCCATTGCCATCGGCGGACTCGAGTTTCTGACGAGCACCCTTCGTGGTGCGCTCGCTGCCCGGCTTATCCGACGGAGGCGACGTACTGGGAGGAGACTCTACCTCTTCTGCCGGGTCGTCAAATCCCAGCAGGCCCCTATACGTCTCAGCCACCAAGCGGCCTCTGCCAGGAGGCGTACTCATCTTGCGGACGAGATTTCGGGGAAGCGCCCGGAACAGGTGGGTGAGCTGAGGACCTCTGATCTCGTGCCGTAGCAAGTTCGCGAGCAAGGCTTTCTGATCCGCATCCGGCATGATTTCCTTCAGGTCGTTTAGGGCTGCCTTGAACCCCGCAGTGTCACCGGAGATGAGTTTGGTGTAGAGCTTGTCGGCCACCCACGGGACCGACTTTCCCGTCCCATACTTAACGGCAATCGGGTGCCAGTCACGACCGCCACTGTCCGACTGGCGTGCGACGAAGGGCTTGCTCGACCTCCGGATGTGGGCCGGACGCTTGCCAATCAGAATCCCCTCAGCGATTGCTTCTGCCTCCCGCTCATCAGCTGAAGGAGCCCGGGCCAATTCGGACCCAAGATCCGGCGCAGCCAACCGTCCCTGCTGTGCGACATGGGTAAGTTCGTGCGCCAGGAGACGCACTCCTTCGGGACGATCCGGGTTGTATTCTCCCCACCCGAACGCGACATTACGTCCTACGGTGAAGGCCCTCGCATCAATTGACTGTGCCGCCTGATCGGCCGTCGGCCCGGTGTGCACACGCACGTCACTAAAGTTTTCACCGAAACGGGTCTCGAAGAACGATCGCACGGAGGGCGACAGAGGCGCCCCTTCTTCTTTCAGCACCTCCACCTGCTCCTCAGCTAGCCCGTTGCGTTTCGTGTCGGCATCCGTGAATGAGTGTGCCCTTCCGGTCAGTGAACCCCACTCTGCCTTGACGGGCGATCCATGCCCCCTCTCCTTCTCTGCGCTGCCACCCGCCTCTGGTGCGCGTTTGATGTTTGGATTCGTGGGTCTCAAGTCCGCTCGGCTGGCACCTTCGTCGGGCTCCCGAGCATTACTCACGAGCCCGACAACTGCTTCTCCCGCCTGCAAGGGACGGAGCCCCTCTATGGTGGGGGCAGAGCCCCTATGATTGCTTCCGACCTCCGTCTCGCTCCTCGACGAGGACGACGATTGTTTGGACTCTGCTCGTACGTGAGACATGACGAGTCAAGGCGATGAATGAAGGTCTCGACGAAAAGCGCTCAGGAGGTCATCCCCTCCACGAACTGCTGCGCCCCCGGACTCGGTCTCTCGCCCTCCTCGACGGTGAGTGGGCAGACGGCCCCGTCCTTCTGATACTCCTCTCGGACGGCGCTGGTGACGTGCTCGTCGCGCACCGTCACGTCGCCCGGCGCGCGTCGGATCCGGTCGGGAGCACCCTCCGCCTCGTCGGGGGCCTCGCGCCCGGTCGCATCGTCGAGCGCGAGAAGTGTCGCCTGCAGGGCGGCGTTGCGGATCTGCCCCCCGTTGAGCGCGCACTGCCGGGCCACCTGTCGGAGCGTCGCCTCGCTGGCGGCGTGGTCTTCAGGGAGGTGGATCGACCAGATGGCCCGGCGCTCGTCCGCCGACGGCGGCGAGAAGTCGACGACCCGGTCCATGCGGCGCTGGAAGGCCGAATCGATGTTGTCGGCAAGGTTGCTGGTGATGAGCACGATCCCGGAGTAGTGCTCCAGCCGCTGCAGCAGATAATCGGTCTCGACGTTGGCGTAGCGGTCGTTCGCCGTCGACACCTCGGTGCGCTTGCCCAGAAGGGCGTCGCCCTCGTCGAGCAGCAGGACGACGTCCAGCTCCTCGGCGGTGCTGAGGACGCGGTGCAGGTTCTTCTCCGTTTCGCCGACGTACTTGTTGATGACCGACGCGAGGTCGACGCGGTAGAGGTCCATTCCCAGCTCGGCGGCGAGGATGCGGGCGGCGAGGGTTTTGCCCGTCCCGCTCGGCCCGGTGAAGAGGGCCCGCACCCCCTTCGTCGTGGCGTTGCCGAAGGCGGGGCCGAGGTGGTCGAGCAGGCGCTCCCGGTGGTGACAGCGCCGCTCCAGATCGTACAGCGTCTCCTCCGTTCGCGGATCGACGACGAGGCGGTCCCACGTGCCGTCCACCTCCAGGCGCTCGGCGAGGGTGTCGAGGAGCTGTCGCCCGAGGGCACGGGTGGCGTGGCGCACGTCGGCCGGGGTCACCGTCGTGCGCCCGTCGAGCGCGGCGTGGCGCACCGCGGCGGCCCCGGCGCGGCGCAGGTAGCGGCCCGGCAGCTGAAACCCGTCCACGATGGCGTCGAGGTCCGCCACGTCGGCCCCGTCGAAGGCGGCTCGCCAGTGGCGGCGGCGCTCGTCGGCGGAGAGCGTGCCCAGCGAGAGGGTGACGGCGGCGTCGAGGGCGTCGCCGGTGAGGCCGCCGGTGGGGCTGAGGGCGACGCCCACCGGGCCGTCGTAGCCGGCGATGGACGGCAGCAGGCGCGACTCGCCCGGCGGAAGGTCGATCTCCAGCACCGGCATCATCCGCGCCAGCACGCAGAACGGGCCGAGCCCGTTCGGCACCGTCGCGGAGGCGTCCGGCCCGTCGTTCTGCTCGCCGAGGCCCTCCACCCGCACCACGCCCCGCCCCAGGGCGCGGGCCACGGCGTCGAGGGCGGCGAGGCGGTCGCTGCCCCGCGTCCCCCGCACCACGGCGACGCGCGTGTCGTCGGCCCGCAGCAGCCGGGGCACCCGGCGCAGGTGCTCACGCGAGTCCGCCGGCAAAATCACGTCGTCGAATGCGGGCAGCTCGTCGGCCGGGCGCACCTGCGTCGTCTGCTCGGCGCCCCCGAGGGCGGACGGGACGGTCCCCCGGGCGGCCTCCCAGACCGCAAACGGCACGCGGAGCGTCCACTCCGCGCGGGGCCGGCAGCGGTCCACGACCTCCACGAGGTGGTGGTCGACGAGCGGACGGCACGCCCCCCATCCGTCGGCCCCCGCGTCGACACGCTGTACGATGCGGCCGAGGAGCTCGACGGTGGGGCGGCGGCGCTGCACCGGCGCCTGGAGGTGGGCGAAGAGGGTCCCGAAGCGCGAGTCCTCCTCGATCAGCCCGGCCACCATGAACGCCAGGCGCTGCGTCGTCGAGAGCCCGAAATCCGTCGTTAGGGCGCACAGGGGCAGGTGACGGTCCGCCTGCGCCTCCCAGCGCCGGAGTTCCCGTCCCCACCACGTCCCACCCTCGTCCCACGTCAGGTCGTCGGGCATGAAGCGGAGGTCCTCGGCGAGGTACCGCCCAAGAAACGGGTAGTCGTCGACCAGGCCGTCCGTCTCCTCGCCGCCCTGGTCCTGGAGGGTACGCACGAAGGCCAGCACGGCGTACACCGCCGCGTGAAAGTGGAGGGCAAAGTGGTTCTCCGGCGTCCGGTCCATCTCCGCGAACGCAGAGGACGCGTCGTCATCGTCGACGGACGGGGCCGAGACAGCAGATTCAGGCACGGGACTACGCTCCGATTGAGATCGAATCAGACATCGGTCTCCCGAAAATGAAACCGAACGATGCGCCCCCCGGCGGGCCACCAGCCCGGACTGCGGTCCAGCCCAGCGACGCGGGCGTCGATGCGCGCGGCGTCGAGCGGGAGGACGAGATCCACGTTCACGTCGGTCGTGTACAGCCGGCCGTCGGCCCGGAACAGGTCGGCGGTCCAGTCGGCCTC
>JBDGQP010000178.1:0-15572 GCA_042218975.1 Salinibacter sp.
TCCCTCGAAGCGGTGGTCGCCGACGTACGGACGTGGCGGCCCGAGCGCCGGTGGGACGCGGTCGTGGTCACCTTCCGCCAGCTGCTCCCCTCCGAGCGCCCCGACCTCTACCGCACGATCCGGGCCGCGCTCCGTCCTGGGGGGCTGGTGCTCGGCGAATGGTTTCGCCCCAATCATCTGGGCGGCCCCTACGACCGAATGGGGCCCAGCACGGCGGATCGCATGGTGCCTCCGACCGAACTCCGGGCGGCCTTCGCCGCGGATGAGATCGTCTCGTGCGAGGCCGCCGACGTGACGCTCGTCGAAGGGCCCCTGCTTCGCGGCGACGCGGCCGTGGTGCGGCTGAGGGCCCGCCGGACCGCCCGCTGACGTCAGGCCGAGGCGGATGGCCTCCGCGGGCCGGGACAGAGGACCCGGAGGCTCAACGCTGGTCCCGGGCTGTACTACGATGGCGCCCCTCGTCACCCCCCTCGCTTCGAACGCGACTCGATTATGACGGATGCTCCTGCCGGCGACGGCCTCGTTCTCCTGTGGAGCGGCGGAAAAGACGCGATGCTTACCCTCGATGTGCTCCATAGCCAGTCTCCCCGCCGGGTCGACACGCTCCTCACCACCGTTCTGGAGGAGGTCGAGACCGTGACGATGCACGGCACTCCACTCGGGCTGGTGCGGCGGCAGGCCGACGCCCTGGGCCTCCCCCTGCACGTCATGCGCGTCCCCCCGAACGCCTCCAATGCCACCTACGAGGCGCGGCTCGAGCGGGCCCTCGGCCCCCTGCTCGCGGAGGGACACGGAGTCGTGGCGGCCGGGGACCTTTTCCTCGACGACGTGAAGACCTACCGGGAAACGGTGCTCCGGCGACTCGGCGCCCATCCGCTCTTTCCGCTGTGGAAGCGCGACACCGCCTGGCTGGCCCGCCGGTTCGTCGAGCGCGGCTACCAGGCCGTCGTCACCTCCGTCGACACCACGCAACTCGACCCCTCGTTCGTGGGCCGCGTGTACGACGGCTCCTTTCTCTAGGCCCTGCCGGAAGACGTCGATGCCTGCGGGGAGCACGGGGCCTTCCACACGTTCGTAACCGACGGGCCGCCCTTCGACCATCCGGTGCCCGTCGCGGTCGAGGAGGCCCGCGGCGACGGACGAATGCGGTACGCCCGGCTCCGAGCCGAGCCCGAGCAGGTCGACGGCGGCGAGTAATCCGAACGCCACGTGCTCCGTTCGGATCGGGAGGTCTGGAGAGAGAACGGGGTTTGTCTCTAGACCTCCGAACGGCCTCGCCTCGTATCGTTTCCGGGTCCGGAGGGCGTCACCTGGCGAGCGTGGATCTGCGTCGCCCGTTGGAATCCCCCACGCTAAACGTTCGCGGGGGCCCTCGATCGGAGAGCGGCCGCGTCCTCTCCGGATGGCGACGCCATGAGCGGCGTCCATGCCACATAAGAAACCCCGCCGATCCGAGCGGACCGGCGGGGGAGTCAAACCGAAGGGGAGGGAGCGCTACTCATCCTCGTCGGCAGCGGCGGAGGCCTCCTTGGACGATTCGTCGTCGGCCACCTCGTCTTCGGTCGCCGTGTCGGCCTCGCCGTTCGTCGTCGTCTCCTCCGTCGTCTCGGCGGGCGTCTCCCCCTTCTGAACCTCGAAGGAGAGCTGTTCCTCGTCGCCCTCCTCGTGGGTGATGAGGACCTTGTCGCCCTCACTGAGCTCGTCGTGCAGGATGTCCTCGGCCATCGGGTCCTCCACGTACTTCTGGAGGGCGCGGCGCAGCGGCCGGGCGCCGTACTTCGGATCGAAGCCCTTGTCGGTGAGGAACTCCTTCGCGTCCTCGTCGAACTCAAGCTCCAGCCCCAGCTCCTGGGCGCGATCGAAGAGGTCCTCCGACATGATGTCGATGATGTCGAAGATGTTGTCCTTGTCGAGCGGGTGGAAGACAATCACGTCGTCGATCCGGTTTAGGAACTCCGGATTGAAGACGTTCTTGAGCGCGTCCTCCACCGTCGACTTCATCGAGCCGTAGTCCATGTCGTCGCCCTCGGCCTGCGAGAAGCCGATGCCCTTGCCGAAGGACTTGATGTCCTGCGTCCCGATGTTCGACGTCATGATGAGGATCGTATTCCGGAAGTCGACCTCGCGGCCGAGCCCGTCGGTCAGGATCCCGTCGTCCAGTACCTGCAACAGGATGTTGAAGACATCCGGGTGAGCCTTCTCAATCTCGTCGAGCAGGATCACCGAGTAGGGCTTGCGGCGCACCTTCTCGGTGAGCTGCCCGCCCTCTTCGTGGCCCACGTATCCCGGAGGCGCTCCGACAAGGCGACTGACGGAGAACTTCTCCATGTACTCGCTCATGTCGATGCGGATGAGCGAGTCCTGCGAGTCGAAGAGGTACTCCGTCGTGACCTTGGCCAGCTCGGTCTTCCCGACGCCGGTCGGGCCGAGGAAGATGAAGGACCCGATCGGCTTCTCGGGGTCCTTGAGCCCGGCCCGCGTCCGACGGATGGCCTTCGAAAGCTTCTGGATGGCCTCGTCCTGCCCCACAACGCGCTCCTTGAGGGCCTCCTCCATGTGCAGGAGCTTCTCCTGCTCCGGCTCGCTGATCTTATCGACCGGGATGCCGGTCATCATCGCCACGACCTCGGCGATGTTGTCGGACGTCACGTCGTGGATCTCCGTCTCGGCCTTCTCCTCCCACTCCTTCTTGGCCTGCTCGAGCTCCTCCTGAAGCGTCTTCTCCTTGTCGCGGAGCCGCGCGGCTTCCTCGAAGCGCTGACTCTTGACGACCTCGTTCTTCTCATCCTGGACCCCCTCGATCTTCTCCTCGAGCTCCAGAATCTCGGGCGGCACCTTAATGTTCGAGAGGTGCACCCGGGCGCCGGCCTCGTCCATCACGTCGATGGCCTTGTCCGGGAGGAACCGGTCGGTGATGTACCGGTCGCTGAGCTTCACGGCCAGTTCGATGGCCTCCTCGGAGTAGCGGACATTGTGGTGATCCTCGTAGTGCGTCTTGATGTTCGCGAGGATGTTCTGCGTCTCCTCGGGGGTCGACGGGTCGACGATGATCTTCTGGAAGCGACGGTCGAGGGCACCGTCCTTCTCGATGTTCTGCCGGTACTCGTCGAGCGTCGTGGCGCCGATGCACTGGATCTCGCCGCGGGCGAGGGCCGGCTTGAACATGTTGGAGGCGTCCAGGCTGCCGGACGCGCCGCCCGCCCCGACGATCGTGTGGATCTCGTCGATGAAGAGGATGACCTCCGGGCTCTTCTCGAGCTCCTTCATCACCGCCTTCATCCGCTCCTCGAACTGGCCGCGGTACTTGGTGCCGGCCACCAGGGAGGCGAGGTCGAGCGTTACGATCCGCTTGTCGTAGAGCACGCGGCTCACCTTGCGCTCCACGATGCGCATGGCGAGGCCCTCGGCGATGGCCGTCTTGCCGACGCCGGGCTCCCCGATGAGTACGGGGTTGTTCTTCTTGCGCCGGCTCAGGACCTGCGCGACGCGCTCAATCTCTTCTCCGCGCCCGATGATGGGGTCCAACTCGTCTTCCTCGGCGAGTTCGGTGAGATCACGGCCAAAGTTGTCAAGCACGGGTGTGTTGCTTTTTTCCACTTCGCCACCTTCTTGTCCGTATCCGGAGGACAGCCGGCCACCAGAGCCGCTGCCTCCACTTGACGATGAAGAGGAGGACGACGCTTTGCCACTGATAATGGAGTCGAGTTCGTTGCGCACGGCGTCGTAGGTTACGGAAAATCCTTGTTGGAGAATTTGCGCGGCGATGTTTTCGTCGTCGCGGAGCAAGCTCAACAGCAGGTGCTCCGTCCCGATCACGTCGCTCTTGTAGAGCTTCGCCTCGAGGTACGTGATCTTGAGGACCTTTTCCGCCTGCTTCGTGAGCGGGATGTTGCCGACCGAGGTCGAGCTTCCCGCGCTCCGGACCGTATCTTCGACCGCCTCCTTCAACTCCAGCAGGTCACAGTCAAGGTTCCGGAGGATCTTCACGGCGATGCCCTCACCCTCGCGGATGATGCCGAGCAGCAGATGCTCCGTTCCGATGTAGTCGTGACCGAGACGAACCGCCTCTTCACGACTGTAGGAGATCACGTCCCGGACACGGTTTGAGAAATTGCCTTCCATACTGGGGTGTGTTAAATACGAGAAGTGCCGCGGAGGCACTCGCACGGCGGGGGAGGACCAATCGGTTGCACCGGCCCTGGGGCGCTGACCTCCCGACGTGAAGCATTGTCTGAAGCACTAACCAGCCATTTGCGCGCTCTGTTCCCCTGTCCCCGGTCTGCACGAGGTTGGGGACGGCGGGAAGCACACACATTACAGAAGTCCCACAGTCCGTGGGCGGACGGGCGCCGGGCCCCTGCCGGGATGAAACGAATCGGTGAGGGCTAGGCGGCAAAACTTGCTCCACACCCACAGGTCTCCGTCGCGTTCGGGTTGTCGAAGGTAAAGCCGCGGGCATTGAGGCCGTCGTGATAGTTGATGGTCGTCCCCATCAGGTAGAGCCCGTGGCGCTGGTCCATGTAGACGGTGATGCCGTCGATCTCGAACTCACGGTCCTTCTCACGTCTCTTGTCGAACCCGAGAACGTAGCTCATGCCGGAGCAACCGCCGCCCTTGACCCCGACGCGCAGGCCGTAGCCGTCGGGAATGTTTTTCTTCCGGATGATCTTCCGGATTTCCTTGGCGGCGTTGGGGCTGATCTGAACCGGGGCGTCCGAAGCAGTATCCGTAGCGGGAGCCATGGAAAGCGTACTGGTACGTGCGACAGACACAGGAAATAGCTGCAATCCGGGTCACTTAACGACCGGACGAAAATCCCTGTTCCGCCGAGGCAGTGTCCTCAGTCGAGCGACCGGGCGACGACAACGGATTCTTTCATCTGCGTCACGGTGCCCGACCCGGCCTGCACGGCCTCGAAGAGAACGACGTACACGCCGACCCGCACCCGATGGCCGGCGTCGTTGCGGCCGTTCCACACCAGTTCGCCGGATCGGCCCACCAGACGGGCGTCCTCGAGGGTCCGCACCTTGCGGCCCCGCGCGTCGAAGATGCGAACCCGCACGAGGGAGGGGGACGCATCCAGCCTGTATCGAATTCGGGTGGCCCCATCTCGTCCGACCGAGAAGGGACTCGGGACGACCTGGAGCCGGGCCGTCGTCGAGTCGGTGGGCGGCGGGCGACCCACGGCGTTTCGTGTGCCCGGCGTCCCCCCTGCCGGGACGGGGCTGCTGGTCCAGTTGTCGGCCGCCGGGGCGTCGGCGGCCGGGCTGATTCGTTCGAGGGCCGTCCCGGTCGGGTCCTCCAGCCCGGCCGTGTGCCAGTCCGGTCGGTAGCGAACCTCGGCCACCTGGCGGCCGTCGGCCCGGTGGAGGCGCACGAGGCCGCCGTCGTTCGTGAGGCCGAGCCGGGCGGCGTCGGCCAGGAGGACGGCGACGGAGTCGGCCCCGAGAGGCGCAGCCGGGAAGGCCCGCGCGAGCTGGGAGCGCGCCGGCCTCGCGGCGTTGTCGGGAGCGGCCGCAAGCACGCCGTACCCGCGGGGCGCCAGGGCCACCTTCTGACCCAGCCGCAGCGTGTCGGCCACGCCGGATTCGTCGGGCCGATCGGTCAAAAAGAAGCCGCTCAGGGACAGGAACCGGTCGGTGCGGCCGCGGAGCTCGACGTACTCGACCTGGTCGGGCCGATCGTCGTAGTCGTCGGTCCGGGGGGCGTAGAGAATCTCGTTCAGGATCACCGTGCCGGACGTGGGGCGGTAGGCGAGGGGCAGCGTGGCGGTGCCGCGCCGGTTCCCGACCCGGTCCCGAACGCCGGTCACGCGGAGCCGTAGCGCGGACGGCGGCGTCCGGAACGAAACCGTAGCCGTGGTGTCGGTGGCCAGACGGGCCCGGGCGACTCCCGTTCCACTCAGCGCAAAGGCGGCCGGCCGGATGGAGGCGGCGCGAACCGGCTCCGAGAACGTGACGACGGCGCGGGTCTCCGCCGTCATCTCCGCGAACACGGGTCGAGGAGGGCGCTCGTCCGGGGCGTACCGGCTGTTGCGGCGACCCGGCGTGGCCCCGGCCGGGGCGGTCGAGGCGGCGAAGGTGGAGGCCACGTCGGAGGGAGCCGCCGGGTCGATCCGTTCCAGCGAGCGACCGTCCGCGCCGCCCCACGAGGGCTCGTAGGGCACCGCGTCCACGGTCGTGCCGTCGGTCCGACGCAGATATACGGTATCGCCACTGTTGTTAAGCGCCGCCCAGCCGGGCGGGGCCCGCACCTCCGCCTCCGGAAAGGCGGCGCGGAACGCACTCGTGTCGCGGGCCAGGACCACGTGCGCTCCCGGCTCCAGGATCGTTTTCGTGGCGGCGACCGGGCTGAAGGTCCGGTTCCCGTCGGCGTACTCCAGCGTGCGGAGGTCGACCGGGGTGTCGGACCGGTTGTAGAGCTCGACGAACTCGTTCGATGGGGGGGACGGCGCGTAGAGGATCTCGTTGATGACCACGGCACCGGAGTCCGGAGAGGGGGCGCTCCGGGTCGGCGGAGAGGCGAAGGGAACCGCGGACATCATCGCCGCGACCAGCAGAGACGGCACGCGCCAGGCCATGTCGTCGTACGGAATGGAGGCGGGGAAGAGGCCTTAAACTGGGCGGAAATCCGTACGAAGTCAACATCCCCCCGGCGTGCGGAGGGGCGGCCTGTGTCGCCCTCGAAGAACTGGACCGCGGCCCCGGCCGCCTCTCTACGTCGTCCCCGACGGGCGGCCGTCGCTGGACGGCGCGGTGCCCGGAGAGGGGGGAGAAGCGACGGCACCGAGGCCCTCCCGGAGATGGTTCATCAGCACCCGTCCCATGAGCCGGGCCGTGGGGGCCAGCGGCGTCTCGTCGATGTCGAATCGGTGGTGATGCAACGGGTAGCTCGTCTCGGGGCCGGACGCGGTCCCGACCCGGATGAAGGCCCCGGGCACGTGCTCCAGGTAGTGGGCAAAGTCCTCTCCACCCATGCTCGACTGCTTGATCCAGTGGATGGCCTGGGCGCCAAAGTTGGCCTCGATGGTGCGCTCGACGTTGGCGATGGCCGTCTCGTCGTTGATGACCGGGGGGGACCCGTCCTCGAAGTCGATCGTGACGTGGGCATCGTGAAGGTCGCCGAGCCGCCCGGCGGCCTCCTGCATGTAGGTGCGGATGGTCTCGCGGTCGTCGCGGCTGACGGTTCGGAGGGTGCCCCCGAAGGACGCCTCCTCCGGGATGACGTTGTGCGCCTCGCTTCCGTCCATTCTGGTGACGGTCAATACCGCCGGTGAGCGCGGATCGGTCAGGCGGTCGGTAATCTGGTGGAACTGATTCATGAGCTGGGAGGCCACCCACACGGTGTCCACCCCTTCGTGGGGACGAGCGGAGTGGCCGGTCCCCTCCTGCCGGACGCGCACGTCGAACCGATCGGACGCGGCGGTCACGGGCCCGACCATCAGGCCGTAGCGGCCGACGTCGAGGGTCGGGTCCACGTGGACGGCGTAGACGGCGTCGAGCCCCTCCAGCACACCGGCGCGAATCATGAGAGGGGCGCCGCTGGGCAGGCCCTCCTCGTTGGGCTGAAAGAATACGCGGGCGCGACCATCCAGCTCGTCGCGGTGGGCGTGAAGAACGAGGGCCACCCCAATGCCCATTGCCGTGTGCGCGTCATGCCCACAGAGGTGGGCGACGTTCGGGGTCTGCGAGCGGTAGGACACCCGCTTCTGATCCTGGGCCGGGAGGGCGTCGATGTCCGCCCGGTAGCCCACGACCCCCCCGGAGCCGCTCCCCTCGATGTCCACGTACAGCCCCGTGGCGGCGATGGGACCCTGCACGTCCAGCCCGAAGCCCTCCAGGGTCTGCCGGATGAAGCGGGAGGTCTCGTGCTCGTTCATCCCCACCTCCGGGTGCATGTGGAGGTGACGTCGGATGGTGACGAGCAGCTGGGCGAGAGGCTGCTCGTCCGCCATCGCGTCGGCCACCGCGTCGGGCAGCGCCTCCCGCTGGGAGGGGGCGACCTGGGTTAGCGTCCGGGAATCCTGCTGGCTCATGGGGAAGCCCCGACTGACGAGGGGCATTGACGAGAGAGAGACGACAGACAATCGCTTTTGATTCTCAACGCCCTGCGGGGACAGGAGATTCGGGCTTACGTCATGTTAACCCAAACCGCGTCCGAAGCGTCCACTCCGCCGCTAGGAGCAACAGGACCACGGCGAGAAAGATCGAGGTGCGCCACAGTTCGGCTTCGGTGGACTGCGTCGAGACGGTCGGGGTGAAGGTGTCGTCGGACTGGAGGTCGGTCGCCAGCTGGTCGGCATTGTCCGACGTATAGGCGGTGCCGCCGCTCCGGTCCGCGACGCGGCGCATCAGCACCGGGTTGGCCCGGGTTTTCTGGTACTCGAGCCGCAGGGCCCCGACCGAAAAGTCCCCTTGGTCGCGCCCGATGGGGGACCCCGCTCGCCGGGCCGTGGCCTCGTACCGGTATCGGCCTTCGGGAAGGGACCCGACGGTGAGGGTGTAGCGTCCATTCCCGAGCGGGTCCATCGTGTGCGGATACTCCGTTCCCGTCGAGTCGGTGATGACGACCGAGACGTTCGCGTCGGACACCGGCGTCATGCTCCCGTCGTAGACCTGGCCGGTAAACTCGACCGGCTGGTCGCCCTCGAAGGTCGCCGTAACGGGCTTCACGCGCACCTGCCGGTCGTCGCTCTGGGTGGTGACCCACCGGAGCAGGTTCGACACGAGACCGGGCCACAGCGGGTCGGCGGCGGCGAGGTCGGACGAGAGGGTAGCCCATCGCCAGGTGCCGGTGGCCAGAAGGGCGGCCGTTCGTCGGCCCGCGCGGCGGCGGACGACGAGGACCGGGGTGCTGCGGTCGAGTGCCGGCCGTGCGGCCTGGCCCAGGACCCGCGCGTCGGGGGTCGGGCGCCAGGCCGTCGCCGGGACCGAGAGGGGCGGGAGTTGCCGGAAAAGACTGACGTCCGCGTCCTCGATCTGAAAAATCGGGTGTGCACGTTGGCCCTCCACCGGGCGGAACGGCGCCTCCGTGAACCGAAGTGGCGTAGACGCCGGGGCGGCTGGCAGGGCGTCGGCGAAGGCGGATTGCCAGGCGCTCAGGTCCGTTTGCTTGTCGAGCAGGAAGAGGGCGGGCATGCCCTCCTCGAGCTGGGCGGCGACGGCCTGCACGGCGGCCTCCGGCACCACGCTGCTGGGAAAGCCGGCGACCACAAAGACATCGTAGCGGCCGAGCGTGTCCGGCAGCGGGCCCCCGTAGAACGATCCGTCCATCTTCGGCACGCGGGCCGTGACGCTCGTATTTGCGTCCTGCTCCAGCACCCGGCGCAGGGCGGTAAAGTTGGGCGAGGGGGCCGCCCCCAGCAGCAGGGCCTGGCGCTTGCTGTTCAGGACCCGGAGGGTCACCGTCTGCACGTTGTTCTGGGTGGTGGCCTCGTCCTCAACCGGGGCGGCCTGCACGGTGAGTTGCGTGAGACCGGGGGCTTCGGGCCGGAAGCGGAGATCGACCGTCTGCTCCGTAGGCCCGGCCGACAGGGGGACCTGGGCGGTGTCCAGCGTCGTGCCGTCCCGGCGGAGGAAGAGAGTCGTCGACGTCCCGCCGAGATCGGTGGCGCCGAGCGTCACCCGCACCGGCACCTCGGTGTCGACGTACGAAAGGTCGTTGGTGACGACCTCCCGGACCTGGAGGTCGCGCCGACGGGCGGTGTCGCCGACGGTGACGGTGTGGACGGGGAGGCTCGCCCGGTCGGCCACGCGGGCCGGGTTCCGGCCGCTGTTGTACTGCCCGTCCGAGACGAGCGCGATGCCGCGCAGGTTTTCCCCCTGCATCGCCTCGGACACGCTCTGAAGGGCGGCTCCCATGTTCGAACGAGACCCGTCGAAGGTCAGCGAGTCGAGGGGCGATCCCGACAGTTCCCGCAGGGACGAGTCGAACCCGAAGACCCGGACGGCGCCGGGAAGGTCCTCCCGGATCGGCTCCAGTACCGACCGGAGGCGATCCCGGACCTGCTCGGCACTCGTGTCCGCCGCCCCGCTCACCACCCGCATGCTGCGGCTGTTGTCGACCAGGACCGCGAGGACCGGGGGCTTCTCGGTCTCCTGAAGGGTCCGTACCACGGGCTCCAGGAGCAGAAAGCAGATCAGGGCCAGGCTCGCGAAGCGAAGGCCGCCCAGGAGGGTGCGCCAGCCCATGGACAACGGCGGCGTCGTGGTCCGGTAGCTCCAGTAGGTGAGCGCCCCCGCCAGCAGGAGGGAGGCAACCAGGAGCCACGGGCTGTAGCCGAGAGAAAAGGCCATTCGACGATCGGTCTGATTCGTTCTGCGGGCGGCCCACGGGCCCCTCCGACTCGCGGGGAGCGCGGGCAGCTTCCAACGTGCGGGGAGCGCGGGGAGGAGGGTGCACGACCGACTACCGGTCGATGGACAGGGAGCCGCCGCGGAGATGGCGCCGTCCCTGAACGCGGTAGCGGTAGAGGCCCGGCGGCACCGACGAGACGTCCAGCGTGAGCCAGTTGGGGCCCGGGCGCACAGCGAAGGTGTCCGCGGCGGCGGTCCGGCCGAGGGGGGAGGTCAGCGCCAGCCGTACCGACGTGGTGGAGTGGGGCACGCGGACCGGCACGGTCACTTGGTCGGCGGCCGGGTTGGGAGTGGGCGCCTTCGTCCTCAGCGTGGCGGGGGGCGTCGCACGGGCCCGCCGCTCCGCGGCCTGGAGGGCCGCCGTCGCGTTGACGATGCCCCAGCCCATCCGGTTGTTGGGGCGCCCGGCCCGCGACGCCGTGCGACGCAGCAGGGTCCGGACCTCGGTGGGAGAGAGGTCCGGGTTCATCTGGAGCATCTGCGCGACCACGCCCGTCACCTGCGGGCTGGCGAAGGACGTGCCGCCCACCCGGGCGTAGCGGCCGTCGGTCCAGGCGGCGGTCACGCCCGTGCCCTGCACCACCACGTCGGGCTTGTGGCGCCCGTCGGCGGTCGGGCCGCGGGAGCTGAAGGGGGCCAGCGACGAGTCCGGCCGGATGGCCCCGACCGCGATGGCGGAGTCCGCGTCGGCCGGGGTATTCACGTAGTACCAGCACGAGTCGGGCGAGGCGCAGCCGCTGTTGCCGGCGCTCACCACCACCGTCACGCCCAGCCGGGCCGCCCGGTCGACGGCCCGCGTCGTGAGGCCGGTATCGCCGTCGAGGTCCTCAACGGTGTAGCTGTCCTGGCCCTGGTCGAACGTGTTGTAGCCGATCGAGACGTTGACGACATCGGCCCCGCGGCGGTGCAGCCACTCCAGGCCGGCGACGAAGTAGTCCTCCTCGACGTTGCGCTCGGAGGGGGTGTACTCGGTGGTTGCGCCCAGTACCTCCGCCCCGTGGGCCGGCCCGACGAGCGACCCGGGGGCCCGCCCCACCGCCACGGAGGCGACGCCCATCCCGTGGTTGCCGCGCTGCGTGCCGTCCGTAAAGTCGCGGAGCGCGATCAGCCGCCCCTCCCGCCGGAGGGCCGCGAAGGCCGGGTGGCGGAGGCCCCGAAAGCTGGCGTCCAGGAACCCGACCCGCACCCCACGACCGTCGAGCCCCTGCGTCATCGGGGCCACCGCGTTCATCCGGGCCAGGTGGGACCGGGAGGCGCCCAGCCGGAGCGCTGCGGGCGGCGGGGAGGAGACCTGAGGGCGGGGCTTCACCGAGTCGGCCGCGAGCGGGCGGCCGGAGGCCACCGGTGCGACCCGACGCACGATGGGCAGCGCCCGCACCCGGGCCCGCTGGGCCGCGGAGAGCGGGGCACTGACCGCGTGGAACCACCGGCTCCGGACGACCGGCTCGATGCCCAGGGCCGTGAGGCGGGCAAGGTAGGCCGACGAGACCGGGGCGGTCCACCGGGCGGGACCGGTCAGCGGGCCCGGCCGCTCCGCGAGCATGATCCAGTACCGATCGGGGGCATCGCGGGACGAGTCGGGAGGGGCGGCGAAGGCCTCGTCGGGACCGAGCAGGCCCGCGAGGAGGAGCGCGAGCAGCCCGGCACAGACACTGGGACGAAAACGAGAGCGCAAGGGAGCGTCGAACAAGTCGGGAAGAATGCGATCATCGGTCGTACTGGAGGCGCGTCGGACCGATCCCCGGACGCTGGTCCGGCGGCGCCGCCGGGGGCAGGAGCCTGTGGACTGCACTCACTCGGAGTCCAGAAGGGCCTGTCCCCGGAACGAGCCCGGCAGGAGGGACGCGATTGAGGCCTCCTCCGGCGCGGCCTCGTGGCGGTCCATCCAGAGGACGAGGGTGGGCGCCCGCTCGGCCAGCAACTGCCGACAGGCGCCGCAGGGCGTGCCGTCCGGATCCTCAAGGCAGGTCAGGAAGAGGCGGTCGACGGGACCCGCCGCGTAGGAGAGGACGGTGCCGAGGGCGCTGCGCTCCGCGCAGAGGATGCGGGCCCAGTCGGGATGCTCGACGTTGGCGCCGGGCACGAGGCGGTCGTCGGTCGTTTCGGCGACGGCCCCGACCGGGAAGTGCGAGGACGGCACGTGGGCGTGCTCGGCGGCGGTGCGGGCCACCCGGAGGCCCTCCGCCTCGTCCGCAACACTCCGGTCCAGGTACGGAGACACGACGGTGTCGAGGGCCGGCAGGGTGCCGTTGACGGACCCGGAGTCCCGAATCCAGGCGTCGGCGGCCCAGGCGTCGTAGGGGCCGTGCGGCAGTTCTTCGACGTAGAGCGATTCCGGCCGGCGAAAGGGACGGGAGAGCACGACGGCCACCACGTCGTCGCCCCGGCCGAGCGCGACCGCCGTGGTGTACGCGTTGAGGACGGCCGGGATCGTGAGGGAGTAGGCGGCGCTCTCGACCCGCACGCCCGGAATCCACTGGCCGTCTGCCAGTAGCAGGACCGCCGTCGTCGGCTCCCCGGAGAAGGGAGCGTGGGCGCGAGCAGTGAGGGCGTGGGCCCGCTCGCGTGCCGCGCCAATCGAGGAGGAAAGCGTCACGGACACCGCGTCGTGTGGGGAGTATAAAAAAGGAGTTCCCCCTATCTCCGCGGCCCCCGGAAGTTCCTCTGAGGTCGGGCACCGCGAGGGCCGCTTCCTCGGACCCGAGAGGAGCCGGGGGGAGGGCTACCGGCGCGGCGCGTCCTCCTTGTCGACGATCTCGGGGTGTTCGGTCCGGATCTGGTCCAGGATCTGGGGATCCCGCTGTACGAGCCGCTTCAGCAGCGCAACGATTTCCTCACGGCTCAGGTCGTCGACCAGGTTGTTGAGGCGGGCCGACTCGGCGACCGGAATTTCCTCCAGCTTGAGAGTTTTGAGAAGGACCGCCACGATGTGCTTGCACCAGCTGCCCCCGTGGTAGGGGCACGTGCACTGCACGGACTGGATGTCGTCGGCGTCGAACGTGATTGTGACCAGGTACGGATGCACGTTCCGGCCCTGGACCTGCGCTTTGAGGGTCTGCTCGTCGGGCCGTTGGATGGACCGGACGGACCCGTCGGCCAGATACTGTTGGCCTCGCTCGAAGGACCCGCTGGAGGTGTTCTCCTCGATCTTGGCGCGAGTGAGGTATGGAATCGTCATGTCGAGGGAAAGCGGTCTCTCAGAACGGAAACGGACAGGGCCCGGACGGAGGCGGACCGGGGGCTACCCTTCGTGGACCGGGGCGGACGTCCGTTCCACGAAGGCGAGAAAGTTGTCGAAGATCTGCTTGGTCGGCTGGGCGGCCCGAACGTTGGCGTCGGTGCAGGTGGCTCGCGCCGCCTGCTTCTCGTCGTCCGACAGGGTCGACTTCGAGTCGATCATGGCGTGGGCGGTGCGCCGGTCGTACTCCGGGTGGAACTGGACGGCGTATTGATTCCGGTGGCGGAAGGCCTGCACGCCGGTCTCGTTGGAGGCGAGGAGGGTGGCGCCGGGCGGGAGTTCTACAACGTGGTCGGAGTGGGTGGCAAAGACCGTGAACGGATTTGGGAGCCCGTCCCAAATCGGGTCGTCGGCCTCCCGCCGCACCTCGACGTACCCGAGTTCGTAGGAGCCGCCCTTCACCGTCCCGCCGAGCACCTGCGCGAGCAACTGGTGTCCCCAACACACGCCCAGAATCGGCATCTCGTCGGCGATGGCCCCCTCCGTCCACCGACTCAGCGTCCGGATCCAGGACCGGTTGTCGTCGTAGACCGACGACTGCGATCCGCTGATAATCACGCCGTCGAACGACTGAATCGGACCCGCCTCGGTTCGGATCGGAGCCGGATCGCCGATGGGAGGCGGGAGTTCCCCCTCGTTGGCCTCGTAGACTGTGAGAGAGGCGTCGACCTCTCGCCGGAAGTTGCGTTTGGCGTGGGGGGTTCCGAGCGAGGCGTCGATGAGGGCGAGGTGCATGGCCGAACGAGGGGATCACGATGTGTTTTGCGCTGCGCTAACCCCTATAGGCACCGCTCAGGCAAGGGCACGTTCCCCGGTTGCCACGGGCGGCATGCGACCGCCCGCCGGACCGGACCGTCTCGCTCGAGGATTTCTTGCGGCCTCCTCGACTCCGCCTGTACGGAATCGGTGCTCTAGTTTGTCGGGTCACTTGATTTGAAGTCCCGTGTTCGGCACTCTGGGAAACCACGTCTACGGAAAAGGGGCCGTGCACCGACTCCGTCCACGATTGAGGGGAGCCCATGAGTCCAGGATTCCGCACTTGTGGTCGCCTCGCCGTCTGCCTGGCCGCCGTCCTCGTGGGCGTCTCGGGGCGACTGCCGCGGTCCAGTGTGCCTGTGCCCAGGAGGCCTCCGCTTCGAAGGGGGGCCCCGGATCCCTCTCCGACACCACCGCCCGCCCGGCCGGAGACTCCACACTCAGCCGCGCTGCGCAGTGGCGCCGGAAGCGACGTGCGAAGGCCCGCCGCATGGAGCCTCCCGAGCGGGGCCTTTTTGGACAGGTTAAGCGGTTCCTGTCGCGAGTGGGCGGGACGGTCCTGCCGCGGCGGCTCATCCTGAACGTCCCCCAGTTGAGCGTTGCCGGCCTCCACCCGCTGATCGAAGAGCTCGACGGCCTGGGGGGAGGGGTGCTCTACAAACCTCCCGTCCTGAACACCTCGGATCGATTGGTGAGCCTCGAAGCCACAGGGGGCATAGACCGCGAGTACGCCGCGGAAATGCTCCTCGGCTTCGAATCCCGTCGGTACGTCGGATACGCCTACGGCCGCTACCGTCGCCGCCCCGACGAGTACTTCTACGGCCTCGGGGCGGACAGCCGGGTGGCCCATCGGGCTGTCTATCGAATCGATCGGGGGATCTTCGGAGGCCTCCTCGGCCGATCGCTCGGGGACCACGCGCTTCTGGGAGGGCACGCATCCCTGCAGTTGAACCGGACTGGACTGGGGCGCGGCGATCTGCCGGGAATCCGGGACCAGTTCGGGGCCTCGATCCCCGGCGTAAGCCGGAACGTCGACTACCTCATGCTGGGCTCCTTCTTCGAGCTTGACCTTCGGGACACTCCGTATCAGCGAGAGTTCGGGCACCGGTTCGCCCCCACGGAGGAGCGTCTCCGCAACGTATCGTTGGAGGCCACCCGGGGATTGTACCTCGCCGCCGAAGTGACCCACAACGTTGACGTCCGGCACCACGACTTCGACTTTA
>JBDGQP010000179.1:0-4692 GCA_042218975.1 Salinibacter sp.
ATACAGGCGCGCCTCAGCGCAATGATGTTCCTGGAGTTCTTCGTCTGGGGCGCATGGTACACCACTGTCGCGGTCACCATGACGGCCCACGGTCTGGAGGGCCTCACGCACTGGCCCTTCACGGTCAATCCCATCGCGGCGCTCGTGGCGCCCTTCTTCGTGGGGCTCGTGGCCGACCGGTACTTTGCGACGCAGCGCGTGCTCGGGATTCTGCACCTGCTCGGGGCGGCGTTCATGTTCATCGCCCCGTCTGTGATCGGCTATCCGGTGGTGTTCATCCTCGTCCTGTTGGCCTACAACCTCTGCTTCATGCCGACCATGAGCCTGGCCAACACGCTGGCGTTCCACAACATGACGGATCAGGAGTCGCAGTTTCCCGTGATCCGCGTGTTCGGGACCGTCGGGTGGATCGTGGCCGGCCTGCTCGTCAGCTTCGCGGGGGCGTACTTTGTGCCCGAGGGCGTGATTCCGGCGGAGACGACCTTCCCGCTCTACCTGACGGCCAGCGTGAGTGCCGCCTACGGCCTGTACAGCTTTACCCTCCCGCACACCCCGCCGCCGGCGAAGGGGGAAGATGTCTCGGTCCGCGACATCGTGGGCATCGACGCCCTCAAGAAGCTCGGGAGCCCGTCGTTCTACGTCTTCCTCGTCAGCTCCTTTCTGATCTCGATTCCGCTGGCGGCCTACTACAACTTCACGCAGACCTTCCTCGCGAATGCGGGCTTCCAGGACGTGGCGGCCGTTCAGACCATCGGGCAGACCTCCGAGGTCGTCTTCATGCTGCTGATGCCGCTCTTCTTCGTGCGGCTGGGTGTGAAGTGGATGCTCGGGATCGGGATGCTTTCGTGGGTGGTGCGTTACGGCCTCTTCGCCCTGGGCGCCCCGGACGTGGTGACGTGGATGATCATCTCCGGCATCGCCCTGCACGGCATCTGCTACGACTTCTTCTTCGTCACCGGTCAGATTTACGTCGACAAGAAGGCGAGCGACGACATTCGGGGCCAGGCGCAGGGCCTCATCATTCTCCTCACCTACGGGGCCGGGATGCTGATTGGGGCCCAGCTGGCGGGCTGGTACTTCAACTTCATTCGGACCGGCGAGCAGCTGAGCCTTGAGCAGTGGCCGACGTTCTGGTGGGCCCCCGCCATCTTCGCCGGCGTGGTGCTCGTCCTCTTCACGGTCCTCTTCGACGACGAGGTTGAGGTTGCCGACGAGTCCGTCGCCTCGGTAATGGGGGCCTCCTCCGAGGAGGAGGACGTGGAAGAGGAGGCGGCCGCCGCGTAGGCCCTGCGGGTCGTGCCCGGAGGGCCTTGGGCCCGGTGCCGCCGGGAGGCCCGCCGGTCCCGGGGCCGTTTTCCGCCGTGTTCGGGGCCTTTGCTGTCGCGCCGACCGTCGCGCGCATCTGCCGACTCACGCAGGAGACCCCAGGGGGCTTCCCCAGCGGGTTGAGGGCCACGCTCCGTCCCCCGAAGCGGTCTTCGTAAACATCTTCACGGACTGGCATGCCCGGCCTGACGCCTCCCGACCGGTTTCGCTCCGCCACGTTTCGCACCTTCGAGCCCCGGTCGGCGAGCCAGGCCGACGCCCTGGACGCAGCCCGCCGGTTCGTGCAGGCGCAGCGCCGCGTCCCGTCGCTCACCGAACGGATCGGGCGGTGGTTCGGGCGGGGGCCCTCCCGCCCGCAGGGGCTGTACCTGCTGGGCCCGGCCGGGACGGGCAAGACGCACCTGCTGGCGGCGATGTACCACGCCCTCACGCCCGAGGTGCCGTGCGCCTTCCTGCACTCCAGCACGCTTTTTCGCCGGACCGAGCCGCCGGACGCGTTCGCCCGCCGGCTCGCCGAGACGCACGACGTCTGCTGCCTCGACGAGGTTGAGATCGACGATCCGGCCAACGAAATGCGTCTCGTGCAGTGGATGAAGACGCTGAGCGCCGAGGGGGTGGCCCTACTGGGCACGAGCAACGTGGACCCCGAGCGGGCCCTGGTCACCCACGTCGGCGGCGGGCGGGTCCACCGCTTCCTCCAGACGGCATTTCGGGACCGGTATCGGGTCGTGCTGGTGGAGGGGGCGGACTTCCGTCGCACCGACGCGGTCGAACGGACCGGGCACGTGTGGGTGGGCCCGCCGGCCCGCACGCGTCCGCTCCTGGAGCGGGCCCACGCCGAGGCCTCGGGGCCGGCGCGCCGCTGGTCGTTCGACGAGCTCCGCCGCGCCTCGACGGAGACGGCCCACGCCGACCTCATCGACACCCTGACGGCGGTGGACCACCTGTTCGTCGAGGCGGTCGCCCTCTCCGGCACCGACGACGCCCTGCGGCTCCTGCGCGTGGTCGACACGCTCTATCTCCGGGAGGACGCCCCGGTCCTGTACGTCACGGCGGCCCGGCCGCCCGAGGACTGGTTCGCCCCCGACACGCGGGCCGGCGTCGCCCAGGCGGTGGCCGAGAAGTTCACGCGGACCGTGTCCCGCCTCCACGCCCTGTGCCACGTGCACCACGTCGGGGACGAAGCCCCCACAGGCGCTTCCCCTGCCCGGTAGCCGGGGCATCTCCCCCAGGGCAACTCTCCTCCCCCGCCGGGGTACAACCTTCCCCGATCCGTCCTCCTCACAGCGCCCCGCCCCGGCATGATCTTCCTCACCGGCGTCCCCGGCTTCCTGGGCACGCGGCTCCTCCGCGCCCTCGCGGCGGATCGGCCCGACGCCAACTTTGGCCTGCTCGTGCAGCCGAAGTTCGAGACCCGGACCCGGCAGGTGCTTGACTCCCACGGGCTGGCCGACCGGGCCGAGGTGCTTCCGGGCGACGTCACGGCGCCGGACCTCGGCCTCGGGGCCCGCTACGACGCGGTGGCCGAGCGGATCACGATGGCCTGCCACCTCGCCGCCGTCTACGACCTCAGCGTGCCCCGCGACCTCGGCTGGCGCGTCAACGTCGAGGGCACGCGCCACGTGCTCGACCTGCTCGCCCAAAGCCCGAACCTCGCCCGCTTCGGGTACGTCAGCACCGCCTACGTCTCCGGCCGGCGGACCGGGACCCTCTACGAGGACGAGCTCGTCCACAACGCCGGGTTCAAGAATTTCTACGAGGAGACGAAGTACCACGCGGAGGTCCTGGTGCAGGACCGGATGGACGCGATCCCGACGATGGTCTTCCGGCCCGCCATCGTGGTGGGCGACTCGACGACCGGGGAGACCGACAAGTTCGACGGGCCTTACTTCGTCCTGCGGGCACTGCGGCGGCTGCCCCGGTATACGCTCATGAGCCGCATTGGGGCGGGCACCGAGCCGGTCAACCTCGTGCCGGTCGACTTCGTCATCGCGGCCCTCACCCACCTCCTGGGGACGGACGAGCACGTCGGGACCGTTTTCCATCTCACGGACCCGCAGCCGCTCACGACGCAGGCCATCCTCGACCTGTTCAGTACTCTGCTGGGGAAGCGGGTCGCCTCCGTCTCCGTGCCGCCGGGCGTGGCCCGCGCGTTGATGCGCACAGGCGTCGGGCGGATCCTCGGCATCGCTCCGGAGCTCGTCGACTACTTCGACCACCCCTCCCGCTACGACAATTCCCACACGCAGGCGGCGCTGGCGGGCACCGGCATCACGTGCCCGCCCCTCCCCGACTACGCGCCGAGGATGGTCGAGTACATGCGGCGCCACGACGACGTGCGCTCGACGGCGATGTATTGACATCGTTTCTGCGCCCGAATGTCGGCCTCTGGTGTGAGCGGGATGGCATCCCGTCACGGAGACATTCTCCCCGTAACCTTATAATGTTCAACGTTTTAGCGTTACACGCTTTCCGGACGCCGTTGTCGCTTCGGGAGGCCGAGACGTTCTCGTGGGGCGACGTCGTGAGTTGTCCGTCGTCTGAGCAGCGGAGGGGGCGACTCACAATTTCACTTCTCGATCGCCCTTTTTACCTTTCGGCCGCATCGACTTGCGGGCTCGCCAACGCGGGCCGCTCCCCTCGTTCCTGATCTCCTCGACCAACCCGGTTCGCCCCCATGTCCGACGACGCCTCCGCCGCCTCCCGTCGCACCTTTTTGAAGCAGGCCTCGATGGCCGGGGCGGGGGCCGCCCTCCTGCCCCACGCCACCCGGGGCGGGGCGCCGGACTTCGACGCCGGGGCGGACGGCGGCCCCCTCGTCGTCGCCAGCGACAACGGCGAGCCCGCCGCCGAGCGGGCCCTCGAGGTCATGGCCAGCGACGGCGAGGCCCTCGACGCCGTCATCGAGGGCGTCAACATCGTGGAGCGGGATCCGGACGACATCACCGTCGGCTACGGCGGCATCCCGAACGCCGAGGGCACGGTGCAACTGGAGGCCGGCGTGGTGGAGGGAAAGACCCACCGGGCCGGGGCGGTGGCGGTGCTCGAGGACATTCCGGTGCCCTCGCAGGTCGCCCGGACGGTGATGGAGCGGACCGACCACGTGCGGCTGGTCGGGCAGGGCGCGAAGGAGTTCGCCCGGATGCACGGCTTCGAGACGCAGGACCTCCTCACCGAGCGGGCCCGCAGGATCTGGGTGAAGTGGAAGGAGAACCTGTCGGGGGACGACGACTACCTGCCGCCCGACAGCCTGAAGGACCCGACGCTGGGGGCGAAGGTCCGCGAGGTCCAGCGCCACCACGGGACCATCCACTGCTCGGCCCTCGCCCCGAACGGCAACATCGGCTCCGTGACCACCACCAGCGG
>JBDGQP010000018.1:0-34583 GCA_042218975.1 Salinibacter sp.
CGGTACGCGTGCAGGGCCGGATGCGGCATCGTCTGAAAGACCCGGTCGAAGAACGATTTTCGGTCTCCCGTCTGGGGCCCGTAGCGGACCGCCTGGCCGCCGTATTTCGGATCCCCGACGATCGGATGGTGACGATCGCTCGTGTGGACCCGAATCTGGTGGGTGCGGCCGGTCTCGAGTCGAAACGTCACGACGGACGTGTGGGCGTGGCGCTCGACGGTCTCGTAGTGGGTGGCCGCGCGTTTGCCGTCCGTCTCCGGCACCACAGCCATCCGCTGGCGGTGGTGCGGGTCCCGCCCGATGGCCCCGCGAATCGTGCCGCTGGGCGGATCGAGGTGGCCCCAGACGAGGGCGCGGTAGCGGCGGTCCACGCTATGGGCCCTGAACTGCTCGGCGAGCGGCGGGTGGGCGCGGTCGCGCTTCGCCACCACGAGCAGCCCGGAGGTGCCCTTGTCCAGCCGATGGACGATGCCGGGCCGCACGATCGGGTGGTCGGGCGACTCGGGCAGGGCGTTCACCATCGACAGCCCCACCTGTTCGTCGCTCGCGGCGGCGGGATCGTCGTCGGCCGCGACGGCCTCCCCGTCCACGTGGTGCAGCAGCGCGTGGACGAGCGTCCCGGAGCGGTGCCCGGGCGCCGGGTGCACCACCATGCCGGCGGGCTTGTTCACGACGAGCAGGTCGTCGTCCTCGTACGCGATGTCGAGCGGAATGGGCTCGGCCTCCGCCGACATGGGCGGCTTTCGGATGAGGCGAAAGACGATCTCGTCGCCCGGCTTCACCCCGTAGGCCTTCTGCACCGCCTCGCCATTGACCCGGACGTGTCCCTTCTTGATCGAGCGCTGGATCTTGGTCCGGGAGGCCTGCGGGTAGAACCGGGTGAGGTACTTGTCAATGCGAGGCGCCCCCGTCTGCGACGCCGGCACTTGTACCTCCACGACATTGTCCTCCCGGGTCACGTCGGCCTCGTACTGGGTCGGGTCGAACGCGTCGAGAGGCGCGGTCATGGCTGGACTTGCGTCTGATCGAAGGCATCGACGGCGTCGAGCGCGGCCTGGAGGTCGGCCTCGTGGTTGTAGTACGTCGGCGCGAACCGAACCTTCCGGTTTCGGAGGGCGGCCGTGACGTCGTGGGCCTGCAGGTGCTCGTAGAGGGCCTCCGGCGCGTCGGGCGCCACGGTCACGATGCCGCTCGCGTGGGCCGGGTCGCGCCGCCCGTAGCGGCGGTATCCCCGGGCGTCGAGCGCCGCGCCGAGGGTCTCGGCCAGTTCGAGCACCCTGTGCTCGCACCACTCCGGCCCCGCCTTTAGGTAGAGCCCGAGGGCTGCGTCGAGCGCAACGACGCCGACGGCGTTGAGCGTGCCGGTCCGGAACCGGCGGGCGTCGTCGTGGAAGGTCAGATCGTAGTCCCCGAGGTGTTCCCAGTCCACGGGGCCGTGCAGCCACCCCGCCGGGGGCCGGAGCCGGTCGCGGAGGGCGTCCCGGCAATAGACCAGCCCGGCGCCCTGCGTGGCCATCAGCCACTTGTGTCCCCCCGCCGCCAGGAAGTCGATACGGGCCGCCTCGACGTCGACCTGAAGCGCGCCGAGGCCCTGAATGGCATCGACACAGAAGAGCACGTCTTCCGCCTCGCAGAGCGCCCCGATCGCCTCCAGGTCCGCCCGAAATCCCGACAGGAAGTGCACCCAGGAAACCGACAGGACGCGCGTCTCCGGCCGGAGCGTCTCTTCGATCGCCGAGAGGGTGTAGCCCCCCTCGTCGGTCGGGATGAAGTCGACGGAGACCCCCTCCGATTCCAGGTTCTGAAACGGATAGACATTGGTGGGGAACGATCCGTCCGGCACCGCGACCCGGTCGCCGTCCCTCCAGTCGAGGCCTCCTGCGAGCAGGTTGAGCCCCGCGGAGGTGTTGGGGACGAATTCCACCTGGGCGGCCTCCGCGCCGAGCACCTGGGCCGCTCGCTCCTTCGCGCGCCGCATGACGGGCTGGAAGGCCTCGAAGTTGGCGATGGGGGCGTCGGGCTCGGCCCCGTGGCGCTCGGCCAAGTATTCGTCGATTGCCTCGCGGACCCGGGTGCTCACCGGGCTCACAGCCGCGTGATTCAGGTACGTCTGATGGCGGAGGTGCGGAAAGTGGGACCGGAGGGTCTCAGGCGTCATGAGGGTCGCGAGCCGGGCGGGCGGGCCAACCGTGACGTGCACATCAGTTTGCGGGAACGGTACAAGGGGTACAGAGGCGTCCCCGTGCGGATCCCAGGGGACGACGCGGGTCCCCATCCCGCGCAAGAGGACCGATGAGGCGGTCTCGGCCCGGCGACCCCATTCGAGGAACCGGCCCCGGCACGGGGCGGCCCACGCCGGGGGATCGTAGAAAAAGCCCGACCGAGGACGGCCGGGCAGAAAACGGCGGTGGGGGAGGGATTCGAACCCCCGGGACCCATGGCGGGCCCTCCGGTTTTCGAGACCGGTGCATTCAACCAGGCTCTGCCACCCCACCTTTGCCGTAGACAAACGCAACGCGACCGATCACGATCCTCGGAGCTGCTGTCCGAAGTGGTCGTTTCGCGCCCCGGTTACATGGAGCCGTAGGTCAGTCGCTGAATCTTCTGAACCAGATTGCGCTTCTTCGCCTCAAATCCCTCCCGGACCGGGTTCCCCGCAATCTCAGTGATCTGGGCGTCCCGGACGGTTCGGGCGAAAGACAACTGGTCCTTGAAGGTCCTCAGGGCCGCCTCGTTCGTGACGAGAGAGGTGCCCTTGTTCCGAAGGATGTCCTGTACCCACGGATCCGAGGTGTCCACGTACAGCATCTGAATGTCTTCCTCGTTCCCGCCGGTTGGCCGGAACAGGAACTGGAAACTCTCTATGGACTCTTCGAAGCCTCGGTTCCGAATCTCGAAGCGGTAGTTGATGAAGACCTTGTTGGCACTCGTGAGGCCCAGCCCCGGCCCATTGATGAGCTGGTTCCGAAGCTCCGACAGCGCCAAGGCCTGGGAGGCGTCCGCCGTGCGCCGGACCTTGATGCTATCCCTTCGCTCAATGACCTGCACCAGCGTGTCGAGCAGCGCCCGGGCCGGGCCGTCGGACCGGACGTTTTTAATCAACTCGGTCGTCTGGAGCCACTGCTGCGCCGTTGCGTCGGGGGGGCTGATGGCAGCCACCGCGAACGCGAAGAAGCACAGGACGAGGCATTTGCGGGCCGGAGGCATCATGGTGTTGAAGGATCTGTTCTCGGAGGCCAGTGGCAGTACGGGAAGCTACGCGAGGATGAAGCTGTAGGAAAGGCTGGAGTCGTTCAGGTCGACCGGAATGGCCTGCCCCGCATGGTTGATACGGACCACATCCTGAAGCTGAATGATGATCCGATCCTTCGGCTGGGCGCCGACCTCCCGCAGTCCCCTGATGAGCGCACGGGTAAGGGTGGCGTTCTGACCCAGATCGAACGTGCCGATCTCCTGGGTGGCCTGCAGGCCCTTCCGGATGGAGACCCTGGCGCTTCGGATGCGATAGTTCGCATCCTGGGGGTAGGTCTTGGCAAATTCGGCGTCGGCCTCAACCTTGAACTGAAGTCCAGGCCGCCGGCGGGAGATGCTCTCTCCATTGGAGATCTGCTCGCCCCGGGCATTGAGCACCCGGATTTGGGGCCGGGGCGGGTCGATCACCGCGAACTGCTTCCGTCCGAGAAGGACTCGCTCTCCGTCGCCCGCCTGCGGCAGGTAGGCCCGCACGGTGACGTTATCGGAGGAGGGGCTGATCGTGAGCTGCCGACCCTCCACCTGCGCACCGGACGAGGCCTCCAGCTGCAGGGGCCGATTCTCCAGGCCGGGCACGTCGATGCGGATCTGGTTTCGGGTCCGGCGGTAGAGCGACGTCGTCGCGACACTGGTCGCCACCAGCTCCGGCCGGCGCACCGTAAACGATCCCGTCAGCGTCTGGGACGCCTGTCCCTGAAGCTGGTCGTACTGCATCTGAACGGAGTACTGAACCTTCTTCTGCTCCTCGCCCTCCGAGAGCAACTTGGCCGTCGGGATGTTGATCGTTTCGTTCCCCTGAACGGTCACCTTCTGATCGTCGGTTTGCAGGGTAATCTGCCCCCCCTTCGCCAGCTGCGCGGCCTTGAGGTAGGCACTCGCGTTGTACTTCTGCCCCATCACGACCGTCTGCTGGCCGCCCACGAGCACCGGCTCCACCTTCTCGGCCGCGACGCTCTGCTCGCTGAGGTCAAACGTGCTAAATGAGTACAGGAGGATCGGTAGGTACAGGGCCAGCATCACCTGGTACCGGAGCTCCTTGATGCGTGCGTCGCCAGCCATGGTCTAGTTGATGGATTGGTTTGTTTCGGTAACGCCGTTCTGGGTGACCTGTGGGTCGTTGAACTGCCGGAACCGGCTCAACATCTCGTCGAGATCGCTACGCATCTCCTCGACGGCACTCCCGGCGTTCTCCATCTCCGTCCCTAGGGAATTCATGCCTTCGCCCAGGCGCTCGGCATCCTCGGCGAGGTCCCCGGACGCCACCTCGTCGAGCGTGCTGCGCATGTCCTGAACGGCAACGCGGGCCTGCTTCATCTCGCCGACCATCTCGTGGATCTCGCCGCCAAACTGCTTGATCTCTTTGCCCAGCGCGCCCATCATCACGTTGAGGTCATCGTTGACCTTCTTCTCGATGATCTGTCGGGCCGAGGCCTGAACGGGCGTGCCGGCGTCGACGGGCTCCCCCCCTCCGGACGAGGCCGACACCGGGGCTTCTCCCTTCTCCGGCGTGTCCATCATGAAGGCCTGCCCGAGCTCCAGAGACCCCATGATGACGAAGGCGGCGGCCTCGCCGATGAATCCGAGCTGCATGAAGAGCTCCCAGTTGGGATACTTCAGAATTTTGAAGAAGACCCCGAGAATGGCGAGGGCACCGAAGATCCCGATAAAAAACCCGAGGACCTTCGTGATGCGTTCGAGTATCGCTTCCTGTCTCGGCGTGGCCATGACGGTTTGCTGAGGTGCACAGTTTGACGTGGTGAAAACGAGAGCGCGTGCCCGGCGGAACGGCCGAGCGAGCTAGGTCCCCCCTCCCGAGCCTCCTCCCCCCGAACCATTGCCTTGCTGACCGCTGCCCTGCTGGCCGCCGCCCGGGTTGGCGGGCGGAGGCGTCTGGGGATTGGACTGCCCCTGACCGGGCTGCTGCGGGCCGGGCGCACCGGTCTCCTGCGGCTGGTTCTGCGGGGGCGGCGTCGGCTGCGGGCCGAAGGATTGCTGATCGCCCTCGATGGAGCTGATGTCGGCGGCGCACCGGAACCCGATGCGGGCGGAGGGTTCGTCCATCGGCTGGACGCCCCGCACCCCAACCCCGATCTGGAAGGCATTCGAGGACCAGGAGCCGCCCCGGACGACCCGACGGCTCTCCTCGGGGTCTTCGTAGACCGGATCCAGGCCGGAGAGGACCGAGTAGCTCGGCGTGTAGGCGTCCTGTACCCACTCGGATACGTTGCCGGCCACGTCGTGGAGCCCCCAGCGGTTGGGGGGGTACGACCCGACCGGGGCCGTGAAGGCGTATCCGTCCGCGGCCTGCCCCTGCCGTCCCGGGTTGAAGTTCGCCAGGTAGCGGCCCTGCGGGTCCCGCGGGGAGAAGCCCGCCCACGGGTACACGCCGCCGACCCGACCCGCCCGCGCTGCGTACTCCCACTCGGCCTCGCTCGGGAGACGCTTGCCCTCCCACTTGCAGAAGGCCTTTGCGTCCTCCCACGTGACGGCCACGACCGGGTACCCCCCCCGCTCCGAGCCGTAAAAGTAGGTGCGCCAGTTCGAATTGCTGGCCGAACCGCTCCAGGCCGTCGAGTCGGGCACGCGCTGCTCCCGCTTCTGGCCGGAGAGGTCGTCGAGGAATTTGCGGTACTCTTCGTTGGTCACCTCGAAGCGGTCGATGTAGAACGAGCTGACCGTTACCTTTTTACGACCGGCATTCTGAATGTCGAGGGGGTCCTCGTCGGTGAGCCCCATGATAAAGGAACCGTCCGGCAGCCGAACCATCGTCCCGTCGTTCGAGAGCGTAGGCGATCCGGAAATGGGCGTCTGGCCCGGGTCGTCGTACGGGGTAGGCTCGCCGCGGCGGACGATCAGGGGGTCGGCTTTCTTCAACGAGTCGAGAGTGTAGGGAATGTCGAACTTCTGAATCGCCATCTGAGAACCGGAAACGGGATCGGCAAACGGGCTGCTGACCTCGCTGTCGGCCGAGCGGCCCGCGAAGTCTCCCTGCTGGGGCGGGGCCACCTCCCCGCCGTCAATCGGGGGAACGGTGCCCGGGGGCCGGCGCTCGATGCGCTCGGGCTGGTAGGTGATGCCAATGCTCGGAAGGAGCGAGGACATCACGTTCAGCTGCAACCGCTCCCCGGACCGGTCCTCGTTGACCCCAAACCGCCCGCTCAGCTCGGCGTTGAGCGCTACGTTGTCGGTGATGCCGTACTCGAGGCCAAGGCCGACCGGAAGCACCCCTCGCTCGCTATCGCCAAACACGAAGTGGCCGTACCCGGCCATGATGTAGGGATTCACCGGCTCATGGTCCCCCAGAACGTGGACTTGTATCAGTCCATCGACGGAGTACAGCTTCTGGTACGTCATCCCGAGCCGAAACCGTACGTAGTCCGAGGACTCGAGCTGCACGCCGGCCTGGAAGGCGGGATTCGTCCCGGCAATCCGGCTGCGGATGGACTGAGAGGCGACGTTGGCCCCTCCGTTGAAGTACAGACGCTGCGAGTAGGCGTCGACCGCCCCGCACGCGCACCATACCATCACGAGGAGCATCAGGAGTTTTATCGACCGCTTTCCAGCTCTCATTTCGGGTTTGGACCTTGTTGAAATAGGTTGATATAGCAAAAGCAAACAGCGTACCAGAGGTCAGTCCCCCTGCTTCAGATTGAATCGGTAGCTGAAGTTTAAGAATGAGATAAAGTCCGGGCCGATCCTGTTGAACCCCTCGTATCCGTCGATCAGGTCGGAGATCGAAAGTCGTGTGCCGATCCGTATCTTGTCAAGGATGGTGAATCCAACCTTCAGCGATCCCGTAGCTCGCGTGCCGAGTTTCTTCGTGTCGCCGGTCCCGGTAAGAGCGGAAAACCCCTTGTAGGACGGGGAGATAATGAAGGTGGGCCCTCCCCCCACGAACACACGAAGGAACTTCTGCCGGATATACGGGAGCTCGTAGTCGACGTAGACGTCCAGGGCGAGCGCGTTTGCCTCGAACCCGGCTCCTCCCGTCGTCTCTCCCCCGATCCGGTTGTAGACCAAATCGGCACCAACCCCGTACTGGTCGAACAGGCCCATCCGGTGATCCACCCCGGCCCGAAACGAAAATTTCCCGCTGCCGGCTACATATTTCACGATACTATGCTCCGGGTTTCGGCCGAAGTCCCCCTGGTACACGGCAATTCCCACCCCCAGCGAGACCCCGTGGATAAACGGTTCGGGCTCCTGTACCTGCTGCTGCGGCTGTTCCTGTCGCTCCTGTGCCGGCCCATAGCGACCGGACGGCTGTCCTTGCTGGGGAGGCGGCCCCTCCTGAGGGGCTTGCGCAGCGACAGGCTGGGTCCCGATGCCGGCGAACAGCATGCCTCCCAGAAGCAGCAAGATGGCCCGACGTGCGACGGTAGTGAGCATAGACCCCGGCTGGAAAGGAGCGAAGTAAGTGAACATCCCCCGTACAAATCGTAATGGGGGAGTCGACCTTGACCTAACACCTAGGCCAGAGACTCATGGGGGCAAAAATCAATCCGCTCTCGGACAGGGGGCGACTGGGGCTGAGATCCGTGGGGGCGGTCAATTCGACAGCCCGCTTGGCGCGTCTGGACGGCGGTCGATTCGTAGGGACAAGCTATTTTCTTACCAACCGATCGTAGAAATGACAGGGCGCAGTTATCCATTCCACCAGTCTCGATCGAGGGATCGGTACTGGATGGCTTCCGAGACGTGTTCGGGACAGATCCGCGACGTCCCCTCGAGGTCGGCGACCGTGCGGGCCACCTTCAGGATCCGGGTGTAGCCCCGTGCGCTCAGTCCCAGGCGGTCGGTCGCGGTCCGCAGTAAATTTGTGCCCGCCTCGTCGGGATCGCAGTGGGTCTGGACCGCCTGTGCGCCCATTTGGGCGTTGCAGTGCGGCGGTGCCTCCCGGAAGCGGGCCTCCTGCCGGGCCCGGGCCTCCACGACCCGCTCCCGCACCGTGGCGGAGGTGTCCCCCGTCCGGTCCGCACTCATGTCTTCGAAGTCAACCGGAGCCACTTCGACGTGCAGGTCGATTCGGTCCATGATGGGACCGCTGATCTTTCCCAGGTACCGCTGCACCTGCGACGGGGTGCACACGCACTCCCGGTTCGGGTCATTCAGGTGCCCGCACGGGCAGGGGTTCATCGACGCAATCAGCATGAACTCCGCGGGGTAGGTCACCGTCGACTGGGCCCGGCTGATCGTGATCTGTCCCTCCTCCATCGGCTGGCGGAGAACCTCCAGGACGCGGCGCTGAAACTCGGGCAGTTCGTCGAGGAACAGGACCCCGTTGTGCGCCAGCGAAATTTCGCCCGGCGAGGGATGGGCTCCGCCCCCACACAGGCCGGCGTCGGAGATCGTGTGGTGGGGGGCCCGGAAGGGCCGCGTGGCCAGTAGTCCGTGGTCGCTCTGCAGCTCCCCACTGACCGAGTGAATCTTGGTGGTCTCCAGCGCCTCATCGGAGGAGAGCGGGGGCAGGATCGTCGGCACCCGCCGCGCAAGCATGGTTTTGCCCGACCCCGGCGGACCCACCATGAGGGCGTTGTGGCCGCCGGCCGCCGCCACCTCCAGGGCGCGTTTGACGTTCTCCTGCCCCCGGACGTCGCTGAGGTCCTCGGGGGGCTCCGGGGCCCGCTCGTGCAGGGCCTCCAGGTCGTTGGTGTACGCCGACGGAGCAGCACCGCCCTCCGGATCTTCCAGGACGTCGAAGGCGTCGTCCACGCTCTGGACCGGGTACACGTCGAGGGCGTCCACGACGGCCGCCTCGGCGGCATTTTCGGCGGGCACGATCACCCCGTCGCAGCCCTCCTCCTGGGCCTTCATGGCCATGGGCAGGACCCCGTTCACCGGACGCACGGTGCCGTCCAGCGCGAGCTCGCCCGTCAGCCAGTACCGGTCCAGGACCGACGCCTCGAGCCGCTCGGTGCTCGCGGCCACCCAGCCGACGGCCATCGGCAGGTCGAAGGCGGCACTTTCCTTCGGCACGTCGGCGGGCGCAAGATTGATCGTGATGCGTCCCCACTCGACAGGGATGTCGTTGTTTTCGAGGGCCGCCCGGACCCGATCGAAGCTCTCGCGCACCGCGGCGCGCGGGAGGCCGACCACCGACAACCCCCGCATGCCGGAGGCGACGTTCGTTTCAATCTCGACGGGGAGCGCCTCGACCCCGTGCGTGGCACTGCTCCAGACCTGACTCAGCATATGACGTTGCGTTCATGAAAAGCCCGTCGAACCGACAGAGGATGGGCTAGACACATTTTCCGGGCCGACTCTAACGTGGTCTGCGCGTGCCGTGCCCCCGGCCGCATCGTGCCTCCGCCCGCACCGTGCCACCCACCGGGGGGAGCGCCGGGGAACGCGTATCGAAGCAGTTCCGTCACTTGATCTGCCTCCTCGTGGCACCGCTCCTACCGAATCCTGTGACAGGCTTCCCTTCGTCGGTCGGCCGTCGGCCTTCTGTGGAGCAGATATGGGGACGTCTGGAAACAGGACGGCAAAATACGTTCACACATGCCCCCCGAACGGCGCGTGCACCTGGGAAGATCGCGTGCACACGGCGTTCGTATCCCCGGTGCCTTTCGTCCCTGTCCGTTCTCGCTCGATGCGGCACATCCTCTTCTTCTTCGTAGACGGGGTGGGTCTTGGGTCCCCCTCGGCGTCAAACCCACTTTCCGACGCCGAGACGCCGGGCCTGCGACGCCTTGCCGGCGGACAGCCCTGGTGCCGGCCCTTCGCCGCCCGCGAGGGCGACGCGACGCTCGTGCGGTCGCTCGACGCCACCCTTGAGGTGGAGGGACTGCCCCAGAGCGGCACCGGGCAGGCCAGCCTGCTCACAGGCGTCAACTGCGCGGCGATCGTGGGCCGCCACTTCGGCCCGTACCCCCACTCGACGACCCACGCGGCTCTCGATCGGCACAACCTCTTCCGGCGGATCCGGGCCCTCGGCCCCTCCGCTCTGCCGGTCACGTTCGCCAACGCCTTTCCGCCGCAGTACTTCGACGCCGCGCGCCGGCGGGCCACCGTAACCACCTACTGCTGCAACGCGGCGGGGGTGACGCTGCGGGATCTCTCGGCGCTCCGAGACCGCCGGGCCGTGGCCGCCGACCTCACCGGGGCCTCCTGGCGCGAGCGCCTCGGCCTGGACGTTCCGGATCGGTCCCCGTCGGAGGCCGCCGAGGTGCTGCTGTCGACGGCCCGGCGCCATAGCTTCACGCTCTTCGAGTACTTCCGGACCGACAAGGTGGGCCACGGCCGAACCGACACGCCGCCGGGGATCGTCGTCGGCGATCTCGACCGCGTGTTCGAGGCCCTGCTGGATCGGCTCGATCCCCGGACGGACACCCTACTCGTCACCAGCGACCACGGGAACCTCGAAGACATGACACACACCCAGCACACCCGCAATCCCGTGCCCCTTCTCGTCCACGGATGGGCGGCCCCCTACTTCGAGCAGGCCACCGATCTGACGGACGTGGCCCCGGCCGTCGTGGCCGCCCTGCGCTCCACGCAGCCGCCGGAGGCCCCGACGCCGTGACGCCCCTACTCGGCCTCGCCCGCGGTGCTGGGCCCGGAGGCGCTGTGGTTCGTGATCTCCTCGACCAGGCGGTCGGCCTCGTAGACGTCCCGGAGCGCCTCGACGATGCCCCGAACGTCCACCGAAATGGCACGGGCCGAGTGGTCGCGGTAGAGGTACTCGTTGGGGAGGGCGTCCATGTTGCTGTCGAAGACGACGCCCACAAGTTCGAGGTCCTCGTTCAGCAGCGGCGACCCCGAGCTTCCCCCCGAGATGTCGTTGGTCGTCACGAGGTTGAGGGGAGTGTCCGGGTCAAACGCCTCCGGGGGCGAGAGCCAGCGCTCCGGCAGGGCCCAGTCCTCCTGCCGGTGCGAGTAGTGGCGGTCGTACAGGCCGTAGAAGGTGGTATGCGCCGGCGCCTGCGTGCCGTTGTACGAGTAGCCCCGGACCACCCCGTCCGAGAGGCGAAGCGTAAATGTGGCGTCCGGGGGCACCTGGTCGCCGTAGATGGCCCGGCGGGCCCGGGACAGCCGCCGGTTCAGCGTCTCCTCGGTGCTTTGGATGTCCTGCATCTGCCGGTTCATGTTGAGGAAGAGCGGCGCGAGGGCCTCGATCACCGGCACCGAGGGGTCGTCGCTTTTCAGGTATCCTTTGTCGAGGAGCTTCACGAACTTGGTCGAGTCCATGAGGGCACTGTTTTCGACGAGGTGAGTGGCCAACGCCTCGACCGATCGCTTCCGCAGCAGGCGCTGCATGGTGGGGTGATTGGGTCCGAACGCCGACCGAAGGTCTTTCAGCTGCGCCACGATCATCGACCGCTCCAGGTCGGGCGGCCAGTTGCCAATCGTCTCCGCGTCGTCGCGGATGTCCTGCACCCGCTCCGGGTTCGCGCCCCGCGTGCGGAGAAAGTCGTAGTAGTAGCCGTGTAGCGCCCGGGTCAGGATCCGGGACCCGAGCTCGAGGTTTGCGAACGTGAGAAAGGCCTTCTCCTTGTCGGCCAGAATGCGCTTCGACTGCTGAAGGCGCCTGATTTCGCCGATGGCCCGGCCGTACTGCTGCAGGGAGTCGATCGCCGCGATGGAGTCGCGGAGGGCCTGCACGGCGGCCCCCCGGCGGGCCATCAAATACGAGTTCTGGAGGCCGCGGAGCCGGCCCTCCAGGCTTTTGATCGTGTTCTTGATCGAAAAGAAGGTGTTGCGGAGGTCGTAGGCGGTGGCCTTCTCGGGATGATTGGCGATGTAGGACTGAAGGCGGGCCCGCCGGTCCCGAAAGACCTCCAGCCGCGCCGGCAGCCGATGGTCCCGCTCGTACGTCAGCTGGGACACCATCTTGAGGCGACTCGTGGATCCCGGATTCCCAATGGCGAAGACCGACTCTCCGGCCTCCGCCCCGCCGAGGTCCCAGGAAAAGTAGTGCTCGGGGTGCAGCGGCGAGCCGTCGCTGTCGTAGACCCGGAAGAACGCGACGTCCAGCGAGAACCGGGGGTAGGTGAAATTGTCGGACTCCCCGCCGAAGTAGCCGACCCGCAGCTCCGGGGCCATCACAAGGCGGACGTCTTCGTACCGCCGGTAGGTGTAGGCGGCGTACTTGACCCCGTTGTACAAGCTGACCACGTCCACCCGGAGCTGCTCATCCTTCTTCTTCGCCGACTGGGTCATGGTCGTCTCGATGCTCTGGATCCGCTGCTGGGTGGAGCCGCCGCTCAGGTCCTGCTCTCCCCCGCCCCGAACCCGGCCCGTCACGTCCTCGACCCCGACCAGTTCGTCGACGTGCAGGTCCGGCACAACCCGCTCCTGGACCAGGCTGTCGGCGTAGTAGCCATTCTCCAGCAGGTTCTCCCCCGACCGGCTGACCGACGAGATGGCGTCGCGGGCGCAGTGATGGTTTGTCATCACCAGGCCCCGGGAGGAGACGAACGACGCCGAGCAGCCCTCGCCAAACCGCAGGGCGGCGCGGCGCGCCTTCGTTCGCCACGCCTCGTCGGCGTCCACCCCGTAGGTCGACCGGAAGTACTCGGTGGGGAGCTGGGTGAAGGGCCAGAGCTTTCCCCGATCGAAGCGGCCGACCTCAACCGTGTCGTAGCCGCTCGGGATGGGCACGACGGAGGCCGTCGTATCCATCGGGGCCGCGGCCGCGACCGTGTCGGCGGGGGCGTCCGGCCGCTCGGCTACCGTCACGGTCTGTCGGGGCGTGCCACAGCCGACGGCAAGAAGGAGGACCAGGAGAAGCCCCCCTGTTCCCCACGAAAGAAAGCGTCTACGCCCGGTCGGGCGACGAACGAGAGCAAACATGGCGCTGGGTACGAGTGACGGCTGTCGAAAGGTGGCGCGCGGGCTCGACCGCGGGAGAGACGGGCCGTCCCGCGCACAGGGGATGGGAGGGGGCCGGGGATGGAGGCTGCCCGATCGGGCTCACGCAAGGGAGAGCTCGGATCGGAGCGACAGACGGCATCGCGGCCCTCCTGGCCTCCGGCTACTCGGTGGAGGGCGAGGATCCGGTCAGCTCCTGCAGCAGGGCGTCGGCCTCGTAGACCGACGAGAGGCCCTCGAGCAGGCCCCGGACGTCGACCGACACCGTCCGCATCCGGTCCGGCAGGAAGAGGTACGCGCCGGCCGCGCTCTGCACGTTGCCGTCGGTCTGGATGCCCACCAGCTGGAGGGAGGCGTTGAGCAGGGGGCCGCCGTGGGCCCCGACCAGGTCGGTGCTCGAGACGGTCGCAAGCGGGGTGGAGCGGTCCAGGGGGCGTGGGGGCGCGGCCCACCGGTCGGGCACCGCGGGCGCCCCGTCCTCGCCGGCGTGAAGCGCCCCGTAGAGGCCGTAGAAGGTCGTAAAGGGAGCCGCCCGGGTCCCGTTGTACGGGTACCCCCGCACGCGACCGTCGGCCATGCGCGGGCTGCGGCCGCGCGGAGGGGCGACCGGCCGGTCGGCGATTCGGTGCCGGGCCCGGGCCAGGGCGTCGGTCAGCCGGGCTTCTCGCTCGCGGAGCCGCGTCCAGGCGTCGTCGAAGGCCTCGTACTGCCCGTAGAACGCCGACACGATCTGCAGGGCCGGGTCGTCGGTCGGAAACGCCCCCCCCTCAATGGCCCCGAGCGCCGACTCCGTGTCCGAAAAGACGGACCGGCGGACGAGGGCGGGGGACGGGGCCGCCTGCCGGAGGCCCCGAACGAGCAGGCTGTCGTCGCCGAGGTGCGTTCGGAGACGCCGTCGGTGGTCGTCCAGGCGGGCGGCGTCCAGGGCGATCGGCTGCTCGGGCACGGCCCGCAGAGCATCCGCGGAGACATCCTGTCCGGTCTGCCGGGCCCGGTAGGCCACCATGGCACGCCGCAGCGTGGAGGACGTGTGCGCGGGGCGTCGCAGGAACGAGAAGCCCCGGTACTGATCGGCGAGGGCCCGCTTGTCCGCCTGGAGGGCGGCGAGGGAATCAAGTATGGCGCCGGCCTCCCCCCCCTCCTCGGCCGCCTGTCGCCGGAGCTGCTCGTCCCGGGCCTCAAGACGAGCCTGAACGTAGTCGTTCTGCAGGGCCTCCAGGCGCGCCTGAACGTCCTGCAGGTCCCCGCGACCCGACCGGAGCGAATCGCTCCAGGCCGGAGCCGCGGTGGCCGCGGTGTCGGTGTAGGTCCGGAGGTGATCGGTCCACGCCCGCAGCGCGGCCCGGCGGGCGGGGAGCGTCACGTCGCGGCGGACGGCGAGCTGCGCGGCGCTCTCTTCCCGCGTCAGGGCGCGGGGATAGCCCACCGCGAAGACTGCGTCGCCGGGGCGGGCGCCCTGGGTCCGGAGGTCGAAGTGCTCAGGGGAGCGGAGCGGCTCGCCGTCCCGGTAGACGCGGAGGGCGGCCACGTCCCAGGCGTGCTGTGGATAGGACAGTCGCTGGTCGGCGGGTCCGAAGAGGGTGACGGGCCGATCCGGCAGAAAGACGAGGCGAACGTCGTCGTACCGGCGGTACGTGTAGGCGACGTGGCGGCGCCCGCCGGCCTCCGGCACGACCTCCACCTGCTGGGTGGGGGGCAGGCCCTCCGCCCTCCTCTTCTGCACGGCGGCCGCGGCGGCGGACGCCGACATCCCCTGAGCCAGCGAGTCGACGCGGTCGGTCACGTCCTCGACCTCGACCACCTGCTCGGCGTACAGCGCCTCGACGGGTCGCTCCCGGGACGGACGACGGGCCAGGAACGCCGCCGTGCGCAGGCTCTCAGGGGCCGCGCTCGACAGGTGGGCGCGCACACAGCGGGCCGCCGTCAGCAGCAGCCCCTCCGACGACACGAGGGCCCCGGAGCAGTCGGGAAGCCGCACCGTGCTTCGGCGCACGCGCCGCAGGCCCCGCTCGTCGGCCGGCACGTCGTAGGTCTCCGCGAGGTAGTCGAGCGGCGGCCGGGCAAACGACCACACGCGGCCGAGGTCGTACGGGCCGGCCTCCACGGTGTCCGGCCCCACGAGCGGGCCGAAGCGGGGTACGCTCCGGTCCTGCGCCGGGGCGGGGTCGGGGCCCAGCAAGGCCCCCCCGGCCAGCAACAGCAGAGCTCCCAGAAGACGGGACGACGAGCACGGGACGAGCATCGACGGGAGCGGGCCTTGGAAGCAGTGAGGACGGTGGGGGAGACGTTGATGACCAAACGTCTCTACCGCCAATCCCGCCTCGGGATCCACACGGAACCTGACCGCCCTGTCACAATTGGGGGCAGGACCGCTCTCCGGCCGTGATTGCGCCGGGGCCGTTCTACTGCGAACGTGGCGGAATTGGTAGACGCGCGAGACTTAGGATCTCGTGGGGGTCCTCCCCCGTGGGGGTTCGAGTCCCCCCGTTCGCACTGTCGTTCGTCTCTTTTGCCCGTCGTGCCGTTACGGGCCCCGGCCTCGTCCACGCCGGGCTCCCTTCCGTCTGGGACGTCCTACCCGCCCCGATCCCGCGGGGCTCGTCCCAGGTCTCGGGTCGAGTGGTGTCGAGGGAGAGGGGCCTTCGAGCCCCAGCCGCAGGCAAAAAGAAAAGCCCCGAGAAGACCGGGGCTTTCCGTGCGTCGTGTGCTCGTCGGGTCGGGGAAAGCCCCCTCCCTGGCCAAGAGCAAACGGCCGGAGTCGAACGGCCGGGATTTCTCCACGGGCCAGTCACTCGTCCTCGCCGCGAAGGGTCAGCCGGAACGTCCGAAGGTTCTCGGCGGGCGCGACGCCGTTGCTCGTCTGGAGATTCAGGAACAGGACGTAGTTTTGGTCGCCGTCGTCCGCGTTGTTGTCGAGCACGTTCACCTGCACCGGCACCGAGCTGGAGTCGGCCGGGAGCGTCGCCGAGGTGCTGGGCAGGGTGTAGTGCGTCCCCTCAACCGCCGTGGACGAGTCCGCGACGGTGAATGTGATCGGCAGCTCCGAGTCCCGCTGCGGGCCGATGAGCTGAATGGACGTCGTCAGGCTCAGGGAGCCCCCGGCGGCCTCGATGTCCCCTTCGTCAACGGTCGCGGTGAGGGGGAAGAACTCGAGCTTGGAATCGCCCTGGAAGGTCCGGTCCCGCCGCTCGAAGAGGTCGCAGGCGGTCAGGGACCCAATCAGTCCCAGAACGAGCAGTATCCTAAAGAATCTCATAGTAGGGAAATTCACGTTCGTCAGGCAATGTCAGGAAGTGGAGCAGCGTCGGGAGGCCTACCGGTACCCGGGGTTCTGGGTCAGGCCTTCGACCTCGACCTGCGACGAGGGAATGTCGTCCAGGAGCCGGAAGCTCTCGAAGCTCAGTGAACTCTGGTCGTCGCCGGGGTCATTGAGTTTGCCGACGGACTTCGAGATGTCCATGCCGAGCCGCTTGAAGTCGTAGAACCGATGCCCCTCAGCGACCAGTTCCCGGCGCCGCTCCTCCAGGATGAGGCCCATGTCGACGGCACTCTGGCTGACCGCGCTGAGTCCTCGGGCCGTACGGAGATCGTTCAGCGGCGCGGCCGGGTTGCCGCTCGCGCCCTGCAGGCGGGCCTCCGCCTGGATCAGCTTCAGCTCGCCGACCCGAAGGTGCACGTAGTCGTCGGCGTAGCTGCCCTGCTCGGCGTTGTACTTCTGGAGCTCGAGGCTGTCCCTGTTGATGTTCTCGCAGCCGGATGGGTACGAGCCCGCAATCTCGTCGAAGCACTGTCCATACCAGGCCTGCAGTCGCTTGTCCCCGGACGGGTACGCGTTAATCAGCTCTTCCGTCGGGATCTGGGCCATCCACTCCCGGCTCGTGTAGGCCGAGATGGCGTTGTTCACCCCGGCCGACTCCGTGTTCGGGTCGGTGTCGATGGTAAAGATGGCCTCCTGTGCCGACGCCGTTTCGTCGAAGATGGCGTCGAGCTGCGATACGGTGGTCGCGAGACCGGTCGGGGCCTGGTCCAGCGCAATCTGGGCCTGCTGGTTCGCCGCGTCGTAGTTCTTGTTGTACAACTGCACGCGGGCCAGAAGGGCGTGGGCGGCCGCCTCCGTCGGGTAGAAGGGCGCGCTCTCCTTCACGTCGCCCGGGAGATTCTGGAACAGAATGATCGAGGAGTCGAGGTCCGTCACGATCTGGCTGTAGACCTCGGGCACGGTCGAGCGGTTCTTCGGCGCGGCGTCCTCGGTCGTGAGCGTCGGCTGGGTGCGGAGCGGAACGCCGAGGTTGAAGCCGGCTCCCGGTCCACTGGCGGGAGAAAGGACACCGCCGCCCTCTGCCGGGGCGTACCCGAAGATGCGGACCAGGTGATGATAGCACAGCGCGCGGATGAACCGGGCCTCGGCCTCGAACTTCTTGGCCTTTGCCTCGGAGATGACGCCCTCCTCGATGCCATTGATCAGAATGTTGGCGTCGTTGATGGTGTTGTAGAGGTTGCCCCAGCTGCCCGTACCGATGCCGGCGCGGAGCTGGTTCAGGTTCAGGCCCTGGTGACGGCCCTGAGAGGCGCGGAAGTACGTGTCGTCGGCGAGGGCGGAGGGGCCAAGCAGCCAGTCCGTGCTCATGTCCTCGGAGTGAAACCGGCCGTACATCTGGGCCCGAATTCCGTTTATGCCGTCCTCGGTCGAGAGCGCTGTGCTCTGAGACACCGACGTACTGGGCTCGGTGCGCTCAACGACGTTGGTAATGTCACACCCCTGAATCAAGACCAGCAGGGCAACAACAAGAGTCGTATTAGCAAGGGTTCTCATATCGGAGATCGAAATGGTCTCGTGGTAAATCCGTCGCGGACCGGGACCGGAGGGGACAGCCTGCTCCGCCGCCCCCTCCCCGGTCGAAGAATCAGCAGGAGATGACCTGCCGGCAGAAGTCGGGCGTGGCCTACAGGCCGAGCTGGATCCCGACGTTGATCTGCCGCTCGTTCGGATACGAGGTGTTGCTGTTCGGGCCCGGGACTTCCGGATCCAGGCCGAGGTAGGACGTCCACGTGAGCAGGTTGGTACCGCTCACGTAGATCCGTGCGCTCCGGAGCCGCACGTAATTCGCCAGCTCGGAGGGCAGGTCGTAGCTCAGCCGGACGTTCTTCATCCGGAGGTAGCTGCTGTCGAACAGGAAGTAGGTGGAGTTGGCGTCGAAGTCATCCGCGGCCCGGTAGTTGCCGAACGGCACGGCGCGGGGGACCTCCGTGACATCGCCGGGCTCTTTCCACCGCTGAGTCAGGATCTTGTGGCCCGCGCTGAAGGCGCCCTGCTCGAACAGGAAGAACCGAAGGGTCTGCGGACGGGACATGGCTCCGTAGGCGAACTGGAAGAACACATCCAGCGAGAGGCCCTGGTAGCTGAGATTCGTCCCGAAGCCACCCTCGACGTCCTTTTCGGCGCCGTCGAAGAACTTCGAGTCGCCCACGTCGGGCTGGTAGGTGATGTTGCCGTTCGCGTCGTACCACATCGGGCGACCGTCGGCGGGGTTGACACCGGCCCAGCGAGGCACCTTCCAGGCGAACTGGGAGTGGCCCGTCGCGACCGGAATCGAGGCGCCGCTGTTCAGCTCCTCCTGGCCCTGCGAGAGGGACTGCACGGTGTTCTGGTTCAGCCCGGCGTTGAAGCGGGTGGACCACTCGAAGCTTTCGGTCTGGATGTTGACGGTGCGTAACTGGAGCTCGATGCCCTGATTCCGCACGCTGCCGACGTTCTCGGTGATGCCCCCGAAGCCACTGCTGCTCGGCAGCGGCCGGCCCAGCAGCAGCTCGTCGGTGTTCGAGCGGTAGACGTCGAGCGAGCCGGTGATCCGGTTGTCGAAGAAGGCCCAGTCGAGCCCGAGGTTGATCTCCTGGTTTTCCTCCCAGGTCAGGGCCGGGTTCTGGAGCTGGTCGGGGTCAAGGCCCACCTGTCCTTTGTAGGATCCCTGCACGTCGTAAAGCCCGCGGGCCGGGAAGTTGCCGATGTCGGAGTTCCCGGTGACCCCGTAGCTGGCGCGGAGCTTCAGCTCATTGAGAAAGTCGAAGTCCGCGAAGTCCTCCTGCGAGATGCGCCACGCGGCGGACACCGACGGGAAGAACCCGAAGCGACGGTTCTCCCCGAAGCGCGAGGTGCCGTCGTAGCGGCCCGTCAGCGTGAAGAGGTATCGGGAGTCGTAGTTGTAATTGACGGTCCCGAACCCGGAGAGGAGCCGGAACTCCGTGTTGAAGCCCTGGAAGAACTGGATGCTGCTCGCGGCGGCCGGCACCCTCAGAAGCGAGTTGTTGAATCCACGGACGCCGAACTCGTTGTCGATCTCGAACTCGCGGCGGTACTCGGTTCCCACCAGCGCGTCGATGCTGTGGACGTCGGCGAACGTGTTGTTGTAGTTCAGCCGCGCGTTCAGCGTCATATTCGTGAGCGTCGCGGAGCGGTCGGACCGGCTGCCGCCGTCTCCGGGGTCCGCGATCGGGCTCTCGTAGTCGACCTCGTAGATCCGCTGCCAGTCGATGCCGGCCGTGCCCTGCAGCGAGAGGTTCTGAGTGATGTCGTAGGTCGGCGAGATATTCCCGATGATCTGGGTCGTGTTGACCTGGCGGCTCTCCTCGTTCAGCACGACCGCCATGTTGTTGTTCTTGCCGAACGTCGTGTTCGGGTTGTACTCGCCATTGTCCAGGTACGGGTACGTGACCGGCGGCTCGAACTGAATGCCGGACCACGGGCAGTTGATGAAGAAGCCGTCCTGGCAGACGCCGGGCTCGTCGCCGGCGCTCAGGTTCACCTTCGCGTCGACCTGTAGGTCCTGCGTGAACTGCTGCGTGATGTTCGTCCGGAAATTGTAGTTCTCGTACGAGACTTCCCGGACCGCGGCCTCGGTGTTCGTCCAGTTTCCGGCCAGGTAGAACTGGGTGGTTTCGTTGCCGCCGTTGGCCGAGAAGCCGACCTTGCGGTGCAGGCCCTGACGGGTGATGAAGTCTTCCCAGTTCGTATTCCGGAGCTGGTCGAAGGGCACGGCCGGATCGTAGCCGTAGATAGGCAGCAGCCCCTGGCGGAAGCCCCGCTCCCCGAGCGCATCGACGTTGAAGTCGATCCACTCTTTCTGGCTCAGCGTGTTGAAGTTGGCAATTTCCGACCGAACGCCCCCTTCGAAGGTCACGTTCACGCGGGTCTCGCCCTGGCGGCCCGACTTCGTAGTGATCAGCACGACGCCGTTGGCGGCCTGGGCGCCGTAGATGGCGGCGGCCGCGGCGTCCTTGAGGACCTCAATGGACTTGATGTTCGACGGGTCGATGGCGTTGAGGGGCGACCGATCGTTGACCTCCGAGCCGAGGTTCCCGATCTGCACGCCGTCGACGATGAAGAGCGGATCGTTGCCGGCGCTGATCGATCCCTGTCCCCGAATGTTGATGTTGAACCCACCCCCGGGGTTTCCGCTCGTCGAAGTAAGCTGGACGCCCGCCGCACGGCCCTGGAGAAGCGACTGCGGGTTCTGGCTCGGCAGCCCCTGAATCTCGTTGGCCGACACGTTCGAGATCGACCCGGACACCTCGGTGCCTCTCTGGCTCGCGTACCCGGTCACGACGACCTCGTCGAGCCCGACGGCCCCGGACTCCAACTGCACGTTCACGGTGGTCGTCTCGCCCGCCCGGACCGTCACCTGTGTCTCAAACGCCTGGTACCCGACGAACGAGGCCCGGAGGGTGTAGTCGCCCGGCTCAATGCCCCCGAGTCGGTACACACCTTTTGTATTGGTGGCCGCCCCTCGTTGGAGCTCCACAAGTTGGACGTTCACACCCGGCAGGGTTTCCCCCGTCTGCGCGTCCGTCACTTTTCCGGTAACGGTGCCCGTTCCCTGGGCGAACGTGGCCGGGACGGCAAAGACGACGAGGGCGAGTAGCGTTAGTAGCCGTTTTAGCATGATATCGCTCTGTGTGTTCAACAAGCAATGCCTAGAAGGTGATGGCAGGAATCGCACCCGGTCGACGGTACGTCGTCCATCCCCGACCTCTCGAGGTCCGGGGGCGGAGCAGCCGGACGAGTCCGACAAGAGACTCCGGGCAGACGGACGCAGGCAGCCGGTGGGCCGCCCTCCGGTGGTACTTCATTCCGGTTGCCGCTGGGCCGCTGCGTCCCGTAGACGGGAGGAATGCTTCTTGCAGTCCCTACACCGCATCGGGAAATGAAGGAAGTTCCTGGCAATTACCATTGTGTTATCCTTCTTTCGCAGCACTGCAATGATAACGGGGGCACCAGTAGGTGTCAAGGACCCTCACGCGACGGACACGTACCGACCGGGCCAATTCCACCCCGAGACCCGTCGTGGGGGTGTACTTTCGACACAGGACCTTATAAGGGAAATCGTTCCAAGTGGGTCGATGTCCCGTAGATAAAGCGGATCCCTGCGTATCCTGTGCGATTTCGTCGGGAAACAGGCCCGCCTGCCCTTTTGGGATTTACACATTGTAAACATTGTATGGGAATTGCCCGGTCGAAACTAATTTTCGGTCGTTTCACAATTCTCCCCGTCTCCCACAAACATCCACCGGGCTGGTCCTTACACCTGGCGTACCCTCTCCCCAAACTGGTCCGCAATCCACACCGGTACTCAATATGGCCTCTTCCCCCCTGCCCGAGGCGCTCAAGGAGGCCTTCGGGGACGCGCTTCGCACGGACGTTCCCCTTGCGCCGCATACGACCTTCAAGCTGGGCGGCACGGCCGACTGGTATGTAGCGCCTCGGTCGGCGGACGCGCTGGCACGGGCCCTCCGCCTCGCCCGCGACTACGACGTGCCGTTCTTCCTTCTGGGCACCGGCGCCAACGTCATCGTCGGGGACCGGGGCGTGCGGGGGCTCGTCATCCACAATCGCGCCCGCCACACGACGCTCGACCCCGAGGCCGGTCGGCTCCGGGCGGAGGGCGGCGCCCTCGTGTACCCCGACCTCATTGAGACGGCCGTCTCCGCCGGCCTGTCCGGGCTCGAGCACTACGTCGGCATTCCCTCGACGGTTGGGGGGGCCCTGTGGCAGAACCTGCACTTCCTCTCCCCGCCCCCCGAGCGGGAGCGCACCATGTTCATCGAGGAGGTGGTCCACTCCGCCGACCTCTTCACCGAGGACGGGGAGCGCAGGACCGTGGGGGTCGACTACTTCGACTTCGGCTACGACTACTCCGTGCTCCACGACCGCGACGACATCGTCCTCGCGGCCACCTTCCAGCTTGAGCCCGGCGATCCGGCCCGAATGCGCCACACCATGGACGCGAACCTGCGGTGGCGCGCCGAGCGGCACCCGCCCCTCGACACCGAGCCGAGCGTCGGGTCGATCTTCAAGAAGATCGAGGGCGTCGGGGCCGGGCGCCTGATCGACGAGTGCGGCCTGAAGGGCACCCGCATCGGGGGGGCCATGGTGACCCACCGACACGCCAACATCTTCGTCAACGTCGACGACGCCACCGCCGCCGACCTCTGTGCGCTGATCGAGCACGTCCGCGACACCGTCGAGCGGGAAACGGGCTACCGGCTCGAGACCGAGATCGACTTCGTCGGGGAGTTTGCCCCCCCGACGGACACGGCCCCGACGGTGACCCCGAAGGATCCGGAGCTCGTCTCGGCCGAGGAGCGGGCAAAGCGCCGGGCCTAGTGGATCCGCTCGATAAAGGCGTCGGCCTCGCCCCGGAGCCGATCGGCGGCCTCGAGGCCCGCCTTCCACTCCTCGGGGAAGGCGGGCCAGCCGTGCAGCGCCCCGAGCATCGCGCCCATCATGGCCCCGGTGGTGTCGGCGTCGCCGCCCACGTTGATCCCGGAGAGCAGGGTGTTTTCGAGGAGGTGCGGGCGACGGGCCACCATTGCGCAGGCGAAGGGCCACGCCTCGTCGGCCCGCACGCCGACCCCGTCGCAGGCGTCGCGCAGGTCGAGCGGAAAGGCATCGAGGTGGTCCTCGAGGGCGCGGAGGCGCTCCGAGACGCGGGCATCGCCCCCGAGGTGGTCCTCCGCCCCGGTCGTGGCGTCGACCAGCACCTGCCAGAAGGCCGATCGGTCGAACGCCTCGACGCCGTCGAGGCGAAGGAGATGCCGCACGGCGGCCGCCTGTCCCCACCCTGCCGACAGGGCGGCCGGGTGGCGGTGGGTGACGGACAGGACCGCCCGGACGGCCTCGAAGGCCTCGTCCCGGCCGATGTCCGTCGCTGCCCACCACGCCCCGAGGGGCGCCGCCCGCATGGCCGCGCCGTCCGTGGGGCGGTCGGGGTCGCCCGCCGCCTCGGGGGCGGTGCCGTCGGCCAGGCGGTCGATGGCGGCGGTGGAGGTCGATCCCCATCGGCGGCGGTCGGGGCGGAGGGCGACGTAGGCCTCGGCCGCGCCCGTCGGCCAGTCGGCCGGATCCGGGTGCGCGGCCAGGGTGCGGACCAGGGCGAACGTCATCTGCGTGTCGTCCGTCCACTGCCCGGCGTCGAGGTCGCCCCGCTGGTCGTCGTCGCGGTACTCTTTGATGCCCTTGTAGTAGGTGCGCACGTTCTGGTGGCTGAGGCCCTCGATGGGCATGCCGAGGGCGTCCCCGACGGCGACGCCGAGGAGCGAGCCGGTGATGTGGTCGGGCGAGACGGGCATAAGGAATCCTCGGGGGACGACGGAAGGGACACGCGGCGGATAGCGTATCGCCGTTCCGTTTCCTATGTTCGTGCCGAACGGCTTCTTCACGGTGATCGACCTTCCTCCATGAACTGGATCGTCGGGACCTGGGCGGTCTTCCGCAAAGACCTACGGATCGAACTGCGGTCCCGCTATGCCCTGAACAGCCTTCTCCTCTTCGTCCTGGGCGCCCTGCTGCTGGTGCTGTTCGCCGTGGGCCCCCAGCCGCTGAGCGCCCGCGTGCAGTCGGCCCTTTTGTGGATCGTGATGCTCTTCGCGGCGTCGATCGGCCTGGGCCGCTCCTTCGTGGCCGAGGAGGAGCGCGGCACCGCCCTGCTGCTGCGACTCCACACGCGGCCGAGCATGGTCTTCGCCGGGAAGCTGCTGTTCAACCTCATGCTGGTTGGGATGCTTACGGGCCTCGCGGTCGCGGCCTTCCTCTTTCTGCTGGACATTGCCGTGCGGGCGCCCGGACTTCTCGGGGCGACCCTCCTCCTCGGCGCGGTGGGCCTGGCCGGGGCCACGACGCTGCTCGCGGCCCTGGTGGCCCGGGCGCGCCGGGGCGGCCCGCTGCTGCCGGTCCTGCTTCTCCCCCTCCTGATGCCGCTCCTGGTGTCCGGCACAAGCGCCACGCGGACGGCCTTTGCCGGCGGGCCGTGGGCGGAGGCCCGGGCCCCCCTCCTCACACTGGTCGGCTTCGCGGGGGCCACGATCTCCGCGGCCGTGGTGCTTTTCGACTACGTGTGGGCCGAGTAGTGACCTTGCGCAACGAGTCTGACCAATTCGAGGGCGACCGTTTTGGAGCCGCTCGTACCGATCCGTGAATACTTTCGCTACGTCCGCTTCTTGCTTGCGGCTGTCCACGGTCCCCAGCGATCGGGGAACGTGATTTGCGTACGTTCTCACGGATCGGTATCGCGTGACCGCGGCGAGCAGGTGCAAGGGTCTGCGTGTCGACGGAGAAACCGGGGGCGACCCCGTTACGGATTCTGCGATATCCGTCAATCCAGTTGTGCAAGCCCAGTAGCCTCGTCGCCGGGGCGGTTTGAACGTTACTCGAATTCAGATTTTCGGGGGGAAATCCGCCCCGCTACGAGGCGTTACGCGTTCCCGTAGCCCTCGTCCATACTCCCCCGTCGCTCCGCCCAAGGGCCTCTATGCCTGCCGCCACGTCCCCCGTGAACCGCCGGGTCTATCGTCTCGTGCGCGCCGGCGTGCTCCTTACGCTGACGGGCGTACTCCTGGCCGGCTTTCTCGGGCAGATTCCTCAGCTCGACATCCTGGAGCAGTCGGCGCGCAACCTCTATTTCCACGTGCCGATGTGGTTTACCCTCATGGTGGGCACGGTAATCTCGGCCTACCACTCCGTTCGCTACCTGCAGTCCGGCGACCGGCTGCGCGACGTGCGGGCCCGGGAGGCGGCCTGGATGGCGCTCCTGTTCGGGCTCCTGGGCATCATCACGGGCATGGTGTGGGCCCGCTTCACGTGGTACGTGGGCACCGGAAAGTGGTGGAACTTCGACCCGAAGCAGTCGATGGCGGCGGTGCTCCTGCTCATCTACGGCGCCTACTTCGTGCTGCGCGACAGCATCGACGACCCGGACACCCGCGGCCGCGTGGCGGCCGTCTACAACCTCTTCGCCGTGGTGACGATGCCGTTCCTGCTCTACATCATTCCCCGCCAGCTGCCGAGCCTCCACCCAGGCGGCCAGGGCAGTCCGGCGTTTAGCCAGACGGACCTCGCCCCCGCGATGCGGTGGGTCTTTTACCCGTCGGTCCTCGGCTTCATCGGCCTCTTCTGGCTGCTCTACACCCAGCGCGTGCGGCTGTCGTGGGTCCGCGAGCAGCTGCGCGACGAGCCGACCCTCTAGCCCGCCCGTTCCGCCATGACCATCCATCCCCTTCCCGACGACGGCCCGGCCCTCCGCCCCCAGCAGGCGCGGCCCGACACCGCGTCGGCCTACGACAGTACGTGGACGGAGCAGCCCGCCTCCCAGCGGCCCGAGGGCCTCGAGCGGGTCATGCTGGCCGACAGCAAGATCTACGTCGTCCTGGCGGTGGTGCTGCTCATCTGGGCGGGACTGGTCACCCTGCTCGTCCGCACGGACCATAAGATCGACCGCCTGGAACGGCGCCTCGAGGCAGACCGTTCGTCCCCCGACGGTTCGTGATCCTCTCCCGATTCGCCCCTCTTTCATGAAGTGGAAGTCCATCCTTGGCCTGATCGCCATGGCCGGCTTCGCGGGCCTGCTCCTCCTGAACTTCGGAAACCAGGTCGGCGGCTACATGAGCTTTAAGGAGGCCGCCCAGACCGACGCGGCGGCCCACGTGGTGGGCACCTGGGTCGAGGACCGGCCCACCCACTACGACCGGACAGAGAACGTCTTTACCTTCTACATGCGCGACCAGAGCGGCACGGTGCGCAAGGTGCGCTACCCGAGCCCGAAGCCCGCCAACTTCGAGCAGGCCCAGAAGGTGGTCGTCGAGGGGACCATGAACGGAAAGGCCTTCGCGGCCGATCACATCCTCGTGAAATGCCCGTCGAAGTACAACAACGCCAAAGGCCTGAAGAAACAGGCGGGCCGCTCCTCCTCGTCGTCGACCCCGCGGGCAAAGGCTCGCGGCAACTAGTGCCTATGGCTGCGCGTCCGTTCCTCGGCGTCGGGGCCCTCGTCCTGGGTGTGCTCGGCATGGGCTGCTCGACCGCGTCGGGGCCGCTGCCGACGGCGGCCCCCTCCAATCCCCTCCCGGCGTGCCCGGACTCACCGAACTGCGAGCGGGTCTCGACGGACTACGCCGTCTCCGCCGACCGGCTCTTTGCGCGTGTCCAGACGGCCCTCCGGGACCTGGGCCCCGTCCAGATGCAGCTCGACCCCGACTCGATGCGGGCCGCCGCGGTGTATCGGGTGGCGTGGGTCTTCAAGGACGACGTGGCCGTGGCCGTCGAGCCCACCGCGAACGGCAGCCGCCTCCACGTGCGAAGCGCCAGCCGGGTGGGCTACAGCGACCTCGGCGTCAACCGGCGACGGGTGCGACGCCTGCTGGCGGCCGTCGACGCGGCCGATTAGGCGCAGGCGCCTTCTCTCGGGACGTCGGCCGCGCTCGACGCCGAACCCTGCAGCCGGATTCGGGACTGGGGGTGAGGACGCACCGAGCCGTGGAGGGCGAACCCGTCCACACCTCCGTCTACCGGACCTCCCTCCCCGAACGAAGCGTGCACTCGGGGAGACCGAGTACGAGCGGCGTTCGCGTCAGAGGTAGAGCGTGGTGGCGATCAGGAAGTAGATGGCGAGGCCGATGATGTCGTTCAGGGTGGTCACGAACGGGCCCATGGCGCTGGCCGGATCGACGCCCACCCACGTCAGCAGGAACGGGATGAGGGCCCCGTTCGTGGTGGCCACCAGGCTCACCGACACCATCGTGAGGCCGAGGGTCATGACGAGGGTGCCTACGTCGCCCATCCCGATGGCAGCCACGGTACCGCAGAGCAGTCCCGCGATGACGGTGCCGTTGAGCAGGGCCACCAGCATCTCCTTCCCCAGCCGGCGGAAGGCGTCGCGGAGCCAGAGCTCGCCGGAGCCGAGGCCCTGCACGGCGATCGCCGCGCTCTGGACGGCCGCGTTGCCGCCCATGGCCGTGACGATCGGGATGAACGTGGCCAGGACGACCGCCCGCTGCAGGGTGCCCTCGAAGGTGCCGATGACGAGCCCGGACAGTCCCGACCCCACGAGCCCGACGACGAGCCACGGCAGCCGCCCCCGGCTCACCTGCAGCACCGTGTCGACCGTCTCCTCCTCGCCGGTGAGCCCGCTCATGAGCTGGATGTCCTCGGCGGCCTCGTCGCGGATCACGTCCACCACGTCGTCGATGGTGATGCGGCCCAGCATGCGGCCGGCCTCGTCGACCACCGGCACCGAGAGCAGGTCGTACCGCTGCACGAGCCGCCCGACCTCCTCCTGGTCGACGTCCACCGACACGGAGATGAAGTCCGTCTCCATGATGTCGCGCACCGGGACACCGGCGGAGGAGAGGAGCAACCGTTTCAGGGACACCACGCCCACCAGGAGGCCGTCCGCGTCGACCACGTAGGCGGTGTAGACCTCGTCGACGGCGTCGGCGTTGCGGCGCACCTCCTCGGTGGCCTCCTGGAGGGTCCAGTCCGGCGGCACGGACACGTACTCCCGCGCCATGAGGCCGCCGGCCGTCTCCTCCCCGTACTCGAGAAGCTCGACCAGGTCCTCGGTGTCCTTCAGGTCCGGCAGCACCTGCAGGGCCCGCTCGTCCGGCAGGTCGGCCAGGACGTCGACCGTGTCGTCGGTGTCGAGCGCGTCGAGCAGGTCGGTGAGGGCCGTCGCCGACAGCTCTTCCAGGAGGGCGATCCGGTAGGCGTCCTCCAGCTCCGTGAGCGTGTCGCTCGCCAGCTCGGGGGGCAGCCACCGGAAGAGCTGCTTCGCCTCCGTCGCCGGCAGGTGACGGAGCAGCAGGGCCACGTCCGCCGGGTACAGGTCGGCGACGAGGTTGAGCACCATGCCGCGCTGCCCGTCCGCCAGCAGGGCGACGATGTCGTCGACGACCGACTCGTCGAGCTCGAGGAGGCCGCTGGGACGGGCGCCTTCGGGCGCGATCGACGGGGCGGGGTCCGATGGCGACGTAGGCATGCCGGCGGGGGACACGAGACGAGAAACGCAGCACGCGGGCCTCCTCCGTGTCCCTCTACTGACCGCCGCCGCTCTCGGTTCGCGCGTCGAGGTGCCGCGCAAGCACAGCGAAGTCCTCGGCCGAGAGCGCCTCGGCCCGCTTCCGGCCCCAGTCGTCGGGAAGGGATATGCCCTGCTCCTTCACCCAGGTGCCGAGGCTGTTGCGGAGCATCTTGCGGCGCTGGTTGAAGGCGGCCCGCACGTAGGGGCGCACGTCGTCGAGGGCGAGGTCGGAGGGGCCGTCGTCCGCCCCGAGCGCGATCCGCACCACCGCGCTCGACACGTCGGGCTGCGGCGAGAAGACCTGCGGCGGCACCGAAAAGCACTTTTCCGGCGCGGCGAAGAGCTGGAGGAGCACGCTCAGAATGCCGTACGCCTTGGTGCTCGGGGCGGCCACCAGCCGGTCGGCGACGGCCTCCTGCATCGTAAGGACCGCCTCGGCGACGTGGGCCCGCTGCTCCAGGAGGGCAAAGATCAGCTCCGTGGTGAGATAGTACGGCGTGTTGCTGATGACGTAGAGCGGCCCCTCGTGCTCGGCGGCGAGGGCCGCCCAGTCGACGTCCCGCACGTCCTGGGCCCGCACGTCGAGCGACGGCAGGTTCTGGCGGAGCACCTCCACGGCCCGCTCGTCGATCTCGATGGCGGTGAGCCGGTCGTAGCGCTCCGCGAGCAGTGTGGTGAGCTCGCCGGTCCCCGCCCCCACCTCCACGACGTGCGCGTCCGGCGGGGCCCGAAGCGTGCCGACGATCTTCTCGGCCATGTTGGGGTCGTGCAGAAAATTCTGCCCGAGGCTCTGCTTGGGCCGGAAGGGCACGCGGTGGGACATACGCAGGAACAGGACGGGTCGAGAGTCGAAGATCGGAGGCCCCCGCGGGGCAATTGCGCCCCCGTGGACCGCCAGTCGGCCTCGGCCGGGGGACCAGGGCCTAAACGGTGGGTCGTGGCAACGGGGTCCGTCCGGGGAGTCCGTACCGGATCGCGTCGACGACTGTGACGCGAAGCGACAGGTGCGGTTTGGAAAGCCATATGCGCTCCAGGGCGAGAGGCTCCGTCGTCCGGGTTTGCACCGTCAGCGGCGTGGACGCCCCATGCAGGCAGAGCGGGAGCCGGTCCGGCCGGAGGTGCTCCGCGGTCCGGATCCAGAGAGACGGCGCCCCACCACGGGACCGACTCGGCGGACGGGTCGCTCCTCACGGGCGTGGGTAACAGGGGCAGGAACGCGAGGCGGGTCGTGACGGCACCAATGTATCGATGGGAGGCACGCAGGGCAGGCGGGCCCGCCGGGCCGTGGCGGACCGGTCCTCAGAATTGGGTCGAGAGGCTGATCTGAACGTCTCGTCCCGACGACAGTGCGTACCCCTTGTAGGTGTCCAGGAAGTCGCGGTACGTCTCGTCGAGCAGGTTGTCGACGCCGACGGAGACGGTCAGCGGCGCGCCCAGGCCCAGCGCCAGCGTGGTGCGGGCCTCAACGTTGACCACGCTGTAGGCCCGCGTCGAGGCCGTCCCGAACGGCGGCCCGAAGCCTGCGTCGAACTGCGCGAAGGGCTCGAACCGGCCGGCCGCGTCCTTCTGGAAGGCGTGCTTCACGTTGAGATCCACCCGCGAGTTGCTCAGGGGCCCGGTGTCGCCGGGTACCCAGCGCACGAACCCGCTCACGGTGTTGGCGGGCAGGAGCGGGAGGGCGCCCTCGCTGCCCTGTGCCCCCAGGCCGTCACCCGTCCCGTCGAGCACGGCGGCCGAGCCGCCCACCTGGAGCCAGGGCAGCGGGCTCGCCTCCACCGTCGCCTCGATGCCCGGAATGACGGCGTCCGTCTGGTCCGCCGCGAAGACCGGGAGGCCGGTGGGCGCGTGGGTCTTCCCCGTGTTCTCCAGGTAGACGTAGTTCCGAATGGCGTTCACGTAGCCGGTCACCTCGGCGGTCACGCGGTCGCGCCGGACGCGCAGCGACAGGTCGGCGCTGTAGGAGCGTTCGGGCGCTAGGTCCGGCGTGCCGACCTGAAAGGCCGCCACGCCCCCGTGCACCCCGTTCGCGTAGAGCTCGAAGACAGTAGGCGCGCGGAAGCCCGAGCTCAGGTTCGTCGCGATCGAAACCCCGTCGGCGACCACGTAGCTGGCCCCGACCGCCCCCGAGAGGGTCGTGTACCTGTTCTCCAGCTGGTCCGGGTCCGCGGTGCGCTCGTTCGGCACCGCCTCCACGGTGCGGACGTCCACGCGCCCGCCGAACGAGAGCGTGACGGGGTCGAGGTCCAGGTCCTCGAACAGAAAGAGCCCCGCGTTCCACGTCCGCGCCGACGGCTGGAGCTCGGCCGGGCCCCGCGTGTCGGCGTCCTGACGCTGCACCTCCGCCCCGATCGTGCCGCTGAGCGCGCCGATCGTCGGGTGGTCGACCTCCAGCCGCCCGGTGTAGATGTCGTTTTTGAGGTCGAGCGGATAGTCGAAGCCGCCCAGGCCCCCGTCGGCGCGGATGTCGGTCAGCGTGGTGCCGGGAGCGGCGGACTGGCGGAGGGACCGCTGCCAGCTCAGACGCGGCTTCACCACGAAGCCGTCGGCCACCAGATTGGCCTTTGCCACCACGTTGCTGTGCTCCAGGTTCTGCCCGAGGCCGCGGGGCGGCGGCGTGCCGGGGCGGTCGTCCGCCGGGCCGCCGGTCGGCAGCACGAAGTTCTGGGCGTTGGCCCAGTAGTCGCCGTAGAGCTGGACGGTCCCAAACGCGCCCTGCATGCCCACCTGGCCGTACCCGCTCCACTGCTCGAAATTGGTGAAGGGCACCTCGCCGGTGTACTTCGGGTCGCCGTAGGTGCCGCCGTTCTGGGTCTCGAAGAAGGTCGGGGCGTCGGGCGTACGGAAGTTGCCGGCCACGCGACGCTCGGCGCCGACGCGCCAGCCCACGTTGCCCTGCGCCACGCTCAGGTCGAGGCTGCCGGCCCGCTCGTTGTTGTTGGTGTAGTACTGGGAAGAGGCACGCCCGCCCACGTCGAGGGAGTCGACGCCCGTGGTGGGCGCGGGCTTGCTGATGACGTTGATGGCCCCGCCCAGGGCGTCGGAGCCGTACAGGATGCTGCTGGCCCCGCGCACCACCTCCACGCGCTCGGCCTCACTGGCGTTGGTCGTGGGAAAGTGGCGAACGCCGAACTGGTAGTACTCCTGCGCGATGCCGTCCTTCAGCAGCACGACGCGCTTGCCACTCAGGCCGCGCAGCACCGGCTTTCCCGCCTGCGAGCCGGTCTGGATGGTCGAGACGCCGCCCACGTTCTCCTGAAGCAGCCGGCCGAGGGACGCGCTGCGCCCGCGCTGGAGGGTCTCCGTGCCCATCACGTCCACGTCCTGCGGCGTGCGGAGGGTACTGCGCGCGCCGGGCGTGCCGGTCACGGTCACGCCTTGAGTTTCCAGGACCTGCGACTTCAGGGTCACGTCGAGCGCCCGCGGCTCGCCCGCCGTCAGCGTGACCTCGCGCACGACGGTCTGGTACCCGACGAAGCGGAACTCGAGGGTATGGTCGCCGACGGGCAGGTTGTCGAGGCGGTACCGGCCGTTCGGGCCGGTGGTGGTGCCGCGCTGCAGGGCCGGGTCGACGACCTGCACCCCGGGTAGCGGGGCGCCGTCCGGGCCGGTGACGGTGCCGGTGACGACGCCACGACGGGGCTGGGCCTGAGCGGCGGAGAGTGAGGACAGGACGAGGAGGACAATCAGGGAGAAAAGTGTACGGGTGTTCATGGGAACGAGGGCGGTCTGGGGCGACGACGCGGAGAGGGCGGTCCCTGCCGACGGCAGGGAGACACAGACGGGCGGCCCATCCGCGCAGTCGACGCGACGCCGTCGTCGGGGCACAGCGTTCCTGTCCCCCGCAGCGATCTTCAGGGGCAAAACGCGGGGGCGGGATCCAGGCTCCGATCCTGCCGGTGCGCGACGACGTCCGTACCGCTACGCCGGACGGGCCTCGGCCCCAGACGGGGGGCCGCGAATTGACCGGTGGGCGGGGACGTGCGCCGGTCGGAGGTGCGTTCGGACGACGACCTGCGTCGTGCCGATGCGCCGCGGGGCCGGCAGGGCCTCGATCGAGGAGGGCACCACGAGCAGCCGCGTCGCACACAGGTCACACTTCGGCGTCTCGACGTGCCCGCCGGCGTCGGTCCACAGCGGCACGTCGCTGTGGTGCACGGCCGGGGCGTGGCAGGCCGGGGCTGCCTGCCGGTCCAGGGCGTGCTGGACCCGGTGGAGCAACGGCCCCACCACCCCACCCACGATCAGGGTTGCGAGCAGGGTCCAGACCGCTACGTGCCGGAGTCGGCGCATGCCCGACGGGAGATGATTGTCGTGCTAGCAACCCAGGCTGCAAGGGACAAGTGTTGTGCCACGAACGACGGCCGACCGCCACACGGAAGGACGCCGACGCGGTCGGAGCCCCGGACGGCGGACTGCCTCCAGCGCCGTACCCGGCGGGCTGCGGTCTGTCGTCGGTTCGAACAGTAGCACAGATGGGACAGCCCGGGATCATACCGGTTCACGGCAGTATCCGGCCCCGGTTCCTCGTCTGTGGGAATCCACATATGCACACACGTTCAGGCGTCTTCCGGGGGATTGCCCCCAATTCTCGATTCTCGCGTGGCCGAGCGGATACGCACCGGAGCAGCGGGCGGCCGCCCCCGTTCACACTCTGTCCCCGCGTCGCTAACTTACGGTCCCCGGTCCCCTTCGCCTCGACTCCCCCGTCCGGATGCCTGAGACCGCCGTCCGCGCCGTCGACGTGTACCCCTACCGCGAGCAGTCCGTCAACCCCGAGTATTTGCTGCTCCGCCGGGCGCCGGACGCGAAGTACGCCGGGCAGTGGCGCATGGTCGGCGGCAAGATCGAGGCCGGCGAGGCCGCCTGGGAGACCGGCCTCCGGGAACTGGAGGAGGAGACCGGCCGGCGCCCGACCCGCTACTGGACGCTGCCCTCCCTGAACGCGTTCTACGAGTGGAGCCCCGACCGCGTGACCCTCGCCCCAGCCTTCGCCGCCGCGCTTCCCGGGGACCCCACGCTCGACGACGAGCACGACGCCTTCGGCTGGTGGCCCGTGCAGGAGGCGGTCCGGCACCTGGACTGGCCCGAGCAGAAGCGGCTGCTCCGCCTCACCGACCGGCTGCTGCGCGACGGCATTCCTCCTTCTCTCGTGGTCGACCTCTGATACGAACCTCACACGCCCCGATCGGGCCTGGAGGTCCGGACGGATGGGCGTCTAGACCGGGTGTACCGATCCATGAATGCGTTCCCGACGTCCGTTCTCATTGGGCCACACGGTCCGCAGCTGTCGCGGACAGTCGGTCACGTACGTTCTCACGGATCGGCATCTCCGCACGTCCTCTCCTGGACGCCCACGGGAGGCCGAGGCTCGGCGAGCGAAATACGTCCTGCTACGTCGGCCTGACGGGAGAGGAGCGATGCCGCGCGGCCGCGGTCCTCGTGGCGCCGGGTCGGCCCCGCCGACAGATCCCCCTTGCCGCGACCTCTCGTGCTCGTCGCTACACCATGTAGTCGTCGGTCGGCACGTCGAGGAAGTCCATCAGCCAGTCCAGCGCCCAGGTCTGGTTGTCCTCCCCGCTCCATTCGTACCCGGCCTGCACCTCGTCGGCCACCGCGGTCCAGTCGACGGTCCAGTCTTTGTAGACGTGGAAGGAAAACTGACTGACGTCGGTCTCGAAGTAGACGCAGCCCTCGTCGGGATCGTAGATTGAGGTGGCGGTGTCGTCTGCGCGCGCCTGCTGGGCGGCCAGGACCACGAGGGGCACCTTGAACCGGTAGTCCATCTCGTGGACCCGCTTGGCCTCACTGTTGAGGAAGTTGGCCAGCACGACGCAGCCGTCCCCGTGCTCCATCGCCGCCTCGGCGGCGTCGCGGGTCGAGGGGTCGGCGTCGATTTTGTCGAGGGCGGAGTGGACGAGCGGCCAGACGGCGATCTCTTCGGGCTCGTCGGCGGCCTCTTCTTCGCGGGGAACGATGACAGTGCGGTCTTCGATGTCCACGGCGGGGAGGGAATTGATTGCGGGCAGTGAGCGTGACGTCGTTCTGGTGTACAAACGGGCGTGTCCGACCGTTGATCGGGACGGCGGCGCGGGGCGGACGCTCGGGGGGCCAGCCCGACGCTTCGGCACACGCGCCCACGGCGCCTGCTTCCCCGGAATGGAAGGGGACGCAGGG
>JBDGQP010000018.1:34593-35771 GCA_042218975.1 Salinibacter sp.
GCTACGCCGACGCGGCGTCGGGGCGTTCGTCGATGGGCGGTACGGACCGGGCCTCCGGGCCCACGTACGCCGCGCTGGGCCGGATGAGCGTGTTGTCGGCGAGCTGCTCCAGAATGTGGGCCGACCAGCCCGTGACGCGGCTCATCACGAAAATCGGGGTGAACAGCTCGATCTCAAATCCCATCGCGTAGTAGGCCGGCCCGGCCGGATAGTCCAGGTTCGGCGGGATGCCCGTCTCCTCCTGCATCGTCTCCTCGACGGTCTCGGCAATCTCGATCCACTTCCGCTGCTCGGGCCCGGCCACGTCGCGCAGGCACTGGCGCATGATCGGCACGCGCGAGTCGCCGTACTTGTAGATCCGGTGCCCGAAGCCCATGATCATCTCCCCCTGGTCGAGACGGTCTCGGACCCACGGCGCTGGGTCGGCGTCGGCCGCGTCGATCTCCAGCAGCATCTCCATGACCGCCTCGTTGGCCCCGCCGTGCAGCGTGCCCTTCAGCGCGGCGATGGCGCCGGCGACGGCCCCGTAGTAGTCCGACAGCGTCGAGGTAATGACGCGGGACGTGAAGGTGGAGGCGTTGAAGCCGTGCTCGGCGTAGAGGATGAGCGACGTGTCGAACGCCTCCACGACCTCGTCGTCCGGCACCGAACCGAAGCACATGTGGAAAAAATTGGCGGCCACGCTCAGGTCCGATCGGGGAGGGATCGGGTCCTTGTCGTGACGGCGCCGGTGATTGGCGGCAATCAGCGTGGGCAGCTGGGCCAGGACCCGCCCCGCGTGTTCCCGAATTGTGTCGGGGTCGGCCCCGAAAACCTCGGGGTGGTTGCTGCCCTCCAGGCTCACACCGGTTCGGAGGACGTCCATCGGGGAGGCGTCCGTCCGCATGAGGGCGAGCGCCTCGCCCACCGCGTCGCCCAGCCCGCGGGCGGCCCGTTCGGCGTCCTCGAACGCCGAGAGGGCGGAGGCGCCCGGCAGCTCGCCGTGGAGGAGCAGATAAGCCACCTCCTCGAACCGGCAGCGCTCGGCGAGCTCGTCGACGGGGTAGCCCCGATAGAACAGCTTCTTGTCCTTCGGAAGAACGTCGGAGACGGCCGTCTGGTCGGCGAGGACGCCCTTAAGTCCCTTCTGTACCTGTGGTTGACTCGTCATCGTCAAGCGAGAAGTCGTAAATGGAGTC
>JBDGQP010000018.1:35871-45140 GCA_042218975.1 Salinibacter sp.
CTTCTGTACCTGTGGTTGACTCGTCATCGTCAAGCGAGAAGTCGTAAATGGAGTCGTCGAAGGTGTTGTAGCGCTCGTACTGGAGCAGCTCGTAGAGCTCGGATCGGGTCTGCATCTGGTCGAGCAGCGATTCCTGCGTCCCCTCGTCCCGGACCGTCTCGAAGGCCTCGCGCACCGTCTTCATCGCGAGCCGGAGGCTCGTCACCGGGTAGATCACGAGGTCGAAGCCCAGTTCGTTCAGCCGGGCGGCCTCCAGGAGGGGCGACTTGCCAAACTCGGTCATGTTGGCCAGGAGCGGCACGTCGAGCGCGTCCCCGAAGGCGGCGAACTCCGCCTCGGCCTCCAGCCCTTCCGGAAAGACCGCGTCGGCCCCGGCGTCGACGTAGGCCCGGGCCCGTTCGAGGGCCGCCTCCATCCCGTCGACGCTCCGGGCGTCGGTGCGGGCGATCAGTAGGAAGTTGGGGTCCTGCCGCGCCTCGACGGCGGCCCGGATCTTCTGGACCATCGTCTCGGTCGGGACGAGGGACTTGTGGTCCAGGTGGCCGCACCGCTTCGGGGTGACCTGGTCCTCCAGGTGGCAGCCGGCCAGTCCGTGCTCCTCCAGTTCCTGCAGGGTCCGGGCCGCGTTGAGGGCCTCCCCGAATCCAGTGTCGATGTCGATGATCGACGGCAGGTTCGTGACGCGGGCGATCTGGCGCCCCCGCCCGAGCACCTCCGTCATGGTGGTCAGCCCGACGTCGGGGAGCCCGAGGTCGGCCGACAGCACGGCGCCGGAGATGTAGAGGCCGTCGAAGCCCTGCTTCTCGAAGAGCATGGCCACGAGCGGGGAGAACGCCCCGGGAAGGCGGAGAATGCCGTCGGTCGCCAGTGCATCCCGGAGGGCCTGGCGCTTCTCCTGGGGAGAGGTCTCAACAAAGAGCATCGGTCGGGAGGGGTCGGTCGTCGGGGGTGGAAGGAATCGGCCGGGGCTAAGAACCTGTTTCCATTTTCGAACGCATCTCATTCGCTGCCGATCGATCCGTGAGGAGACGCCAAATCGGGGCGTATGCGCCTGGATGTGCGGCCGGACGGACGGGGGGGCGGTCGTCACGCCCCGGTAGATCCACAGCGTATGAAATTGAAACAGCTTTTAAAAGAGGCCCCGGTCGCTTTGCTCCGGATGATCGAGTCGCCCGGGCGGGACCTGCACGGTCAGGGCCCGCACCGCCTCGGCGGAGAGCTCGGGCAGGCGGTCCACGAGGCCCAGGACCCGGTCCCGCTCCTCCGCCGGGATCCAGTCCTCGGTGAGCGTGTCGAACTTGTCGACGTACTGCTCACGCCCGAACGGCCGGTCGCTGTTGGGGTGGGCGTCGGCCACGGCCGCCTCGTCGACGACGGTCCGGCCGTCGGCCATCCGGATCTCGACGCGGCCGCCGAAGGCCTTCTTCGAGGGATCGGGGTGGTGGTACCGCTCCGTCCACGCCGGGTCCTCGACGGTGCGGATCTTCTGCCACAGCTCGACGGTGTCGGGGCGGTGCCGGCGCTCCGCGCTGTAGCTGTCCTCGTGGTGCCACCGCCCGTCCTGCAGGGCCACCGCGAAGATGTACATGAGGCTGTGGTCCAGCGTCTCCCGGCTGGCGTCCGGGTCGTACTTCTGCGGGTCGTTCGCGCCGGAGCCGATGACGGTGTGCGTGTGGTGGCTCGTGTGGACGACGACCTCTTCGATCTGCCCGAGGTCGTCAATCCGATCGCGCATCCGCACGGCGAGGTCGATGAGCGCCTGGGCCTGGTACTCCGCCGAGTGCTCTTTGGTGTAGGACTCCAGGATCATGCGGCGGGGCTCGCCGGGCTCCGGCAGCGGCACCTCGTAGGTGGCCTCCGGCCCGCCGAGCATCCAGGCGAGGACGCTGTCCTCCCCCTCGTAGATGGGCGACGGGGCGGTTTCCCCGCGCATGGCCCGGTCGATCGCCTCGATCGCCTGCTTGCCCGCAAAGCCGGGGGCGTAGGCCTTCCAGCTCGAAATGTCGCCCTTGCGCGACTGGCGCGTCTGGAAGCTGACGTGCACGGCCTGCTGGACGGCCTGGTAGAGCGTCTCGGTCGGCAGGTCCAGCAGGGCCCCGATGCCAACGGCCGCCGCCGGGCCGAGGTGCGCGATGTGGTCGATCTTGTGCTCGTGCAGGCAGATGCCCTTGGTGAGGGCGATGTGCACCTCGTAGGCCGCCAGGAGGCCGCGCAGGAGGGCGGCCCCGTCCCGCCCCGTCTGCTGGGCGACCGCCAGCACGGGGGGGATGTTGTCCGCCGGGTGGGCGTAATCGGCCGCCAGGAAGGTGTCGTGGAAGTCCAGCTCCCGCACGGCGACGCCCCGGGCCCAGGCCGCCCACTCGGCACTCGCCGCCCGGGTCGTCCCGACGACGGGCGCCCCCGGCGAGCGGGGATGGGCGAGCGCCTGCTGCCGCGCCGTGGCCACCGGCGCCCGGTTCAGGGCCGCCGTCGAGACGGCGGCGTTGTCGAGGAGGCGGTTGCCCACCATCCGCCGGGCCTCCTCGTCGACCGGCGCCTCGTCGGTCGCCACGCGGGCCAGGTGCCAGGCAAGCTGGTCCTCTCGCGGAAGCGCTTCCTTCGACGAGTGGGCGCGAACGGTGTGCTGCCTCATAGTGTCCGGTGACTTTTGGCCTGCTGGATCGGGACTCCGACTCGAAATCGGAGGGGCCGGGCCCATAGTCTATCGGTATTCGCGCATTCCGTGTGGAAAGAAGGTGTCAATCTGTTCTCACCGAACGAGGCGGAACGGGGTGGCGCTCCATTCCGCCGCGGCGGGCGGCGCTATCCGCCCGGTCTTTTCGTCTCCCGGAGACGGCGCGTCAATGAACAACAGTCCGGGGACGTCCATATTCCGAGTTGATCGAACTGCTCGAAGCCGCGCCCGCCCCCATGCCCCCTCAGCCGCCCGCCGACAAGACGAAAGGCCAGATCGAGGCCGCCGTCACCGAGGCGATCACGCAGTTCGAGCGGGACTACCTGGGGCGGGGGCCGAAGGAAGCCAAGTCCTTCATCGTCGAGAACCTCGTCGTCGTAAAGCTGCAGGGCATTCTGGGTCCCGCCGAACGCCGGCTCAGCCACGAGGACGGGGGCGTCGAACTGATCAAGAAGATGCGGAGACGAGTGATCGAGAGTTGTAGCGACGACCTCTCCGAACTCGTGGCGGCGGAAACCGGCATCGAGGTCGTGAGCATGCACGCCGACATCAGCGCCCGGACGGGCGAGCGCGTCTTCGTCTTCACCCTCGACGACGATCTCGAGGCCGCGCTAGACGCCGGGGAGCGATGACCCGTGAACTTTCGATAAGAGCATCGGCGGGGCCTTGCGCCCCCTGAGGGCGACCGCTATACTAACGGTCGCTGTTGAGCCGAAGCGCCTCCCGGCGGGTCGGCTCCGCAGCCCCATACTGCTCCGGCACACGAGCCGCGCACACGGTCTCGCTACGGTCCCGCGACGTAGCACGAGCGGGTGCAACGATTGTAGGCCGACATTCAGCGTCCCGCTGGCGCTGCGTGTCGGTCTTTTTGTGTTTTGGCGTCATCGACGCGGCCCCGCACCGGAGTCCCGATTCCGCGAACCGTCCTCGATTCGCATGCCGTCTGTACTCACGCGCCTGACCTGGCTCCTCTTCGCCGCGAGTGTGGGCCTTCTCGTCTGGGGCCCGGCCCCCGACTGGGCACAGGGCACGATCCTGCACGTGGACGGCCTCACCCGCATCATGGCCGCCGTCACGACCTTCGTCAGCGGCATTGTGCACAGCTTCTCCCGCCGCTACATGGCGGGCGCGAAGCGGCTGGACGGCTTTTTCGCCCGGCTCTTTGGGCTCATGCTCGTCGTCCTGCTCATGACCGCCGCCAACCATCTCGTCCTGTTTGCCGGGGCGTGGGCGGCGATGGGGTGGCTGCTCGCGGACCTGATCGGCCACGTCCGCGGCTGGCCCCAGGCCCGCGCCGCCGCCCGGGTGGCCCGGTGGCACTTTCTGGGCGGGAGCGCCCTCGTGGCGGCCGCCCTCGGCCTGCTCGGCGGACGGGCCGGCACGTGGACCATCGAGGGGCTGCTCGCCGCGGCGTCCACCCTCTCCGCCCCGGTCGTGGCGACGGCCGCCCTTCTGCTCCTCGCGGCCGCCATGGTTCAGTCGGCCCTGGTGCCGTTTCACCGCTGGCTCCTCTCCTCGATGACGGCCCCTACGCCGGTGTCCGGCTTCATGCACGCCGGCCTCGTCAACGCGGGGGGCATTCTGCTGGCCCGATTTGCGCCGGTCGTGTTCGAGGTGTCGGCCGTTCTGCTCGGGGTCCTGGTCGTGGGGGCCGTGAGCGCGCTCCTGGGCCAGGCCTGGATGCTGGTCCAGACCGACGTCAAGCGACAGCTCGGGACCTCCACGGTCGCCCAGATGGGCTTCATGGTCCTGCAGTGCGGCCTCGGCCTGATCCCGGCCGCCATCACCCACCTCCTTCTGCACGGCTTCTACAAGGCGTACCTGTTCCTGGCGGCCGGCTCCGCGGTGACCCCCACGCAGCCCCCCGAGCCGGAGGCCGCGGTCCCGGCCCCGGTCCACACCGCCGTGGCGCTGGGCTCGGCCGGAGCGGGGGGCCTGCTCTTCGCGCTCCTCACGGGCAAGTCGCTATGGGTGCCCGACAGCGGCGCCCTGCTGATCCTGTTCGTCGTGCTGGCGGTGCTCCACGCCACCCGGACGATCGTGCGTCGGGCGGCCCTGCCCGCAACGGTGCGGCTCTGGGCGGTGCCCGCCCTCGTGCTCTCGGCCCTCGGCGTCTACGCGGCCGTCTACAACGGCGTCTCGGCCCTGCTGGCCCCGCTCCCGATGGTCGGGCACGTCCCGCTGACCCCGGTGCACTGGGCCGTGGCCGGCCTCTTCGTCGCGGCCTACGTGGCGACGGAGCGGGGCTGGCACCGGGCCAGTCCCCGCCTCTACGTGGCCCTCGTGAACTCCTCCCGGCCCGCCCCGACGACCCTGCTGCACAGACGCGACCAGTACAATGCCCATTGAACGCTCCGTCCTGCGCGCCCGGATCGAGAACGCCGCCGAGTACATCGGGCCCCTCTGGCCGCTCCAGACCTTCAACGCGGCCAATCCCCTCGTGGGCTTCGAGGACCGGCCGTTCGACCAGGCGGTCCAGCAGGCCGGCCAGCTGTTCGGCGGACGGGGCTACCCGACCCCGACGGTCTTCCGGCAGGCCTGGGTGCGGGGCGAGATCGACCCCGACATTCTGACCCGCCGGCTGGCCGAGCACGGCATCACGCAGCGACCGGACGAGCTGCTCGACCAGATGGACACCGACGAGCAGGAACGGCCCGCCCCGCCGGCGGACGCGCCGCTCGACCGGGTGCTCGTGAAGTGGCTCTCGGCCTTCCTCGACCAGGGCCAGGCGGCCTGGCCCATGCCCAATCGGTCGGCGGGGTTCTTCGCGGCCTGGCGGGCCCTGGCGCCCTACGACGACGCGCTCCCAACCGTCGACCGCGCGGCCGACCTGCCCGACACCCTCCTCGACGCCTTCGAGGCGGTGCTGTCCGGCTACCCCGAAACGCGGTGGGAAAGCATCTTCGTCCACCACCTCGCCGCCCTGCCCGGCTGGACCGGGTTCATCAAGTGGCGGGCCCGGCGGGCCCACACGGCCTGGCAGGACGCCTACCCCATCACCCTGGCCGACTACCTGGCCGTGCGCCTGACCCTCGCGGACCGGATGGACCAGGCCATCGCCCCGGACCGGGCCCACGACCTGCCCGCCAACGGGGTCGACCGCCCCTCCCTCCCCCGCATCTGGCTGGAGGCGTGGGAGGCGAGCTACCGGACCCGCCTGCTGGACGACCTGCAGCCGGCCGCCCCGGCGGCGCCCAGCGCCCCCGACGAGCGCCCCGATGCCCAGTTCGTCTTCTGCATCGACGTGCGCTCGGAGGTGATCCGTCGCCACATCGAGGCCCAGGGGCCGTACGGCACCCACGGGTACGCCGGCTTCTTCGGGGTGCCGATGCAGCACCAGGCCTACGGGACCGATGCTCAGGTCAAGGCCTGTCCCCCGATCGTGGACCCCAAGCACCGGATCCTCGAGCGCCCGGCCCCCGACCGGCAGGCCCAGGCCGACGCCCACGACTGGTGGTCGGCGCTGGAGACGGGGCGGCGGGCGCTCGTGAAGACGCTGAAGAGCAACGTGGCGGCGGCCTTCGGCTTCGTGGAGGGCAGCGGCGGCTTCTTCGGCGGGGCCATGGCGGCCCGCACGCTGGCCCCCTCTCTCCTTTTCCGGCTCGGGGCGGCCGTCGCCGAGTGGATCCCGAAGCCGGTCTCGTTCACCGAGCCGACCGTGGACCGCCCCGCTGCCGCCGCCGCCGAGGACGAGGATGGCCTCCCGGTTGGGCTCTCCCACGAGGCGAAGGTCCTCTACGCCGAGGCCGCCTTCCGGCTCATGGGCTGGACCGACCGGTTCGCCCCCATCGTGGTCTTCACGGGCCACGGCAGCCAGACCCCGAACAATCCCTACAAGTCGAGCCTCGACTGCGGGGCCTGCTCGGGAAACCCCGGCGGCCCCAACGCCCGCGTGCTGGCCGCCCTCTGCAACGAGGACGCCGTCCGCGAAGCACTCCGCGAGCGGGGGATCGACCTTCCGGACGACACCGTCTTCCTCGCCGGCCAGCACAACACGACGACCGACGAGATTTCGCTCTTCGTCGACGAGACGGACCCGCCGGTCCCTGGGGACGCCCTCGACCGACTGCGACGGGACCTGGCCTCGGCCCGGGCCGGCGCGGCCGCCGAGCGGGTCGGGACGATGAACGCCCGCGTCGACACCGGCCGGACCGGCGCCGCCCTTCGGGAGACCGAGCGGCGGGCGGCCGACTGGGCGGAGCCCCGCCCGGAGTGGGGGCTGGCCGGCAATGCCTCCTTCATCGTCGGCCGCCGTCGCCTGACCCAGGGCCTCGACCTCGAGGGACGCGCCTTCCTGCACTCCTACGACTGGACGACCGACGAGGACGGGACGGCCCTCGAAAACATCATGACCGGGCCCCTCGTGGTCGGCGAGTGGATCAACACGCAGTACTACTTCTCGACCGTCGACAACGCCGCGTACGGAAGCGGGTCGAAGGTGACGCAAAACGTGGTGGGCAAAATCGGCATCGTTCAGGGGAACGGGGGCGACCTCATGACGGGGCTCCCCCTCCAGTCCCTGAAGATCGACGACGAACGCCCCTACCACCGGCCCCTCCGCCTCCTGTCCGTCGTCGAGGCCCCGACCGACCGGGTCGAGCAGATTCTCGAGCGGCACGCCGCCCTCACTCAACTGCTCGACAACGAGTGGATCCGCCTGACAGTCCTGGACCCCACACGGGAGCACACCTTTTTCCACTACCGCCCGGGCCTCTCCTGGGCGGCCCGGACGGCCGCCGCCCCTCCCGCCGGCGCGCGCTCCTGAACAGGCCGCGCCCCCCTCCTTACCGCGCACCACGCGACCAGACCCCCCCTCTTGCCATGAGCGACCCAACGACCAACGCGGACACGGACCACACCCTTCATCCCCTCAAAAAGATCGAGATCATCGTTCGGGGCGAGAAGGAACCGTTCGTCAAGGACCTTCTCGACGAGTCGAGGATCAGCGGCTACACCATCCATCACAACGTCACGGGCCGTGGGGAGCACGGCTTCCACGAGGGGCGGCTCCTCTTCAACGATCGGGACAGCCTGGTCATGTTTTTCGCCGTCGGCAGGGAGGAGTCGATTCAGACCATCGTAAACGGACTGACGCCCCTGTTCGAGGAGAGCTCGGGGGTCATGTTCGTCTCCGACACACAGGTGGTGCGGCTGGACAAGTTTCTCCGGGAGGAGTAGCTCCCCCGGCCCGCCCGAAGCCGGTTCCCCCGTACCGAGGACGGCGGGAAGAAGGAATCGGGGGCCCTCGATGGGAGACGCCGCAGGCACCTGTGGACGAAGCGGCCCGCTCCGACACGGCACCGCGGGATCCGGGCCGGCCGGGCCCACCCGTCGGACCTACGCCTCGAAGTAGGCCCGAATCAGGTCGCGGTAGACCGCCGCGCCGCGCCGCACCTCGTCGATCTCGATCCGCTCCTCGGCCGTGTGGGACCGCTCGCTGGGGCCGGGGCCCATCTTCACCGCGGGCACGTCGTGGAGGAAGACCCAGTCGGAGCAGGTCGGGGACCCGAATGGCTCGGCGTCGGGCCGGGCCGCCCGGGCGGCCTCGACGATGCGGGCGTCCTCGGGGGTCGCGCACGGCACGAGGCGGTCGCTGTACACCTCTACCTCGACGTCGACGGCCCCGCGGACGATCGACACGAGCTCGTCGTGCGTGTAGGCCGGCGTGGTGCGGATGTCGACGGTGCACTCGCAGTGCTCCGGCACGACGTTGTTCGCGGACCCGCCCTCCACCATCGTCACGGTCAGGCTGGGGGCCCCGAGGTACGGGTCCGTCCGGTCGAGCGCCAGGGCCTCCAGGTCCCGGATCGCCGCGGCGGCCGTGGTGATCGCGTTGTCGCCGAGGTGCGACCGCGCGGCGTGGGCCGAGGTGCCGTGGGCCCGCAGCGTGAGGATGAGCAGTCCCTTCTGGGCCACGCAGGGCCGGAGCTGCGTGGGCTCCCCCACGACCGCCGCGTCGAGGGCCGGCAGGTGCGGACGGAGCGCCTGCAGCCCGTTCTCCCGGCCGCCGGACTCCTCGTTCGTGGTGAGGGCCACCAGAACCCGTCCGTCCGCGGGGCGCCACCCGTCCGCCGCCAGCGCAAGCAGAGCGGTAGTCATGGCCGCGCCGCTGGCCTTCGCGTCCACACTTCCCCGGCCGTAGACGACGCCGTCCGTCTCGACGGGGTCGAACGGGTCGTACGGGTGGTCCGCCGACGGCGGCACCACGTCGAGGTGGGTGTTCAGGAGAAGCGTGTCGTCTCCCGTCCCCACCCCGAAGACCACGTTGTCGTCAACCCGGTGTGTGTCGACGCCCGCCCGGCGGCCGGTCGCCTCCACGAAGTCGGCAATCTCTTTCTCCTCCCCGCTGAGTGAGGGAAAGCGGATGAGGTCTTTGAGGAGGCCGACGGCGTCGTCGGGGGCGGTCGGAGCGGAGGGCATGGGCTCGGAAGTACGGAAAGAGGTCGATCGGGACGCGGCGAGTCTGCGGGTCTGATGTTCGGTTGAGAGTTGGAGGGGGATGTGTTGTGGTTTTATCCCGCATTGTCATGCAGCTGCGTGGTCGCTCAACTCAGAACCCACCAACCTACCATCCACCAACCTACCATCCACCAAC
>JBDGQP010000018.1:45240-60855 GCA_042218975.1 Salinibacter sp.
CCACCAACCTACCATCCACCAACCTACCATCCACCAACGCACAACCCACACTACGTGGTGACCTCGGTGGCGTGGGCCTGGGCGGCCACGTCGTCGGGGGCACAGACGAGGACCCGCTCCACCCCGTCGCGGAGGGCGTCCAGCGCAGTGTCGATCTTGACGCGCATCCCCCCCTCGATCCAGCCTTCCTCGACGCCCGTCTCGAAGGTGGAGGCGTCGCAGGTCTCGAGGTGGGACGCGGGGTCGTCGGCGTCGCGGCGGACCCCCCCGGTGGTCGTGGCAAAGAGCAGCTGCTGCGCCCCCAGGGCGCCGGCCAGGGCGCAGGCCACCGTGTCCGCGTTCACGTTGTAGAGCTGTCCGTCGGCGTCGACCCCGAGGGGGGACACGACGGGCATAATCTTCTGGTCCAGGAGCTCCTCCACGAGCGTCGGGTCGACGGCGTCGATGTCCCCCACCCAGCCAAAGTCCACGGTCGTCCCGTCGATGGTCCAGGGCGGGCGCTTCGTCACCTGGACCTGCTGCGCGTCGGCCCCGGAGAGGCCCACCGCGGTCAGGTCGTGGGCCGTGGCCCGGGCCACGAGCTGCGTGTTGAGCGCGCCGTTCATCGTCCACTGCGCGATCTCGAGGTCCAGGTCCGTCGTGACGCGGCGGCCCTGCACGCGGCGCGGGGTGTGGTCTAGGCGGTCGGCCATCGCGCTCATCTGCTTCCCGCCCCCGTGGACGAGCGCGACCGGTGCCCGCTCGGTCAGGGTGTCGAGCGCGGCCCAGAGGGCCGACATGCGCTCGTCGTGGTCAATCAGCGCGCCGCCAATCTTGACGACGATGGGATCGGCTGCGTTCGCGTTCATACGAGTCGTGTGCTGTGCATCTAGCGGGCGGGTGCGCCCCCTGAGGAAAAGAGCGCGGGGGCGTGAGAGCTTGGGAGCCGCGACGTCAAAGTCCGAGCAAGGGGGGCGGCAAGGGGGGCTTCGCTTCTGCTCCCACTCCCCACACTCTCACACCCTCATACGTCCCAAACGTATTCAAGCAGGGCCTTCTGGGCGTGGAGCCGGTACTCGGCCTGGTCGAGGTGGCAGGCGTGGGGCCCGTCCATGACGGCGTCGTCCACCACCACGTTGCGGCGGACGGGCAGGCAGTGCAGGAACGCCCCTTCCTGGGTTTGGGCCATGCGGGCCTCGGTGATGCGCCAGTCCGTGCGGCGGGTGCGGGCCTTGGCCTCCCGGTCCGGGTCTCGGTACAGGAGCGGACCGCCCCAGGACTTCGCGTAGACGACGTCGGCCCCGTCGACGGCCGCGTCGAGGTCGTCGGTCGCCGTCACGGTGGCGCCGTGCGGGTCGGCGAGGGCCTGGGCGTCGTTCAGGACCGAGGCGTCGAGGGCGTGGGTCTCGGGCCGGGCCACCGTCACGTTCATGCCGCAGCGCGCGGCCATCTTGACCGTCGAGTTGGGCACGGCCATCGGCAGCGCCTTCGGGTGGTAGGTCCAGGCCAGGACGAGGGACCGCCCGGCCGGGTCGCCGTCGAACCGGTCGGTGAGCAGGGCGGCGTCGGACACTGCCTGACAGGGGTGCGCCCAGGCCGACTCCAGGTTGAGGACCGGCACGGTCGCCACCTCGGCGACGCGGCGGATGAGCCGGTCGCTTGCGTCGGCCTCGTAGTCGGTGCCGGAGGCGAAGACGCGGACCCCGAGGGCGTCGTGGTAGCGCGAGAGGACCCCGATGGCCTCCCGCACGTGCTCCGCGGCGTCCCCGTCCATGACGGCCCCGTCCTCCCAGGCCAGGGTCCAGGTGCCCTCCCCCGGCGTCAGCGTGGTGCTGTCGGCCCCGAGGTGGGCGGCCGCCACCTCCATCGAGGTGCGGGTGCGGAGCGAGGGGTTGAAGAAGAGGAGCCCGATCGTCCGGCCGGCCGCGGCGTCGGTCCGGCGGTCCTCCCGTCGGTGCTGCACCGCCCGGTCGAGGACGCGACGCCAGACGGCGGCGTCGAGGTCGGTGGCACGCAGCACGTGACGGAGGTCGTCGGGCATGACGGCGGAGTCGGAGGATGAGGGCATGGTGGCCGAAGCAGAACGATCAGTGGGAGGTGGTAGGCTCACGCCGTCTCGGCGGCCGGGGCGTCCTGCAGGGCGGCGTGCAGGGCGTCGGCGAAGCGGCGGACGTCGTCGTCGCTCGCCACGAGCGGCGGCATCAGCCGCATCACGTGCGGGTCCGACGAACTGCCCACGAGCACGCCCCGCTCGCGGAGCGCCGCCTTCACCGGCGCAACCGGGCGGTCGAGCCGCAGGCCCATCAGGCAGCCCCGTCCGCGGACCTCCTCGACGACCGGCCCCACCCGCTCGCGGACCTGCTCGTGGATCTCGACGGCACGGTCCATCAGGTTCTCCTCGACCAGCGTCTCGAGGGTGGCCTTCACGGCGGCCATCGCCAGCATGCCCCCCCCGTAGGTTGAGCCCTGGTCGCCGGGCTCGACGGTCTCGGCCACCCGCTCGCCAACGAGAACGGCGCTGACCGGCACGCCCGTCCCGAGGCTCTTGGCCAGCGAGATCAGGTCGGGGGTGGCGGGCGCGCCCGGCCGGCCGAGTTGCTCCGCCATCGAGAAGGTGCCGGTGCGCCCGACGCCCGTCTGCACCTCGTCGAACGCGAGGAGCGTGCCGTATTTGTCGCAGAGGCGGCGGAGGCCCTGCACGAAGTCGGCCGGCACCGCGCGCATCCCGGCGATGCTCTGGATCGGCTCCAGGATCACGGCCGCCACGTCCTCGCCCGCGAGCGCCGCCTCGGCGGCGTCGAGGTCGCCGACGGGGATCCAGGTGGTATCGGGCAGGATGTCCTGGTAGGGCTCGCGCAGCGCGTCGTCGTAGGTGGTCGCGAGGCTGCCGAAGGTGCGCCCGTGCCAGCCCTCCTCCAGGGCCACGACCCCGGAGCGGCCGGTACACTTCCGCGCCAGCTTCAGCGACGTCTCGTTCGCCTCCGAGCCCGAGTTGGCGAAAAACACCTGCCAGGACCGGGCCTCCGGGGCCAGGGCGGTCAGCCGCTCGGCGGCCTGGGCCCGCACCGGGCTGTGGGCGACGTTCGAGTAGAAGAGCAATTGTTCGGCCTGCTCCTTGATGGCGTCGACCACAGGCGCGGGGCTGTGCCCGAGCAGGGCCACGCAGTGTCCCCCGTAGAAGTCGAGGTACTCGTTCCCCTCCGCGTCCCGGACGGTGGTCCCCTCCCCCTCCACCAGGGCCATCGGCATCTTGCTGTAGGTGGGAATTTCGAGGGCCTGCTCGATCTCGATGGTCTCGTCGGTGGTCATTGGGCGTGCAGGGTTGAGGTAGAGAGGATGCGGGACCGCGGATCGCCGTCGGCCGTCCCTCCGTCAGGGGGACACCGCCGCGGACGAGGCAAGCAGCCCGCTCGCCACCGGCAGTCCCAGGGCTTGATTGAGATTTTGCAGGGCCTGGCTCGCGGCCCCTTTCAGGAGGTTGTCGAGCGCGAAGCCGACCACGAGGGCATCTCCCTGCACCTGCCAGCCGACGTCGCAGAACGGGGTCCCCACCGCGGGGCGGAGCGACGGCAGCGCGCCCGCCGAGCACCGCACGAGCGGGGCGTCGGCGTAGGCGGCCTCGAACGCGTCGCCCACCGCCTCGGCCGCAAGGCCCTCGGGCGCGTCGACGTGGGCCGTGCCCCAGATGCCCCGCGTCCAGGGGCCGCTCGCCGGCACGAAGCGCAGGTCGACGTGCGGCCCGAGCGTCTGCTGAATCTCCGGCGAGTGTTGATGGTCGAGGACCTTGTAGGGCCGTACGTTGCCGTCCCGCGTCGGGAAGTGGGTGGCCGCGGACGGGCGGGCGCCGGAGCCGGACGCCCCGGTCAGGGCCGTGACGTGGGCCGCGATGGGCACGTCCCGGGCGGCCAGCGGGGCGAGCGCCAGCGTGATGCCGGTCGCGTAGCAGCCCGGGTTGGCGATCAGGGCGGTCGGCGCCTCCTCGCTCCACTCCGGCAGGCCGTAGGTGGCCGTCTCCAGGAGCTCGGGCGCCGGGTGCTCGACGTCGAACCACTCCGGGTAGACCGACGCGTCCCGGAACCGAAAGTCCGCGCTCAGGTCCACGATCGGCCCCTCGACCCCCGCGTCGATCAGCTCCGGCACCAGGTGCATGCTTTGCCCGTGCTCCCCCGCCACGAGGACGGCGTCAAGCGCATCGAGCGGCGCGTCGGACGGGGCCACGAACGCCTGCTCGACCTGGCCGCGGAGGGACGGGTGCGCCGCGGCAACCGGGTCCCCCGCGAAGGTGCGGCTCGTGACGGCCGCCAGCGTGAGCTGCGGATGGCCGGCGAGGAGGCGGGTGAGCTCGCCCCCCACGTAGCCGGCGCCGTGAAGCAGGCCCACGCGGGGGGCGTCCTCGGGGGCGTCGACAACGGAGGGGGTCGACGACGAGGGTGCGTGCGTCATGGTGGGGCGAGCTGGAACGTTGGGGGGAATCGGTCGGGGGGCGTCAGGAGGGGAGGGCCACCTCCTCGTTCGACGAGTGGGCGTCCGGGGCCGACAGGGCCGTCGAGGCGTCGGCGTCGGCAAACACCCGGTCCGGCAGGGCCTCGACCACCACGTCGACGAGATCGGTGCTCTGCTGAAGGGCGTTGAGGGCCGTGATGCCGAGCCGCTGCTTGATGTAGCGGCGGCCGACGTCGTTGTCGGTCACGAGCCCGGTCATGGCGGTGATGTCGGTGTGGTACCGCTCGCGGAACGTCGTTTCCGCGGCCCAGGCGCCGGAGAGGTCGGCGGCGGCCACGACGTGGGAGGCGATGAAGGACTGCAGCTCCATGTCGGTCAGCAGGTCGTCGACCCCGTAGTACCCGACGAAGCCGTCGCCCATCTCGGTGACGATCACGTCGAGGGGCTCCGTCTCGTTGAGGTGCTGGATGACGCCCTTCGCGATGGGGGTAATGGCGTCCTCCACGGTGCAGGCGATGCCCGCATCGGTGAAGGTGGAGACGGCCGTCGCCCCGTGCTCCTGCATCCGCCGCACGTCCCGCATCAGGGAGGCCCCGGTGAGCTTGGCGGCCCCCACCCGGAGGCCCATCTCCGAAAGCCCCTCCACGATGATGCTGGCGGCCTTGGTCTTGCCGGTGTCCATGGCGGTGCCGCTCACGTTCACGATGGGAACCGACGTCTCGAGCCGGTGCACCATCTCCAACGCGTCCTCCTGGATCCGGGCGTGAAGCCACTGGTCGTTGCGCTGCACCATGACCGCCCCGATGACCTCCACCGGCAGGGCCGGCCCCAGGTTGGGGTGGTTGGACGTGCACTCGCCCACGAGGCCACCGAGGTTGAGCACGTTGAGCGTGTCGCCCGGCGCGATGTGCCGGGGCACCCGGCCGCTGTAGCCCTTCAACGCCTGGCGGCCGCCCAGCGTGCAGGCGAGCACGTCGCCCTCCTTGATGTGGCGGAAGACGCCGTCCTGGCACTCCACCTCGTCGTACTGGTCCTTTTCGGCGAGGGCGCGCACGGCGATCACGTAGCCGTGCTGGGCCACCACGTAGGGCGAGACGGTCACGGGCGACTCGATGGCACAGTGGGCCGTGCTGGAGGCAATCTTGTCGACGGACCCCGTCGAAAATGCGTCGTCGGTCATGGCGAACAGGGGAACTGGTATTGAGCAGATGGGGAAGGCGCTACGCGGTGGAGGGGGTCGGCGTCGTCTCGTCGGGGGCAGACGGGACGCCGGAACGGGCCGTTTGGGCAAGCAGGGACGGCACGGCCGCGAGCGTGGTGTACCCCTCCGCGTCCCGCCCGTCCCACAGCGCGTTCTCCTCACCGTAGGTGGCCGTGCTCGCGTCGAACATCGAGTGCGGGCTCTCGACGCCCTGCACGCGAAGGCTTCCTTTGTAGAGCTTCACCGTGACGTCGCCGGCCACTACGTCCTGACTGTGGTCGAGGAACGCCTCGACGTCCCGCATCACGGGATCGAAGTACTGGCCCTCGTGCAGCAGGCGCCCGTAGAAGGCCCCGAACTCCTCCTTCTGAACCTGCTGCCACTTCGAGAGCACCACCTTCTCGAGCTCCCGGTGGGCCGTGATGAGGATCTGGGCGGCCGGCGCCTCGAACCCGACCCGGCCCTTGATGCCGAGGATCGTGTCGCCGACGTGGATGTCGCGGCCGACGCCGTGCGCGCCGCCGATCCGGTTGAGCGTCTCTACGAGCTCGACCCCGTCCATCCCCTCGCCGTCGAGGGCGACCGGCAGGCCGTCGGCGAAGGTGAGGGTCACCTCGCGGGGCGTGTCCGGCGCCTCCGTCGGGGGCACCGTGTCCGGGTAGGCGTCCTCCGGGAGCGGCTGCTCGCTCGTGAGGGTCTCTTTGCCGCCGATGGTGGTGCCCCACAGGCCCCGGTTGATCGAGTAGTCGGTGGTGCCGGCCGGCACCGACACGCCGCGCTCCTCAAGGAAGGCCGTCGACTGCTCCCGGCTCAGGCCGAGCCGACGAATCGGCGCGAGAATCTCCAGGTCCTCCCCGACCACCTGCAGGGCCACGTCGAACCGCACCTGATCGTTGCCGGCGCCCGTCGAGCCGTGGGCCACCGCCGACGCGCCGACCTCCCGGGCCACGTCGGCCACGCCCCGGGCCTGCACGATGCGCTCCGGGCCCACGCACAGCGGATAGACGCCGCCGCGTAGCACGTTGCCCTTGATCAGGTAGCTCAGGTGCGCGTCGTAGAGGCGCGTCCGGCCGTCCACCACGTGGTGGGCCGCGGCCCCGAGGTCCAGGGCACGCTCCTCGATGGCCGATCGGTCGGCCGGCGTCACGCCGCCGGTGTCTACCGTGACGGTGTGGACCGGCTGGTCGTACTCCTCCCGGAGGTACGGGACGCAGAAAGACGTGTCGAGGCCGCCGCTGAAGGCGAGAACGATGGGCATCGATCCGGAGTCCATTGTGGGGGAAATAGAAAAGGCGCTGGCTCGAGAGAACCAGCGCCTACGCAGAGGCCGGAGGGCCGCGTCACATGTTGGATGCGCTCCAATCAGTTGTCGCCGCGGACGCCAGTTCCAGGGATCGGGGGTCGGGACGGTCGGAGCCGTCGCGCGACGGATCGTCGTCGGGCCGTCCGGGCGGTGTGGTGCGGTGCGTCGATCATAGTGTTCTCCACGGTAGGGGTCCGAAGGGGCGCTGTCAAGCGATTCCGAGTCGATTTCGTGATGAAACGGTGAATGGAAGCGCTTCGGGCCCGGCCGTCACCGTCCGGAGGGAGCATTTACCACGCCCGTCACCTCGACGGAGACGTCGTCTCCGCCCCCGTCGATGAAGGTCCCTTTCATCCGAAACGAAAACGTGCCCCCGATCTGATCGTCGCCCACGTACGTCAGTTCGATCGTCCCGTCGGTCGACTCGAACCGGGCGTGCCGGAGGGTCAGGAAGGCCAGGGCACCGGGGCGGCTATCGGGCCGCTCCAGCCGGAAGAGCGTCGGCTCGACCACCTCGTAGGTCCGAAGTGCAGGAGGCTGGGGCTCGAGCTCAATCGAGAGGCCGGGGCCGTCGCGGGCGCCGAGCTCCAGCCCGGTGAGCGTCTTGCCGGCGCGCCGGACGTGGGCCGTTCCGCGGAGCGTGTCGGAGACCGCACCCGCGACGTGCGCCGTGAACCGGCCCGCCGGGACGTCCGGGGGCGTGCCGCGCCCCTCACACCCGACCCACAGCAGGCCGCCGAGGAGGAGCAGGCCCAGGCGAAAGACCAGGCGGAGCATCACGGACCGGGACAGTGGAGCCATGTGGCGGAGTGTGCGGCGCGAACGAGACGGGAATCCCCGGGGAGTTGGAAAGGGCCGCCCAACAGGGTAGGGGTCGTCGTTGCCCGGTGCAATCGGCTCTCGGTCCTTTCCCGTCCCTTTCATGTCGCCCCCGTCGCCGAGGACGGAGGGACGACGGATACCGACATCCCGTAGCAGGGGGCACGTCGTCGGTCGGCTTCTCGTGGAGGGGGATGTGCAGACGTGCGGAGGGGGCTTCGTCCCCCCCCATCCCTCCACCTCCGTCCCCAAACGAAGCATGCAGAGTCCGTGTGGGCACCGGTGCCGTGCCCCCAGAACACCACCGACTCTCCACTTGTCTCCGTTATCCGACCTCCGCCCGAACCTCTTCGAGCCGCTCCTTCACTTCGCGGTCGACGTCCTCCACCTCCATCGGGATGTCGTCGTCGATCGGCACTACGTCGAGGATGAGCCGGGCGCTCCGGCTGTAGGTGAAGTAGTTGTAGGTCCAGTTTACGAAGGCACTGAGCCGGTTGCGGAAGCCGACGAGCTTTGCGATGTGGATGACGACCCAGAGGAGCCACGCCACCACGCCCCGGAACGCGATGCCCCCGGCCAGCTCGGCGACGGCGGCGTTCCGACCGATGGTGGCCATCTGCCCGTAGTCCCGGTACTCGAAGGCCTCGGGCTCGCCCCTAAGGACCCGACGGCGCACCTGATCGCCGGCGTGGCGGCCGCTCTGCAGGGCCACCTGCGCGAGCTGCGGCTCGTACCCGTCGCTTCCATCCATGGCGGCCATGTCGCCGACGGCGTAGACCGTCGGGTGGTCGGGCACGCTGAGGTCCGGGTTGACGACGACCCGGCCGTCGGGGGCCTGCTCGGCCCCGAGCAGGTCGGCCACCGGGCTGGCCTTCACGCCCGCCGCCCAGATGAGGGTCTGCGACGGGATCGTGCGTCCGCTGTTGAGGTGCACCGCGCCGGCCGCAGCGCGCTCGACGGCCGTGTTGGTGCGCACCTCCACGCCCCGCTCCTCGAGCACGCGGCGCGTGTAGGTACGCTGCTTCTGCTCGTAGGGGGGCAGCAGGTCATCCTGCATCTCCAGGAGGATGCAGCGGGCCTGGTCCTGCGGGTGGAAGCCTGCAAAGTCGTCGTCGAGCGTGGCGAAGAGTTCGACGAGCGCCCCGGCCATCTCGACGCCCGTGGGCCCGCCGCCCGCCACGACGAACGTGAGCGTGCCGTCCGCCGCCTGGTCCCGCTTCCGGTCGTAGCGCTCGAACTGCCGGAGCACGTGGTTGCGCAGGTTCACGGCGTCGGGGACGTTCTTGAGCGGGTATCCGTGCTCGCGGACGCCCGGAATTCCAAAGTCGTTGCTCACCGCCCCGGCGGCCAGGATGAGGTGGTCGTACGACAAGGGAGCGCTGCCCTCCAGGTGCACGAGCTGCCTGTCCGTATCGAGATCCACGACGGTGCCGAGCCGAAAGCGGACCGTCTCGTTGCCCCGAAAGATGTTGCGCACGTTGTGGGCAATGTCGTCGGGCTCGAGGCCCGCCATGGCTACCTCGTAGAGCAGCGGCTGAAACTTGTGGTAGTTGTTGCGGTCCACAAGTGTCACCTGAACGGGCGCGTTCCGGAGCGTCTTGGCCGCCTCGAGCCCCCCGAAGCCGGCGCCGACGATGACGACGTGGGGCCGCTCGTCGGGCGTCCGGGTCGATACGTCAAGGGTCATGAATGGGCAGGACTAGTGAAGGAAGCGCGGGGCGAGTGAGCAACTACCGATCCGTGAGGAAGTCTGTGAAGACCGTTCCTGTTTGCGTGGAGCACGATCCTCGATTCTCTTGGGAACGTCTTTGGGTTCCTTTACACGGGTCGGCAAGCGTGGGCATCCCTCAACGCTGCCGTCCTCCGAAGTATTCCCGGACGCGGAGGGATACCGACGTTCTTTACACAGCCCCCGACTCCCACGGGCCTTCTCCTGCAGGTTGGCGTTCGCCGGTCGGGGGGACCGCCGGACCCGGCCGGGGGATTTCTCGCCTCCCACCGGGACGCCCCGCTCGCCACGGCTCCTGTACGCTCGCCCCTCCGTTTTGCCCGTCCGCTTTGCAGGGGCCGGTCACTACTCGACCCACACCGTCTTGGCGTTTACGAACTCATGGATGCCGTGCCGGCACAGCTCGCGCCCGTAGCCGCTGTCCTTGATCCCGCCGAAGGGCAGGCGCGGGTCGCTCTTGGTCATCTCGTTTACGAAGGCACATCCCGCCTCCAGGCCGCGGGCCATGCGCTCGCCCTTGTCCCGGTCCTCGGTGAAGATGCTGCCGCCGAGGCCGAAGCGGGTGTCGTTGGCCAGCGTGAGCGCGTGGTCGGCGTCGTCCGCCACCACGACCGACGCCACCGGGCCGAAGATTTCCTCCTCGAACGCGACGGTGGCCGGCTCCACGTTCGTGAGGACGGTCGGGGCGTAGTAGAATCCCTCGCGGTCAAGCGTGTGGCCCCCCGTCGCGGCGAGTGCGCCCGCCCCGACGGCCCGTTCGACCTGGTCGTGCACCCCGTCGCGCAAATCCGTTCGGGCCAGTGGGCCGATGTCGGTGTGCGGGTCCTGCGGGTCGCCGACCCGGAGGGCCTCGACCTCTTCGATCAGCCGCTCCGTGAAGTCGTCCGCCACCGGCGCCTCGACGATGAACCGCTTGGCGGCGATGCAGCTCTGGCCGTTGTTCTGCATGCGGGCCGTGCAGCCGACCGACGCCGCGGCCTGGAGGTCGGCGTCGGCGCACACGATGAACGGGTCGGAGCCGCCGAGTTCGAGCACGGTGGGCTTCAGCTGCGCGGCGGCCTGGCGGGCCACGGCCCTCCCCGCCCCCACGCTTCCGGTGAGCGTGGCCGCCCGAACGCGCCGGTCCGCCAGCACGTCCCCGACGGCCTCCTCCTCGACCAGGAGGACTTGAAGCTCGTCGTCCGTGAAGCCGGCGTCGCGCAGCAGGGCCTCGATGGCGAGGGCGCAGCCCGGCACGTTGGGGGCGTGCTTCAGCAAGACCGTGTTGCCCGCCATCAGGGCCGGCGCCCCGAAGCGAAAGAGCTGCCAGAACGGAAAATTCCACGGCATCACCGCCAGGACCGGGCCGAGGGGCTCGTAGGCCACGTAGCTCGTCTGCGCCTCGGTCTCGACGGGCTCGTCCGTTAGGAAGTCGGCCCCGTGCTCCGCGTAGTAGCGGCAGACCCAGGCGCACTTCTCGGCCTCCGCCTCCGCCTGGCGGACCGGCTTGCCCATCTCCCGGGTCATCAGCGCGCCGTACTGGTCGGCCCGGTCCTCGAGCAGGTCGGCCGCCCGCTCGAGGCGCCGGGCCCGCTCCGCAATCGGGCGCTCGCGGTTGGCCGCGAACCCGGCGACGGCCCGATCGAGGCGGGCGTCGAGCTCGTCGGGGGAGTGTGCGGGGTACTGCTCGATCGCCTCACCGGTGGCCGGATTGACGGACGCAAAGACCATGGGACCGAGGGCTTGGTGCAAAGCGACGTGACGGCTGCTTGCACGACCGCTCTCGGAGGGTGATCCTCGGGGCCCGGGCCCCACTGCGAACGGCCGGGCGCCTGGTTCGTATCTGGGGACGTCAGGCCATTTGCTGTACCCTCCCCACCCTATGTCCTCGCAGAACGTCTCCCGCGCCGACATCGAGCAACTGATGGGTCGGTCGGTCGGGGACCTCTCCCTCTACCGACGAGCCCTCAGACACCGCTCCCTCCTCCGGGCGGTCGACGACGCGTCGCTCCGGTCGAACGAGCGCCTGGAGTTTTTGGGGGACGCCCTGATCGAGCTCGTCGTGAGCGAGACGCTCTACGACCGGTTCCCGGACAAGAGTGAGGGCGCGCTCACGCGACTCCGAGCCAAGGTGGTGAGCGGCACCGCCCTGGCGCGGTACGCCCGCCGCATGGACCTGGGCCCCCACCTTCTCATGAGCGAGAACGCAGTCCGGAGCGAGGGGCGCGACAATCCCAACATCCTGGCCGACGCCTTTGAGGCGCTGACGGCCGCCCTCTACCTCGACCAGGGGTACGACGCCGCGGCCCAGTTCCTCCGCGATCGGGCCCTCCGCCCGTTCGACCTCGAGGCCGTCGCGGCCCGGAACGAGAACCACAAGAGCCGCTTCCTCGAACGCATGCAGGCCGACGGGCGCCCCCAACCCACCTACCGCGTCGTCCACGAGGAGGGCCCGAGCCACGACAAAACGTTTACCGTCGAGGCCGTCGTCGGCGACGTCACCTACGAGCGCGGGACGGCCGGCAGCAAGCAGCAGGCCGAGCAGGAGGCGGCCCGACGCACCCTGGAGGTTCTGGAGGCCGAGGCGTGAGGCCGCCCCGGACGGGCCCCGCCAGCGCCCGCTCGACATCCTCATCGTTGACTTTTGCGGAAGCGCTTCATAAAGTGGAAAATCCCGTTTCTGCCCCCTTTTCCTTCCGACCCCCGCAATCCAATGGATCGCCGCGACTTCACGAAGGCCTCCCTTCTCGCCCTCACTGGACTCGGCCTCTCGCCCTCCATGGCTGCCTCCTCCGGCTCCGCCTCGGCGCCGCTGTACCAGGTCTCTCTCGCCCAGTGGTCCCTCCACCGCGCTCTGTTCGACGGGACGCTCGACAACCTGGACTTCGCCCGGACCGCCCGGGAGGAGTTCGGGATCGGGGCCGTCGAGTACGTGAACCAGTTCTTCATGGACCACGCCACCGACCAGGGCTACCTGAAGAAGATGAAGCAGCGGGCCAACGACGCGGGGGTAGACAGCCTGCTCATCATGTGCGACGGGGAGGGCGCCCTGGGACACCCCAACGCGAAGAAGCGTGCGCAGGCCGCGGAGAACCACCACAAGTGGGTCGACGCCGCGACGTTTCTCGGCTGCCACTCCATTCGCGTCAACGCCGCGACCAACGGTGAAGGCAGCTACGAAGAACAGATGAAGCGGGCCGCCGACGGCCTCCGGCAGCTCGCCGAGTACGCCGCCCCGAAGGACATCAACGTGATCGTCGAGAATCACGGCGGGCTGTCCTCGAACGGGGAATGGCTCGCGGGGGTCATGGAGACGGTCGACCACCCGCACTGTGGGACCCTCCCGGACTTCGGCAACTTCACGATCCGGGACGGAAAGACGTACAACCGCTACAAGGGCGTCCGCCAGCTCATGCCCTACGCGAGGGGCGTGAGCGCCAAGACATTCGCGTTCAACGAGAAGGGGTTCGAGACGACGATCGACTACCCCCGCATCATGCGGATCGTGCTGGAGTCCGGCTACCGCGGCCACGTGGGCATCGAGTACGAGGGCGACGGCCTCGGCGAGTACGAGGGGATCCGGGCCTCGAAGCAACTGTTGATCCAGACCCGGAAGCAGCTTCGGTCCGAGTTTGGATGAGCTCCCTCCGCCCGTTCCGCCGACCGCCCGCAGCCCCGATGCCCGCCCTTTCGTCTGAGCTCGATCTCGCCCTCGACCTGGCCCGCACGGCCGAGTCCGAAATTCTGCCCCGCTTCCGCGTGGTCGCCGCCACCCGCAAGCCCGACGGCACGGAGGTCACGGCGGCCGACCGCGAGGCCGAGCGGAGCATGCGGGAGCAGCTGGCCGACGCCCGCCCCGACCACGCGGTGCTCGGCGAAGAGTTCGGCGACACTGGCCCCGACGATGCGCGCTACCGCTGGGTTCTGGACCCCGTCGACGGCACGGCGGGCTTCACGATCGGGGTGCCCCTGTTCGGGACGCTCGTGGCCCTGCTCGACGAGGGAGAGCCGGTCGTCGGCGTCATCCACTTTCCCGCCCTGGACGAAACCGTCTACGCGGCGCGGGGCGAGGGCTGCCGGTTCCGGACCGAGACCGACGAGATGACGGTGCAGGTCGATCCGGTGTCGTCGGTCGCGGAGGCTACCATCACCACCACCGCCCTGCACAGCTCCGACGTCACGGCCACGGCGGACCAGACGCCCTACCGCATGACCGACCTTGTGCGACGGGCCGGGAAGTTTCGGTTCGTGACGGACTGTATGCAGCACGCCCTCGTGGCCCGGGGCCGCACCCACGCGGCGGTGGACACGATCATGCATCCCTGGGACGTCGCCGCCCTCGTGCCCTGCGTCCGGGAGGCCGGCGGCGTGGCCGGGGCCCTCGACCCGGCGGTCGACGACCTCGTGCACGGGGGCAGCCTCGTCACGGCCGGCAGCGAGGCGCTGCTCGACGAGGTGCGGGCGACGCTCCGCCCCGACGCGGACGCCCCCTAATCGCCCCTCGACGGAACCCAATCGATCCTCGCCGGAAACGACGGCACGAGCGCCGACCCGTCCCGCGCGCCGTTGGCGTCGTAGAACGACAGGGTGCCGTCGGGGGCACACGTCCAAACCTCCCGGGCGCCCTCGTCGAGGTAGAGGCGGCGCTTCTCGGCAATCTCCGACTCGGTGTTGCCCTCGGACAGCACCTCCACCACGAGGTCCGGGACGACCCGGCTCGCCTCGGCGTCCTCGGGCACCCGGGCAAGGCGGTCCGCCGAAATCCAGACGACGTCTGGAACCTTGACTCCCTTCTGGGTCTCGACGGCAAACTCAACGGCCCGGGCCCCGTCGTCCTGGAGGTGATCCCGGAGCAGATCGGTGATTCGGCTTTGACGTAATCCGTGCTGAGGTGTGTGCGGGCTCAAGACAATCTGTCCGTGCTCGTTCGTTTCCACCTTGTACGGGAGTTCCCGGAGCTGCGGGTCGTTCAGCACGCGATGCCAGGCGGTGGCGGTCTCCATGGTCCGGGAGGAGGTCTACCCGTGCAGAAAAGGTTTATGCCTCGTTCTGTACCAACGCTCACGGCGTTACTCTGATTCCCCACGATCCGTCCCACCACACTCTGCCTTCCATGATCGATCGCCTGGAGACGCTGGACCTCCACTTTCAGGATCGTCCGCACACCATTGCCTCCTACCTCCTGCCCCACGACGACGGCGCGGCCCTGATCGAGACGGGGCCCGCCAGCACCGCGGCGATGCTGCAGGCCCAGCTGGCCGAGCAGGGCCTCACCCCAAACGACATCTCCGAGGTGCTGCTCAGCCACATTCACCTCGACCACGCGGGCGCCGCCGGGTGGCTCGCCGCCGAGCACGGCGCCACCCTCTACGTCCATCCGGCCGGGGCCCCGCACCTCGCCGATCCGTCGCGCCTGCTCCACAGCGCCGAGCGCATCTACGGCGACGACATGGACCGCCTCTGGGGCGAGACGGTGCCCGCCCCGGACGATCAGGTCGCGTCCCTCGAGCACGAAGAGACCCTCTCGCTTGGGCCCCGGACCGCGACGGCCCTCCATACGCCGGGCCACGCCTCGCACCACATCGCCTACGTGATCGACGACGTTCTCTTCACCGGCGACGTCGGGGGCGTCCGTCTGCCCGGCGAGACCCACGTCCAGCCGCCGCTCGTGCCCCCGGAGCTTGACCTCGACCAGTGGCACGACTCGCTCGGTACGCTCCGGAGCGCGATCGAGCGTCACGACGTTACGCACCTGGCGCCCACCCATTTCGGACTCGTCGACGACGTCGACGCCCACCTCGACCGCCTCGAGCGCGGCCTGAACGCCGCCGACGAGTGGACCCGCGAGACGCTGCCTACCCTTGCCGACGACGAGGAGGCGCTCCAGACGGCCGCGGAGGAGTGGATGCGCGGCCAGGCCGCCGCGGACGGGGTCGACGACGCGACCTGGGCCCTCTACGAACTGGCGGACCCGAGCTGGATGCAGGCCCTCGGCCTCCGGCGCTACTGGAAGCAACACGTCCGGTCGGCGTGAGCGCCGACGAGGGCCCGGGAGGCCGGGCTACGCGCCGCCGGCCGCCGGCAGCGTGATCTCGGGGTCGTCCGGATGAGGGCGGTACAGCAGGGCCGTCCCGCCGATCGTGCGCACGACCTGCACGTCCA
>JBDGQP010000018.1:60865-64880 GCA_042218975.1 Salinibacter sp.
GGTCCCGGCCACGGCCTCCGCCAGGTCGCGCACCCCACGCGGGGCGGTGTCGAGCACGCGGATGGTGACGAGCTCGCGGGTGTTGAAGGCCTCGGCGATGGCGTGCTCGACGGCGTCGGTGAGGCCCTCCTTGCCGACGTGGATGAGCGGATCCTGGTCGTGGGCGAGCGAGCGGAGGTGGGCCCGCTGGCGGGAGGTGAGTCGATCGGACATGAACGCGAGGCGTCGATGCGAGGAAGGACGGAAGCGCCCATACGGACCGGGGGCCGGTGGGTGCCCGCCCCAGCGACACGGGACGTCAGTCCTCTGCAAACTGCGCGACCCCCCATCGCCCGTTCACGAGCCAGTCGGGGTCTTCGTCGTTCAGCCGGTCGACCTGCGCCTGCGTGAGGCCCGCCGCGACCTCGGCCTTCATGGTCCGGAGGGCCAGGACGGGCGCCGGAAGGTACGCCACAACGTCCTCGAAGGGCGTCGTATGCGCCCAGGTTCGGTCGCCGAGCAGGCGGCGGTAGTTCGCGTCCCCCTTGCTGAGGAGGAGGTCCGTCCGGGCCAGCTCGGCGGTCGTGGCCGTCGAAAAGTCCCGGGCGGGGAGCGGTGAGGTCCAGGTGAACGGGTCCGCCAGCCGGAGCCGGCCCCCGGCGAGGGCGGACCGCAGGCCATCGGCGAGGGCCCGGGGCGCCTCCGCCTCGTCGCCGGCCAGCCGGGCGAGGGCGGCGTGTACGTCCCCGGCGGTGGCGTCGGACACGAAGGTCGGGTGGGCCTTGACGTGCAGCACGACGCGGTCGGCCCACCCGCCCGCCAGCAGCCCGTCGACCAGCGCGAGGTCGGTGGCGAGCTCGAAGCCCGCGTTGTCCGCCCACACGTCGACGCGCACCGGCCGGTCGGCCCCTTCGAGGTGATCGAGCGCGGCCTCGGTGTCGTCGGCCAGGAGGTGCTCCGCCGCCCGCCCCGTCCCGAGGTGGTCGGGCCCCTCCGCGTCGGCGTCCCACATGCTGAGGTCGGCCTGGTTGCCCCAGAGCGCCGTCGTCAACAGCCGGACGAGCGCGCGGCGCGGCAGGGGGGCGTCGGGGGCCTCCGCCCGGACCCGCGCCAGCGTCCGGATGGCGTCGATTGATTCCGCGTAGCCCTGGGCCTTCTGCCCCGAGAAGGGATCCAGGCCGCGGTGGGGACCCGGTCGGTAGTGCCCGACCGCCTCCATGAGGCGGCGGTAGAAGTAGGTCTCCCCGAAGAACCACGGGCACGCCCGCCATGACTGACCCTCGTGCGGCGCGATCCACTCGTTCCAGAGGGCCTCATCCGGTGCGTCGGGGTCGTCGAGCGGGCGGATGGGACCGTCCGGGATCTCGGCGACGAGGGCCCGCACCCGCTCCGTCGCCGCCGCGGACAGGCTGTTGTCGGCGATGACGCGCCGGGCGATGCGCGGCCAGCGTACGGTGATGGTGTGGTGGACGAATGTGTCCGGCTCTTCCCCAGTGAGGGGCGGCGGGGGCTCGGCGGCGGGCGAGGCGTTCGTCACGGGATCGAGGACGTGGGCTTCGAGAATGAACGCCTACGTCAACGCGGGGCCGACCGGATCCGTTCGGACCGGGCCCACGGTGCCCCGTCCGGACTGTTCGTCCCGGCACGAAGGAAAGGGCCGCCCCCGCCGCGGGGACGGCCCTTCTCGGCCCTGTGACGGGGGCAGCCCCTTCGGATGCGTCAGACCGTTTCGGCTTCCGCCTCGTCGGTCTCGGCCGCCCCCTCTCCGTTCGGCATGCCGAACTCCGGGTAGGCGTCCACGTCGTGCTCCATCTGGTCGAGCCCGAGCCGCTCCTTGTCGCCGTTGATGCGCAGGCCCCCGACGAGCCGGTCCGCGATCGAGAAGACGAGGTAACTCACCGGGAACGTCCAGGCAAACGCCGCCACAATGCCAATTGCCTGCACGCCGACCTGCGCGAGGCCCGAGCCGGCGTCGAAGAGGCCCGCAGCCAGGGTGCCCCAGGCCCCGCACACCCCGTGCACCGCGATCGCCCCCACGGGGTCGTCGACCACCCGCTCGATGGCCCGCGTCGCGTAGACGACCAGCAGGCCCGCCACCGCGCCGGTCACGATCGCGAACGGCGCGGTGAGCGTGGCGCAGCCGGCCGTGATGCCGACCAGCCCCCCCAGTACGCCGTTCAGCGTCATCGACGCGTCGGGCGTTCCCGTGTCGATCCAGGTCACCGCCATGGCCGTGGCCGCCCCCGCCCCCGCCGCCAGGAACGTATTCATGGCGATGAGGGCGATGTCGGTGCTGCCCGCCGTCGTCGACCCGGCGTTGAACCCGAACCAGCCGAGCCACAGGATAAAGACGCCGAGCGCCGCCAGGGGCAGGCTGTGGCCCGGAATGGCCCGGGGCGTGCCGTCCTCCGCGTACTTCCCGACCCGCGGGCCCACGACCAGCGCGCCGGCGAGGGCCGCCCAGCCCCCGACGCTGTGCACGACCGTCGACCCGGCGAAGTCGATGAACCCGAGGCCCTCCAGCCAGCCGCCGCCGTTGAAGAGCCCTCCCCAGGCCCACGAGCCGAACACGGGGTAGATCAGCCCCGTGATCAGCACCGAAAAGATCAGATAGCCGCTAAACTTGATCCGTTCGGCGACGGCCCCCGAGACGATGGTCGCCGCCGTCGCCGCGAAGACCGCCTGGAAGAAGTAAAACGCGTAGACCCAGGTCTGGGGCTGATCCCCCGTCCCGGTCAGAAAGAAGCCGTCGGTTCCCAGCAGCCCGTTCCAGCTGGTGCCGAACATCAGGCCGAAGCCGACCGCGTAGAAAACCAGTGCCCCCGCGGAGGCGTCCATCACGTTCTTCATGATGATGTTCACGGCGTTTTTGGCCCGCGAGAAGCCGGACTCCAGCAGCGCGAAGCCCGCCTGCATGAAGAACACCAGCGCCGCCGCCAGGATCGTCCAGACGTAGTTCAGATTGGTCTGCACCTCCGCCGCCTGCGGCGCCGCGGCGGCCGGTTCGGCGCCCAGCGCGGCGGGCGCCACGCTCAGGCCAACCAGAAAGAGACATGCTGCACGGAAGGATGTAGACATGGGCTGTGTGATCGCGTTCGTGGTGGAAGGATCATGAGACGACCCACGACGGGCCGCCGAACACGACCACTACGTTACCCGATTCGGGACATTTTTTCAAATAATCCCAGCCCGGAACCGCTTTCGAAGAAATAATTCGACCGTTTGTTACCCGATACGAAAATTTCCGGTTTGGAAGAGCTTCCACACCTCCCGCAAACCGGAGCATCTTCGAGGGGCCCCGTGTCCCGATCCCGTAAACGGTCCGGCTCCGGCCTCCTCGCCGCGCGTCGAGGGTAAAAACTCCGTGAAGACCTCACGTCGTCTCGTGCCCGGGACACGGACGTCGGGCCCGTTGCCCGGTCCGGGCCCACGGCCCTCCTGGGTGAGTAGGCGATCCCGAGGTGATTACCGGAGGCGCTTCCGCTGGAGGCACTGCTTGAGCCACTGCTTCTTGCGCCGGAGCAGCTTCAGGCTCATGTCCGACTGCGCGCGGCCGAAGCGCTGCTTGGCCTTGGCGTGGATGTCGCGCATGTGCACGTCCATGCCCCGGTCCTGCAGGGCGTAGGCCAGCCGCGTGGTGAGGGTCGAGCACTCCTTCCGGAGCTCTTCCTCCTGGGCGGAGACGTCGAGGGCGTCCGGGTCCGGCCGGTCGAAGGGCTGGCGCTCGACGCGGAGATTGGAGTCCGCGCCGTTCTCGTCCAGCTCGAGGCGGTGGGTCTCGATGTCGCTCTCGTCGACGCCGGTGAGGGCCCACTCCGCCCGCTCGGGGTCCTCGGTCGCCTTCTCGGGGGGCGTCTCGTCGGTGTCGCGGCGCTGCCGGAGCCCCTCCTGCACCTCCCGCGTCATCCAGTCGAGCGTCTCGGAGAGGCCGAGGTCTCCGGACGTAAACACGTCGCAGACGTTCGCCGCCGCGTCCCAGCCGTCGTAGTAGCGCATGCCGCGGAAGATCTGCTGCAGCGTCTTGGAGCGGGCGCTC
>JBDGQP010000180.1:0-13330 GCA_042218975.1 Salinibacter sp.
AAGAGCCTTTACCGGTGACTGACATATGCTGTGCACATGTGGCACAGCCCGTTCTGAGATCCTCTGAAGGAGTTCACGTCCTTCGTGTTAATCCGCAGGACCATGAACAAGTGTGCCTGTGGAGAAGGGAGTTCTCGGTGCGGAGGAGTGGACATGCCACCGGGAAGATCGCTTACACTCCACCGTTCTAACAAAATACTATGTTTTGTGAATATGTAGAAATAGTCTTCCTGCGCGAGACGCTTGATCGCAATGGGGCCCGCCTTCGGTGACGGCCCATCTCTTGTCACGAAGCGCCATCTCTCTCGCCCTGACCCGCGCTCCAAGTCGAGGCGACCGCTCGCTGATCCGGCCGGCGGCGGCCGTGGTTCGGGACCTCAGGTGGGCGGATCGGGGCGGACCCGACGCCCGACGCTCATGTGCGGGCGAACGCGTCCCGCCCGGTGGACTTGCCCGTTCAGATCTCCTGCACGTCTGCCGTCTGCACTGCCATGCCGTGCTCGTTACTTTCTTCCCCCTGGTCGCGTAGTGTCCGCACCAGTGCGTTTGCGCTCGCTCTGGCTACGCTTCTCGTCGCGCTTCCCTCTCCGGCCTTCGCTCAGATTACCTGGACCGGTAGCGGCGACGGGTCCTCCTGGAGCGATCCCCAGAACTGGTCGTCCCAGACGGTCCCCGGAACGGGGGACGACGTGGTCATCGACGCCACGCCCGGCTCCACCTACACGGTGCAGCTGACCACGGCCCGGACCGTCGCGACGCTGACTCTCAACTCTGGAGACGCGACGCTGGCGGCGGACGCGGACCTGACCGTCAGCGGAACCCACGACCATGTGCTCGGCCGCCTGACCGGGACGGGAACCGTCACGGTTCAGGGCGCCTTCCGGTGGGAGAACGGCACGCGGAGTGGAAGCGGCACGACCGTCGCCCAGGGCGGCTTCACCGTCCCGGACGGGGTCACCCTCGACGGCCGGCGGCTGGTGCTGCCGACCGGCACGACCGGGGCCTTCAACACCGTCGACAACTTCACGGGCACCGACGGCGCGGTCCTCGAAATCGAGAGCGGGGCCGCCTTCGACATCCAGGACTTCGGCAACCTTTCCGTCGGCTCGAACGCCTCATCTCGGCCGACCATCATCAACCGCGGGACCGTCCAGAAAACCAGCGACTCCCGCACGACCGTCGAGTGGGCCCTCGACAACAGCGGCACCGTCGAGGCGGACCTTTCGAGCACCGGGACCGACCACTACCTCCGCTTTAGCGGCCCGCTGACCGACAACGGCGGCACCTACCGGGCCACCAACGGCCGGCTCGGCTTTCACGCCCCGGACTCGGGGATGACCTTCGGATCCGGCTCGGCGATCCGGGCCGACTCGAGCGGCACGATCCGGTTTGGCCGGTCCTCGTCGGCGACCGCGGATACGACTTCGGTCCGCGTGGAGGGCACCTACGACGTGAGGGGGACCACGGCCGTACGGGGGGGCAACAACTTCGCCTCGGTGACGATCGCCTCGGGGGCGACGCTCCAGGACCTGGGCGCCACGGCCCTGAAGGTCGGCGGCAACCGGGGTATCCTGACGGTCAACACGACCGACCCGCTTGTGGTGGGCCGCCTGCGGATCAGGTTCGGGGGCCACCTCCGGCTCCAAGCGTCCCTGACCGTCGAGGGCACGTACTCGCAGGATTTCGATCCCAGCACATTTTCGAGCGACCAGCAGCTCACCGTGCAGGGGGCCCTCACGTGGGGAGGCGGCACGATGGCCGGCAGCGGCACGACCGTCGCCCAGGACGGCTTCACCATCCAGGACGGGGTCACCCTCGATGGTCGGCGGCTGGTGTTGCCGACCGGCACGACCGGGGCCTTCGACGCCATCAACAACTTCACGGGCACCAGCGGCGCGGTCCTCGAGATCCGAAGCGGAGCGACGTTCGACATCCGGCAGGAGGGCCACCTGGACGTCGCGTCCGACTCCTCCTCGCCGCCGACGGTTCTCAACCGCGGAACCGTCAAGAAGACCGGCGACTACCGGACCAACGTCGAGTGGGCTCTCCAGAACAGCGGGACCGTCGAGGCGGCCCTCTCGAACACCGGGCCGAACCGGTATCTCCGCTTCAGCGGGCCGTTGACGGACAACGGCGGCACCTACCGGGCCACCAACGGCCGGCTCGGCTTTCACGCCCCGGACTCGGGGATGACCTTCGGATCCGGCTCGGCGATCCGGGCCGACTCGAGCGGCACGATCCGGTTTGGCCGGTCCTCGTCGGCGACCGCGGATACGACTTCGGTCCGCGTGGAGGGCACCTACGACGTGAGGGGGACCACGGCCGTACGGGGGGGCAACAACTTCGCCTCGGTGACGATCGCCTCGGGGGCGACGCTCCAGGACCTGGGCGCCACGGCCCTGAAGGTCGGCGGCAACCGGGGAATCCTGACGGTCAACACGACCAATCCGCTCGAGGTGGGGCGCCTGCGGCTGGCGTTTGGCGGCCACCTGCAGGTGCAGTCGGACCTGAGGGTCGCCGGAAGATACAACCAGGCCCCCAGTCCGAGCAGCTTCAGGAGCGACCACCGCCTCGTCGTGGAGGGCCCGCTCAGGTGGAAGGGCGGCCTCATGGCCGGAAACGACACGACCCTCGCCAAGAGCGGCCTTCGGCTGCCCGGTGGACTCGGCAGCGCCTCCTGGACCAAGCGCCTCAAGGAGCGCCACCTCATAGTCCCGTCCGGGGAGACGGCGGCGTACCCCGGCGCGTATCTGTCCGGAAAAAACGGCGCAAGTCTCGAGATCAGAAGCGGGGCGGTCTTCGACATTCAGGGCCAGGGCGGCCTATCGGTCAAGTCCGGTTCCTCCTCGCCGCCGACGGTCCTCAACCGCGGGACGCTCAAGAAGACCGGCGACTACCGGACCAACGTCGAGTGGGCTCTCCAGAACAGCGGCACCGTCGAGGCGGCCCTCTCGAACACCGGACCGAACCGGTATCTCCGCTTCAGCGGGCCGCTGATGGACAACGGAGGCACCTACCGGGCCACCAACGGCCGGCTCGAGCTCAGCCCGACCCAGGACACCCTACAACTGGGGCCAAAGACGCTCGTGGACGTCCAGTCGGGCGGAGCGCTCCAGATCAACGAGGTCCTGACGACCGAAGGCCCCGTTGACGTTCAGGGGACGCTCTACTCGCAACTCCCCCTTCAGATGCGGGGGGGCGCGATCGATATGACGTCGGGACGGGTGGTGCTCGGCGGAGTAAATACGTCGCCGACGGAGCTCGACACGGTGCTCTGGCTTCGCGACGGGACGCTTCGGGGCTCGGGCACCGTGACGGGGGATGTCGTAAGCGACTCGGGGCTCGTGCGGCCGGGCACCGACAGCACGGCGGCTCGCCTCGACGTAGTGGGCACCTACAAGCAGCGGGCCGGTAGCCAACTGGACCTGGAGCTCGGCGGCGACCAGGGCGGAAGTGGATACGACCTCCTCAGCGCCGACCAGGTCGCGCTCGCGGGGACCCTCCGCCTCGATCTGATCAACGACTACGTCCCCGACAGCACCGACCGGCTCACCCCCGTCCGCTGGACGGACAGCACGCAGACCGGCACCTTCGACGACGTTCGAGGCCAGGAGGCCGGCCCGGTGTTCCTGGCCGTCCAGTACGCCCCGGCGGCGTTGGAGGTCTACGACGGCTCCCTCTCGTCGGTCCCGATTACGAGGGCCCCGACCCCGAAGGTCGAATCCACTCCCTTCGTCCGGAGCGGCCGGGACGCGACCGTCAACTTCAAGGTCACAAACAAGTCCTCCTCGACAGTCCTCACGACCTTCAGCCCGAGGGGCAAGGGCGACGCGCCCGACATGCACCGCTCCTGCCCGGACGACGGGTCCTACCAGGAGTTCAAGTGCCGCCTTGAGCGGTTCGGCGTGACCCCGCCGCCTCCGCCCGAGGGCGAGAGCTACCCGGATCTCGGCAACGAGACCCTCTTCGGCGGCGGGAGCGGGTCCACTCAGGACCTGGCCCCCAACGGTGACGTCGGCGTCGTCCCGGGCGGATCCGACGGCGGAGGCGGATCGGGCGGCGGAGGAGGTTCCTCGAGCTCCTCGGCCAGCAAAAGCAAGGAGTGCCCGGCCGGCGGCACGCTCAGGGCGAAACTCAAGTCCGGATCGACGTTCATGAGCAGCGCCCAGCTCAAGATGTGCAGCTACGACCTCGCCAAGCTGGCCCTCAACGTCGTGCCGGGGAGCGACTGCTTCCAATTGGCGAAAACCATCGGCACCAAGGTCGGCACCGGCTTCGTCGAGGGCCAGTTCGACTACGAGGGCTACGTGATGGCCAGCGTCTTCGACGCCGCCGACTGCGCGTCGGACTTTACTCCGGGCAAGTACGTCAAACTGGCCGGGGAGGTCTACAGCGCCTACTCCGCCGCCGGGGGAATTAAAAGCGCGGTCGGAAGCTGCCTGCCCCCCTCCAACGACTCGGCGCCCACCCGAAAGACCTCCACCGAGTGCATCGGGTCGATCGACCCGAACGACAAGTTCGGTCCCCCCGGCGCGGGGACGCCGCAGTACACCTCGAAGGTCGACTCCCTTCCCTACACGGTCCTGTTTGAAAACAAGCCCGACGCGACGGCGCCCGCCCAGACGGTCGTCGTCGACGACACGCTCGACGCCGGCTCTTTCGCCGCCTCGCAGTTTGCGTTCGGGCCGGTTGCGTTCGGGGACACCACGATCTTCGTGCCCGACGACACCCTTGCCTTCTCGAAGGACGTGGACCTCCGCCCCGAGAAGGACCTGATCGTCCGGGTGGAGGGGAGCCTCAACGACACCACCGGCGTGATCAACTGGACGTTCACCTCCCTCGACCCCAAAACGATGCAGCCGCCGACGGACCCGACCAAGGGCTTCCTGCCGCCGAACGACAATCCGCCGGAGGGGGAGGGCTCGGTCAGCTACTACGCCACGCTCGACGAGGAGGTCGCCTCGGGCCTCCGGTTTGGGCACGCCGCCGAGATTGTCTTCGACAACAACGCCCCCATCAAGACCGACGTGTGGTCGAACGTCCTCGACATCGCCCCGCCGACGAGCCGGGTCGACTCGCTGGCCCCGACCCAGGACAGCGTATCGTTCCGGGTTCGGTGGCGCGGGGCCGACGCGGAAAGCGGCGTCGACGAGTACACCGTCTACGTCGCCAAGGACGGCGGCGCCTTCACCCAGTGGATCGCCGACACCTCCGCCACCGCCGCCGTGTACGACGGCAAGCGGGGCGGGAGCTACTCCTTCTACAGCGTTGCCACCGACTCGGTCGGCCTCGTCGAGCCGGACTCTGCGGCCGCCGAGGCCTCGACCACGATTGCCACCGACGCGATCCCCGTCGAACTGACGGAGATGGGGGCGACCCTAAAGGAGGAAGGCCGGGCCGTGGCCCTCACCTGGAAAACCGCCTCGGAGACGGGCAACGCCGGATTCGAGGTCCAGCGGAAAGCGGGCCCGGAAGCCCAGTTCAGGCGCGTCGGGTTTGTCGAGGGGGCCGGGACTACGTCCGAGCCGCAGACCTACCGGTTCGTGGACGAAGACCTGCCCTACGCGGCGGATACGCTTCGCTACCGCCTCCGCCAGGTCGACACCGACGGGAGCGCGCAGGTGACCGATCCGACGGTCGTTGCGCGGGGCGGGCCCTCCGAACTGACGCTGAAGGAGACCTACCCGAACCCGGCCCGCAACCGGGTCACCGTCCGCTACGCGATTCCCGAGAGCCGTCGGGACGAGGCCTCGGAGGTGACCCTACGGCTCTACGACGTGCTCGGGCGGGAGGTGCGGGCCGTGAGGCTCCCGGCCAGGGCGGGCCGGCACGAGCGGCAGGTCTCGGTCTCCGGGCTCGCCAGCGGGGTCTACATCCTGCGCCTCCGGGCCGGCGGGGCGTCGCAGACGCGCCGCCTCACGGTCGTCAAATAGGCGCTCTCTTCAGCGGAGTGCCCCCTTCAAGGCAGGTGCCCTCCCGATCGAAACCCGTCCGCCGCGTGCGCATCGGGGGCGACCGGGGAACCGGTGGCGAGCAAGGCACCCGGCACCGGGGAGAAGGCCCGCAGTGGCGCACACCAGAGACGCCGTCCCCCGCGGCGGGCGGGGGACGGCATCGCCGGTAGACACCCCGACGGAACAGATGTCCCTAGAGGGGCGCAGCCCTAGGGGATCTTCACGACCGTGGCACTGCCGGGAACGAGGGCATTTTTCGTCGCCCAGAGCGTTCCGTCCTTGCCGAACGTGATTGCGGTCGGAATCGGAAGTCCCGAGGCGCGCTCGGTACAGGACGTCGTGCTCAGATTGCAGGCATTGACCGTGCCTCCCGAACGGGCGCCGGGGCCGAGGGCCTCGACGGCGAACCAGCTCTTCTCCTCAAGCTCTACGACGTGCAGCGTGCCGCTGTCGTCGAACCGGAGGTCGATGATGGAGGTGAAGCCTCCGTCGAAGACCTTCCGACAGTGGGGACTCGGACACCGGGCCCCCGAGGCGTCGGGGGCGATCTTCCACACGTTCGACTCGCCGGTCGGGGCTGGGAAGCCCTTCAGCTCGCCGACATAGTAGGATCCGTCCGGTCCGATCGCCACGCTGGTCGGCACCGCCTGGGCCGGAATCATGGGCGGAAGCCCGCAGATGCCGGGCGGACCGTTCGGGCAACCGACGAGGCCTTTGATGTTCGCCGTCGGAACCGGCTCGGTCGGCAGGACGGCGAGGACCTCAACGTTGCCCTGATTGTCGACCCGCAATAAGTCGTTTCCGCCCGCGTCGGCGACGAGGGCAGCCCGGCCCCCGAGCGACTGGACGTCGTAGGGATTCGAGTCGATGAGTGGAGCGCCGTCGGGATTGTTTTCCTTCTCGAACGCGTAGAGGTCGGCGACGAGCCGGGTCTTGCCGTTCGTCGCGCGGTAGAGGCCCTGGCCGGTGCTATCCCCCGGATCGCCCGTCAAGCCTTTGAGGGCCCACATCGACCGTCGCCCGAGCGGGCTCATGTCGGTGACGCCCGGAAACGGAATATCGGTGGCCCCGCTCCGGGTCGCGATGCCGGCTCCGGCGTCGGCGACCAGGACGTCTCCGTTCGGGGCCGTATCAAGGCCGAACAGCGGGGTCGCAAATCCAGAGGAGGGGCCGTGTGCGCTTTTCAGACCCATCAGGCCCGCAGCGTCCGGGCGGCCGCTGAGGACAGATGCCGGGTCGGAGGGCATCGAGTCGGTCCGGTCCTGCACCTCGGAGGAGGCCGAAGGCGCCTCGGAGTGGGGCGCCACCGCTCCGTCTTCGCATCCGAGGAGGACGAGTGAGAGACAAGCGAGAAGAATGATGCTGAGGAAGCGAGTCATGGGCTCGGGCCGCGGATCGCGGCGTGTCTGGAAAGGGTCAGTGCATGCTGGAGGTCGTGTTGCTGGATGCCTTTGAGAATTCATTCCCGATCGGGTTGTCCGGAAGGGACGGTCGACGGGAACGAAGAGGGACGGCGGCGCGGAGGGGCTCCGCCGTAATGTAATTTTTGCGTTATACAAAGTCCCTTTTCGTTGTAGATTCGGATCGCTTCGTGGGGAGCCAAGGGATGACGAGGGCTTTTCGGGAAAAGCCTTTCCGTGGGGCCGACCGACACGTGGACACGTTCCTGCCGATCCGTGCACAGGGATCTGAAGGCTTTCGCGAGAGAATCGGGAACCGCCCGCGAGCCCTATGCAAGCAGGAACGGACTTCACAGACGTCTTCACGGGTCGGTAGACACGAACCGGGACGGGGTTTGGGAGGGCGGCGCGGACCGCAGCGCCGGCAGAGACTCCTGTGGCGCCCAGTGAGAACCCGGTTGTGCCGATAGACAAGTCCGCGGCTGGCCGTTACCTTGCCGATACGTGAATAAGTTCTTGAAGCCCGTCCCCTGCCTGCGGCCACGCACGGTCCGCAGCCGCCGCGGGAAACGTTTACGTACCTTCTCACGGATCGGTAGGCCTGCGCCGCCCCGAACCGCTCTCCATGCCATGACCCGCGAGCCCGTCCTCGTTGAAGCCTGCGTCACCTCCACCGAAGAGGCCATCGGCTGCTTCGACGTCGGTGCGGGGCGAGTAGAACTCTGCCGCGCCCTGGATGTCGGCGGGCTCACGCCGAAGACCGAGGAGGTGACGGCGACACTGTCCGCGGCGCCGGGCCCGACCAACGTGCTGGCTCGGCCGAGGGCCGATACCTTCCAACTGGACCCGGAAGAGCGTCGGGACCTCCTCGAAAAAGTCGCCTCCCTGGCGGCCCTCGGGGCCGACGGAGTGGTGGTCGGCGTGCTGGACGACGCGAGACGGGCCGACCGCGCGGCGATGGAAGAGCTGGTGAGTGCGACCGGGGAAGTGCCGGTCACCTTTCACCGCGCATTCGACCGGGTCGACGCCCCGCTTCGGGGCGTCGAGGCGCTCGTCGAAGCAGGAGTGAGCCGGGTATTGACCTCCGGGGGAGCGGCCACGGCCTGGGAGGGCAGGGGCACCCTTCGGGAGTTGGTGGAGAGGAGCGGGGAGGATCTCACTGTGATCGGCGGGGGACGTGTCCGCAGCGACCACGTCCGCCCACTGGTGGAGGAAACAGGGCTCAGAGAGGTGCACGCCCGGGCCTCGGCCGTGCCGGAGATCGTCGAAACCATCCGACCGTAGCTCTGCCCCCGTGCAGGATGAAGGGCGATCCTGTGGCCCACCAGGAAAGACCTCCGCCGAGGCACTTCGTCGGACGAAGCCGTCGGCCTCCGTCGTTGTCCGCCCGATGCAGGGCGTGTCTCTCTACCGGCGTTCCGCGGCCGGAAGCTTTCTCGGGAGGCCCCACTCGTCTCCGAGCATTGGGGCCACCGCACGATCCGAATCGGGACGTGAAAAGCCGTGGCGAAAGGCCCACCGGACCCCGGGAAACCGTCGCGGCAGCCCTCATGGACGCCGAGCCCCCGCCCCCACAGGGAAAGCCCGAACAGGAGGATCGTTTTCGCCCGGGGCGCCAGGCTCAGGCGCCCTCCTCGTCGGGCCGGGGCGCTTGCTGGTCTGTGTCGTCGTGAACGGGGAAGGCCTACGGGCTGGACGTGTCCCCGCCGAGGCTCTCCGAGTCGGACGTGCCCCCGACCCCCCCGTCGTCCAGGGCCTTTCGGATCGCCTGGGCAGTTTCCTTCCCGCTCCCAACCCCGCGACTGACCTGGAGAATCTGTCCGTCAGGGCCGACCAGAATGGCCGTCGGAAGCCCTGAAATGTCGAACCGACTCCGGATTCTCTCTTGCAGGTCGCTCCCCTTCGGCACGAGGGCATGCTTCCACGGCATCTTCCACCGGTTGGACCGGAATGTTTTCACGGCCTCCCGGGTGTCCCGAAAGGCGACACTGAGGATGGTAAAATCCTCCCCTCCGTATTTGCGGTAGGCCCGGTGGAGATGCGGCATTGCCCGGATGCAGGGGCCGCACCACGTGCCCCAGATGTCGATCAGGACGACCTTGCCCCTGAAGTCGTTCCTCGTGAAGGTCGCCGTCGAGTCCGAAAGCGCCGGGAGCTCGAATCGCGGAAGCGTCTTTCCGGCCTGGATCTGGCGATCGGGGGAAAAGAGGCGCCGGGCCTCCTCGGCGTAGTGGGACCCCTCGTGGTCGCCGGTGAGGCGCCGGTAGAATTGCCGTTGCGCCTGGCCGCGCTCGGCGGACGAGGCAAGTTGAAGGCCGCCGTAGAGAAACTCCGCCCGCAGCTCCGGGTCTGGATGCTGCGTGCCCGCCTTCCGGAAAAACGCCAGCATCGAGTCGGCCCGAGCATCTCTGGGGTACGCCAGGCGGGCCATCCGAAAGAAGGTCTTGGCCGCCCGGCCGCGACCGGCCGAGTCGCGGAGTCGCGTCCAGCGGCGGGACGTCGGTTGGAGGCGCGTCCGCAGAAGCCGACGGGCCTCCGCGGAATCGCGGGACGTGAGGGTCGTCCCGGCCACCTGCATCGCGCCGTCGGGCTGGGCGACAATCGGCCGAGGGGCCAGGGCCACGAGCATCAAGGCAGCCACAAGTGCGGTGGCAAGTGCTGTTGCGTCGAGCGACCGTACGCGGAGCGGTTTCGAGTGGGGGTTGAGACGCCTCATGGGTGAGCGGGTCCTGATGGAGTTCGTCGTACGCAAACGATCCTACGGCGGAGAGCACTGTCGGGGCTGGCCCGGGGCCGGCTGCCGAAACGGCCGGCAGAAGAGCAGCAGAGCGGATCGATCCTCGCACGCCGCGGTGCCCTCCTCGAAAGGGGGGTCTTGCGAGCGGACGGCGATCGACACTGGCCCCTGGCGCATCCCCAGTGGACAGGGGCGGTGGCGCGTCGGTTGCACCCAGAATTGAACACACGATAAAATTTCTCGGGCGACAGGCGCCCCACCCGGGTCGCAACCCTCAGTCAGCGGCGGGCCTTCTCGAAGTGGGGCCGGGCCCCAGGACAGTTGACGGTGACCCGGACGTGGACGAATAGCATCCCGCTCGAACCGGGCCGACCCCCGCAAAAACAAAACCCCTCTCAGCCGACGCTGAGAGGGGAGAGTGGGCCCGGCAGGATTCGAACCCGCGACACTCGGCTCCGAAGGCCGATGCTCTGTCCAGGCTGAGCTACAGGCCCGGGACGGTCGATGCAAACGGTCAGCCGGGGAATTTCGCGCGGCGATAGGGGGCCAGCATTCCGGCATTCGTAGAAGGCAAATCCATGGACACAGTTCCGCGCCGCCCCCCATCCTCCCGGGCCGTGCTCAGGTCGTCACAATCCGGCAGGCGGATTCGGGACTACAGGGCGCCGGGCACCAGGAGGGTGGCCACCAGGCCCGAGAGCACGATGCCGTCGAACGTGCCGGCCCCGCCGATGCTGGCCATGCCGGTGCCGATGTCGGCGATCTCGTCGAGGTGCAGGAAGTCGGCCCCGACGAGGGGGCCGAGCACGCCGGCCATGAACGCGACGGGCGGGGCCCACTCCGGAGCCAAGAGGAGGGCGCAGAGGGCGGCGGCGCCGGCCGGCAGAAAGGCGGGCATGGTGATGCCGGTATCGGGCATCGGGCGGGCGACGTAGTAGCAGATCGCCACGTTGATGAGCAGGGCGCCGGCGGCCGCCGGGAGGACCGACGGGGCCTCACGCGCGATCCGGGCCGCCTGGTACCCAGCCAGGGCGGTGGGCACCAGGCATCCGCCGGCGTTGACGGCGATCACCGTGTAGGACCGCCGCTGAACGGGGCGTGACAGGAGCCGGTGCAGGCCGAGGAGGCGGTTGGGAAGGTACTCCACCGTCCGCTCGTGCTCGACCTGCGCGACCGGGATGTTGACGAGGCTGCCCGCAAACATGCCGAGCGCCGCGAGCAGCGAACTGGTGGGCCCAAGGCCCAGCTTGCCCAGCGCCGCGAAGACGACGTTCGCCAGCACGAAGGGCAACAGCAGCACGCCGCCGAGGACCAGAAGGGAGAGGCAGCCGGGAGGAGCCGAGCGCATGAGAGGCGGGGCGCAGATCCAGTTGGAGGGGCGACGCTACGCATCGGGGGGGAGGGGCCGCACCTGCAGGCTGTCAATCTCGATCCGGGATACCAGCTCGAGCGCGTCCCGTGCCCAGAGGTCCGGGTACAGCGCCATCCGATTGTAGCTCAGGGTGTCGGCCGTGTAGTTCCGGTAGTCGGCAAAGCGGACGCCCTTGACGCGACGCACGTTGTAGGCCTCCCGGAACCGTGTGCCCGTGTCGGTGTCCGTCGGCGCGAGGCCGAAGGCGTAGGACAGGTAATCCATCGCGTAGGTGTCCGTGCGGAACCAGTACATGAAGATGTCCTGCCAGTCCTGCCCGCCGCCCTGCTGCTGGAATGTGACCCGGACGCGGTGATAGGGGACGCCGTCGATCGTGTCCCGCCCGCTGTACGCGGGCTGAACCGCGGGGTCGTCCAGCGGGTGTGGCAGTAGCGCAAAGTAGGAGACGGAGTTGACGGTCGTCCGGATGCTGCCCGTTTCGTCCTCGGAGAGCGCGACCGTGTCCCCGGCCACGACGCGGTAGACGCCCGCATTCGTGAGGCCCTCCGTCACCGTTCGCCCCAGGGAGTCGGTGTAGGTGCGGCGGTAGTGGAACTGGCCTTCGTCCTGCCGAATCCGGTACCGGTCGCCGCGGAAGACGAAGGAGACGACCGCACGGTCGAGCACGGCCCCGCCGTGGGCGGCGATGGCGCTGTCGACGATGGCGGCGGCGGACGGCCGCTCGGGGGCCTCGTCCCCACTCGACTGGCAGCCAAACAGGAGAAGCAGCGACGTAAGCGTGGCGGCAAGTGCGCGCATGGCAGGGAGAGGAAAAGAGAAGAACGGGCGGTTACACGTTGGACGCCCACTGCTGGACGCGGCTCCGCAACTCGTCGAGGTTGTCGGGCGGGTCGTCCATGGACTCGGCCCGCTTGAGCGCCGTGCGGCCCGCCTCAACGGCGGGGCCGTACTGCTCGTTCGCGGCCAGGACTTCGGCCTTCATGCGGAGGTTCAGGTAGCGTTTTTCCATCTCGACGGAGCGGTTCACCCAGTCGAGGGCTGCGTCGAGGAGAACTTCCTTCCGCAGGGCGTACCGCACGTACTGCAGGGGCGCCCGCCAGTCGTCGGCCGAAGCCATCGCCTCCGCGGCGCGGGTGCGCACCACCTCGGGGGTGTTCACCGTGATGGAGAAGGGGACCCGCGTCTCGGCCCAGTGCAGGACGGCCGCTGCCGACGTGTCGGTCACGTTCTCGAACGAAAACGTCATCAGCTCCTTCGAGTCGGCGGACCGGGGGGGGGCCTGAACGCGCAGGACGTCCTGGCTCGAATCGTAGTTGTACGCGCCCCACTGGTTGGCCTTCGCGTTGAAGATGAGGGTCCAGGCGTCCGGCCCCGGAATGGTGAAGAAGCCGTAGGTGCCGGCTGGGAGCCGCTCGCCCTGAACGCGGACCGGCGTGGAGACGGAGACGGTCGTGGCCTCGTTGGCCCCGGTGCGCCACACCGTGCCGAACGGCACCAGCCCCCCGAAGATGTCCCGCCCCTGCACGCTGGGCCGGCCGTAGGTGATCTTGACGGTCGTGACCCCAATGGTCTGGCTCACCGTTGCGTTCGGGCTCACGCGGGGCACGGTGTTGCCTCGCTCCTGAGCGAGCGTGGGCAGGACGGGACCCAGAAGGAGGGCGCCGATCGCGAAACCAATGAGGAAAGCACGCGGGCGGAGGCGACTCACGGCGGGACGGGCATCTGGCACGTAGGTTGCGGCTCGCCACCATGATCAGAGATGGACGGGCAAATTGCAACGATGTGCCCCCCGCCCGGCTCCCATGGGGCCCAGGGGGCGGGGGGGCCCGGGGCCGAGGAGATTGCCACCCCGAGGTTTTCTTTCTAT
>JBDGQP010000181.1:0-14069 GCA_042218975.1 Salinibacter sp.
GGCGGAGGGCCACCCGAGCGAGGTGATGGACATGAGCTTCGCCAACCAGTTCCGTGCCCACCTTGAGCTCGTCCAGCGGCATGAGTCCGACGACCCCCTTTCGGACCAGGTCTACGACATCCCCCAGGAGATGGACGACGAGATTGCCCGCGTCAAGCTCGACACCATGAATATCAACATCGACGGCCTGTCCGAGAAGCAGGAGCACTACGCCACGGACTACTCGGCCGGCACCTGATTCCTGGAGACCAACCAGCGGGACCGCCGCCCCCGGCGGCCGGCCCCGATCGTCGGACCGCGACGCGCCGCCCCGGCTTGCCGGGGGGGCGTTTCGTCGTTTGGAGGGGACCGGTGTTGCATTCTGACCCGCGCAGCCGTTCGTTAAGATGTGTTCTTTGCCACCGATTGCCCAGCGCCGATGACGGACCTCCGCTACCTTCCCGACCAGGACGACGTCACCTCCTTCACCGCCACCGTCACGTCCGCGACCGACGACCGCATCCTCCTCGACGGCACCTACTTCTACCCCGAGGGCGGCGGCCAGCCGGCCGACCGCGGCGTGATCACGGGGGAAGGGGGGCGGGCCGAGGTGGTCGACGTTCAGAAGAAGGGCGGAGACGTGCACCACCTCTTGGGGACAGTCGAGGGGACGCTTCCCGACGAGGGGGCCTCGGTCGAGGGGCAGATCGACGAGGCACGCCGCACGACGCTCCGCCGCATGCACACCGCCCAGCACGTGGTCTCGAAGGTGGTCCTCGACGCGTTCGACGCCCAGACGGCCGGCAACCAAATTCACGTCGATCGCTCGCGCATTGACTTCGAGCCCGCCGACTTCGTCGAGGAGGACGTGTCCCTTATCGAGGCCCGCTCGAACGCGATCCTCGACCGCGACCTGGCGGTGCGCAAGACGGAGATGGCCCGGGACGAGGCGGAGGCCCGCACGCCGGAGGGCCGCGGCCTGCTCGACCTGATTCCCGACCACGTGGATCCCCTCCGCATGGTGGCAATTGGGGACTTTGACCTCTGTCCCTGCGGCGGAACCCACGTCGACCAACTCTCCGAGGTCGGGCGCATTCGCATCACCGGTCGTGAGTCGAAGGGGGCGGACGTGGAGCGCCTGGAGTTTGTGCTCGCGGACTGACCGGACCGAGGCCCCCGTTCGACCTCACTGATGACGACCGACGCCATGCCCGATCCCGACGAGCGCGCCGCCTGTATCCTCGTGCCCGACACCACCTATGGGGTCGACGAATCGGCGTCGCCCATCCGGGTGTGCGTGATCGACCTCGGGACCAACTCCTTCCACGCCGTTATTGTGGACGCCCACGCCAACGGGAGCTTCCAGGTTGTCGACCGAATGAAGGAGATGGTCCGGCTCGGCCAGCACGGCCTCTCGGCCAACACCCTGCCCGAGGAGGCGATGGACCGGGGCCTGCAGGCCCTGCAGCGGATTCACCTGTTGGCCGACGGGTGGGGGACCGACGAGTTCCTCGCGTTTGGCACCAGCGCGATCCGGGAGGCCAGCAACGGGGGGGCGTTCATCCGCCGGGTGCGACGCCAACTCGGGCTCCGCATCCGGCCCATCAGTGGAGAGCAGGAGGCTCAGCTGATCTTCCAGGGCGTGCGGCGGGCCGTCGGGATGGCCGCGCCGACCCTGCTGGTGGACATCGGGGGCGGGTCGGTGGAGTTCATCGTGGCCGCCGGGGGGGAGCAGGTCTTCGCCCGCAGCCTGAAGCTCGGCGCCGCCCGGATGACGGAGCGCTTCGTGACGACCAATCCGCTGTCGGCGGCGGAGCGGGACGCGATGCGGGCCCACTTCCGGGAGACGCTGACGGCGGTCGTCGACGCCTGCCGGGCGTACGACGTCACCTGCATCGTCGGCTCGTCGGGGACGATGAAGAGCCTCGCCCGGGTGGCCCTCTCGGACGGCGGCAACGGGGCCCAGACGGTCTTCCAGCGGACCTTTTCGGCGGCGGAGGTGCGCGAGGCCCTGAAGTGGGTCATCGGCTCGACCGAGAAGCAGCGCCTCGCCCACCCGGCGATCGACCCGAAGCGGGTGGACCAGATCGGGGCCGGGGCGGTGCTGCTCGACACCCTGCTCACCGAGCTGCCGGAGGTGACCCACCTGCGGGTGTCCTCCAACGCGCTGCGGGAGGGAATGGTGGTGCACTTCATGGAGACCAACTACGCCCGCATCCGCCGCATTGCGCCCTTCCGGGACCCGCGGCGGCGCAGCGTCCACGAGCACGCCTACCGCTACCAGTGGGAGGAGCGCCACGCCCAGCACGTGGCCGCCACGGCGACGTTCTTGTTCGACATTTGCCGCCCGCTCTACGACGGACCGGCCCGCGACGCCGAGCTGCTCGAGTACGCGGCCCTGCTGCACGACGTCGGCTACCTGGTGAGCCACGACACGCACGCCAAGCACTCGCGGTACCTCATCAAAAACGCGGACCTGCAGGGCTTCCAGCCCGAGGAGATCGCGATCATGTCGCTGGTGGCCCGGTACCATCGCGGCGCCCCGCCGACGCCCTCCCACCCGCACTACTGCGAGCGGCCCGGCGGCGAGCAGCGGCGGATTCGGCAGTTGGCTGCGCTCGTCCGCATCGCCGAGGGCCTCGACCGGAGCCACTTCCAGAACGTGACGGCCCTCCGGGCACAACTGACCGACGAGGCCCTGACCCTCTCCCTCGCGACGGAGGCGGATCCGCAGCTCGAGGTGTGGTCCGGCACCGAGGAGGGAGCGATGTTCGAGGAGGAGTTTGGCCGGGAGCTGCGGGTCGAGTCGACCGCCATCGAGACCCGATCGCCCACCCAGGCCGATCCCTCCGTGTCCCACACAACGCCCTCCTCCGCCGAGGCCTAGACGCCCCAGATCGGGCGGTTCAATTGTTCATCCACGATTAACCGCCCCGCTTCTTGCCCCTACGACGGTGGCGCGTTAGTTTGCGCGTTGACTCATCTGCTTGTCCGTCGCCCTGGTCGGGACGAGTGGTTGGGGATGTTTCCACCAGGCTCTCACCCAGTATGCTCGGGGTTATGGCGTCTCCGTTCATGTTTTTCTTTCTTGCCACGCTGGCTGTGGCCGCGGGCCTCGGCATGCTCATTGCCCGCAGTCCGGTGACGAGCGCCCTCTGGCTTGTTCTTAATCTCTTCTGCGTGGCGGGCCTGTACCTCACCCTGAACGCCTCGTTTATCGGGGTTATCCAGATTCTGGTGTATGCCGGGGCCATCATGGTGCTCTTTGTCTTCGTCATCATGCTGCTCAACCTGTCGGCCCTCCCGGAGATGCAGGACATCAGTTGGGCCCGCGTCGGAGGGTTCATTCTGGGCATGGTGGTCCTGAGCCAACTCCTCTACGTCGTGGCGCTGGAGTTCAACCTGGGCGTCGAGCCGGTCACGGCCGAGGTGGCCGCGGAGACTGGGTCCGCCGCGACGCTCGGCGAGGTTCTGTTTACCCGGTACGCCCTCCACGTCGAAGTGGCCGGCATTCTGCTGCTGGCCGCGACGGTCGGCGCCGTGATGATGGCCCAGCGCCGCTTCGAGTAGCGGGGCGGCGTCCCCGACCGGGCGCCGAGCGGTCCGGCCCCGCCTCTATTTGTTCTCCTTCCGTCCCCGACACCACCCCCTCGTGCCTCATGGACGTTGCCGTCAACTGGTATCTCGCCCTCAGTGCCGTGCTCTTCACCATCGGCGTCCTCGGGGTGCTCTTCCGCCGCAACGCGATCGTGATCCTGATGTCGGTGGAGCTGATGCTGAACGCCGTCAACCTCACGCTGGTCACCTTCAGTCAGTCGCTGGGCGATCCGGGGGGGCAGATGCTCGTCTTCTTCGCCATCGCGGTCGCCGCCGCCGAGGCGGCCGTGGGCCTCGCGATTGTGATCGCCATCTTCCGCAGCCAGGTGACCGTCGACGTCACCGAAATCCACCTGTTTAAGCACTAGCGCCCGCCTCGCTCGGCGGGGCCCCGAGGCCGCGCCGGCCGCGACTTCTGTCACCCGACCCTTCGATCGCCGATGGAGCCCGATATTCTGATCCGTCTGATTCTCCTCCTGCCGCTGGCCGGGGCGCTCGTGACTGGCGTGGTGCCGCTGTTTCGGCCCCGGCTGCGGACGCGGGAGACCCTCATCGGCTCGATCGGGACGACGGTCGTGGCCGTGCCCTTCCTGCTGACGCTCTACCTCTTCCTGACCTACGGCGGGGATCCGGTCGTCGCCGACTTCTACACCTGGATGGCCGCCGGCGACCTCGACCTGAGCTTCGCCTACCGGGTCGACGAGCTCTCCCTCATCATGACCCTGGTGGTGACGGGGGTCGGGGGCGTCATTCACCTCTACTCGATCGGCTACATGCACGGGGACGAGGGGTACTGGCGGTTCTTCGCCTACCTCAACCTCTTCATCTTCGCGATGCTCAACCTCGTGCTCGCGAACAACCTGCCGGTCCTCTTCCTGGGGTGGGAGGGCGTCGGGCTCTGCTCGTACCTGCTCATCGGCTTCTGGTACACCGACCTGAGCAACAGCAGCGCCGCGAACAAGGCCTTTATCGTGAACCGCATCGGCGACGTCGCCTTCCTGGTCGCCATGTTCCTGGTGTTTCGGGAACTGGGAAGCCTCAGCTTCGACATGGTGCTCTCGCAGGGGCCCGACCTGCCGGCCGCGACGCTGAACTGGATCGTCTTCCTCTTCTTTCTCGCGGCGACCGGCAAGAGCGCGCAAATCCCGCTCTTCGTGTGGCTGCCGGACGCGATGGCGGGCCCGACGCCGGTCTCCGCGCTCATCCACGCCGCCACGATGGTCACGAGCGGCCTGTACCTGCTGGCCCGGCTCTCGGCCGTGGTGCTGAGCGCGCCGGTCGTGATGGCCATCATCGCCGTGACTGGGGCCGCCACCGCCCTCATGGCCGCGACCATCGCCGTTGCCCAGACCGACATCAAGCGGGTCCTGGCCTACTCCACCGTCTCGCAGCTCGGCTACATGTTCATGGCGGCGGGGGTGGGGGCCTTTTTCGTGTCCATCTTCCACGTCGTGACCCACGCCTTCTTCAAGGCCTGCCTCTTCCTGGGCTCCGGCAGCGTCATCCACGGGATGGAGGAGGTCGAGCACAGCCTCGAGGAGGAGGGGCAGGACGTCGAGGCCTTCGACCCGCAGGACATGCGCACGATGGGAGGGCTCAAAGAGTATATGCCCGCCACGAGCACCACCTACCTGCTGGCGACCCTCGCCATCTCCGGCATCCCGCTCACGGCCGGCTTCTTCTCGAAGGACGAGATCCTGTTCAAGGCCTTCGAGTTCGGCTACGCCGGGCACGGCTACGCCTGGGCCGTCTGGGCCGTCGGCGTCGTGACGGCGCTGCTGACGGCCTTCTACATGATGCGCTCCTACGTGCTCACGTTCGAGGGCGAGCCGCGCTGGACGAACCCGGACCGCCATCAGCCCCACGAGTCTCCGTCGTCAATGACGGTGCCCCTCTGGACGCTCGGGGGGCTCTCCCTGGTGGGCGGGTTCATCGGGCTGCCGGCCGTCATTCAGGGCGGGGACTGGAACTGGATCCACCACTACCTCGGCGCCGAGTACGGCGGGCCCGTCGCCGAGGCGTCGCTGCACGGCCACGTGCCGCTCGCCCTGGAATGGGGCCTCATCGGGCTCAGCTCCGCCATCGCGCTCGGCACCGTCTACTACACCTGGGCGATGTACACGGCCCACGGGCTCGAGTACGACGCCTCCCTGCAGCGCCGCCTGGGCGGCCTCTACCGGACGTGGAAGGACAAATACTACTGGGACGACTTCTACGAGAACGTCGTCGTCGACACCGTCATCGACGGCGTCGGGCGCAAGGCCTTCGCCGCCTTCGACACCAACGTGGTCGACGGGGCCGTGAACGGGGTCGCGCGCCTCGCCCAGAAGGCCAGCGCGCTGCTGCGGCTCACCCAGACCGGCGTTGTGCAGAACTACGCCCTGAGCCTGGTGCTCGGGGTGGTCCTGGTGATCGGCCTCATGCTGTTCGGCCTCTGATCGGCCGGCTCTCCTCCCTTTTCGCTGCGACTGTGTAGCCTGTTCCTCACATGGACATTCCCTTCCTCACGTCCGCGGTCATCTTTCTGCCGGCGCTCGGCGCGCTGGTGACGCTCTTCCTGCGGCGCGCCGCGAGGATCCGGTGGACGGCCCTCGTCACCACGACGCTCACGTTCGTGCTGTCGATCGGGCTGTTCGTGGGCTACGACCCCTCCGTGAGTACCGAAATTGCCCCGCAGCTCGCGGACGTGTCCAGCGCCTGGTTCCCCGACGCCTTCGACATCAAGTACTTCGTGGGCATCGACGGGCTGAGCCTGCTGCTGGTGATGCTGACCACGCTGCTGGGCCCGATCGTGGTCCTCTCGTCCTGGACCTACATCGAAGAGAAGCACAAGGGCTACTACGCGCTGCTCCTGCTGCTGCAGACCGGGATCACCGGCGTCTTCACGTCCTTCGACCTGTTCCTCTTCTACATCTTCTTCGAGCTGACGCTCATTCCGATGTACTTCATCATCGGAATCTGGGGCGGGGCGGATCGCATCTACGCCGCGGTCAAGTTCGTGATCTACACGCTCGTCGGATCGCTGCTGATGCTCGTGGCGATCCTCTTCCTCGGCTACGAGGCCGGGGCGGCGGTCAACAACGGCGTCTTCACGACCGACTGGTACACGCTGCTCGAGTACAATGTCCCCCTCGGCACGCAGACCTGGCTCTTCGCCCTGTTTGCGTTCTCCTTCGCGATTAAGGTGCCGCTCTTCCCGCTGCACACCTGGCTGCCGGACGCCCACGTGCAGGCCCCGACGGGGGGGTCGGTCATCCTGGCGGGCGTGCTGCTGAAGATGGGAACCTACGGCCTGCTGCGCTTCTGCCTGCCGATCTTCCCGAACGCCGCGCAAAACGGGGCGCTCCTGTTCGGCGTCCTGGCCGTCATCGGGATCCTCTACGGGGCGCTCCTGGCGCGGGTGCAGGAGGACGCCAAAAGCCTGGTCGCCTACTCGTCGGTCAGCCACCTCGGGTTCGTGGTGCTTGGGCTCTTTGCCTTCACCACCGAGGCGATGCAGGGGGCTGTCATTCAGATGGTCAACCACGGCCTCTCGACCGGCGCCCTCTTCCTGCTGGTGGGCATGCTCTACGAGCGCCGCCACACGCGAATGATGGCGGACTACGGCGGCCTGGCGGCCTCGGTGCCGGTCCTCACGACGCTCATGGTCTTCAGCGTGCTGGCCTCCGCCGGGCTCCCCGGGCTCAACGGCTTCGTCGGCGAGTTCCTCATCCTGCTCGGGTCGTTCAAGAGCACGGTGCTGGACACGCCCGGCCTCGTGGTGGCGGCCACCACCGGGGTCATCCTGGCCGCCGTCTACCTCCTGCACATGGTGTACCGCACCTTCTTCGGGGAGCTGACCGACGAGGCCAACGCCGAGATGCCCGACCTGAACGGGCGAGAGCTTCTGCTCATGACGCCGCTCGTCGTGCTGATGTTTGTGATGGGCTTCTTCCCGAACCCGTTCCTGCGGCAGACGAGGCCGACGACCACTTTTCTGCTGAACACAATCGAGGAGAAACGCGCCGCCGCCCTCGAGCAGGTCGAGGCGCCTGCCCCGACCGTCGAGGCGCCTGCCCCGACCGCCGAATCGCCCGACCCGACCGCCAAGGTGCCCGCCGCGCCGCCGGAGACGGAGAAAGTCACGATCGACCCGGAGGAGCTGACGATTGAACCGTAGGGGCTACTTCGCCTGATGGGGGCCACCGGATTGATCGGTCGGGCTTCGAAGAGAGTTTATTTCGTATCGCGTGTTTCGTATTCCTCCTTCAACCGACCGGATCCGAAGAGACGAAATACGCAACACGCGATACGCCCTGTAGGCGACGAAGGCCCTCGGGCACCGAGATCGACCCGCATCTTCTGAATTGACCCAACCCGCTACCTTTATGCCGTCCCGCGACCCCCTTTCCGACGACGCCATCGCCGACGCCCTCGACGACCTGCCCGGCTGGACGCACGAGGACGACCGGCTGAAAAAGACCTACGAGTTTTCGGACTTCCGGGAGGCGATCAGCTTCGTCGTGCGCCTCTCCTTCTACGCGGAGGAGATGATGCACCACCCTGAGCTGGAGAACGTCTACAACACCGTCTCCATCGCCCTCACGACCCACGACGCCGACGGGCAGGTGACGGAGATGGACGTCGAGCTGGCCTCCCAGATCGAGGCCCTCACATAGGCATCCCCTGGTTTGCGCCCGGTCCCTCCCGGCCGGCACCGGCTTCCTGAATCAGTTCCCGACCCCATGGATCTCGCGAACGCATTTTCGGCCCTTGCCGCCGACCTCCCGGCCGTCCTGTCGATGGCGGTGGTCGGGCTGGCCGGGCTGGTGATGGTGACGCTCGACTCGTTCCGCAACAACCACCCCGCCATTCCCTGGATCGGGGTAGGGGCCCTGGCCGTCTCGGGCGTCTGGGAACTCGCCCACCTCGGTGCGCCGCAGGGCACGGCCTTCTTCGAGACGATCCGGACCGGGGGCTTCGCCGCCTTCGTAAACCTGATCATCCTGCTCACAGGTCTGGCCACGGTCCTCCTTACGAATCCGTACCTGAGCCGGCTGAAGCGGGACTACGGGGAGGTCTACGCGCTTTTAATGTTCGCGACGGTCGGAATGCTGCTGCTCGGCGTCGCGAACGACATGATCAGCATCTTCCTGGGGCTGGAAACCATGTCGATCTGCCTGTACATCCTCACGGGCCTGGTGCGGGAGGACGAGGGGGCGGTCGAGAGCGCCCTCAAGTACTTTCTCCTCGGGGCCTTCTCGACCGGGTTCTTCCTGTACGGCATCGCGCTGATGTACGGGGCCACCGGGACGATGACGCTCCCCGCGATGGCACAGGCGGAGCTTGGGACCCCCAGCGCGGAGCTCCTCTTCTGGGGCGGGTTCGGGCTCTTCCTGGTTGGCTTCTTCTTCAAGGTGAGCGCGGCGCCGTTTCACATGTGGACCCCCGACGTGTACCAGGGCGCCCCCACCCCCCTCACCGGCTTCATGTCCACGGCCTCGAAGGCGGCTGCCTTCGCGTCGCTCATCCTGGTGCTCTACCACGCGGTCCCGTCCGGGGAGGCCACGCTCGTGCTCTCGGTCGTGGCCGTCATCACGATGGTGGTGGGCAACGTCATGGCCCTCGCGCAGCGCAACGTGAAGCGCATGCTGGCCTACTCCTCGATCGCCCACGCCGGGTACATCCTCGTCGGCCTCGCCGCGGGCACCCCGGCCGGCTACTCGGGCGCCCTTTTCTACCTGCTGGTCTACGCCGTCATGAACATCGGCGCCTTCGGCGTCATGGGCATGCTGGAGTGGGACGAGAAGCAGGGGCGGGAGCAAACCCTCGGCTCGCTGGCCGGCATCGGCACGCAGCGCCCGGTCCTCGGAGGCACGATGGGGATTTTCATGTTCAGCCTCATCGGCTTTCCGCCGTTCGGCGGGTTCATCGGCAAGTACGCGGTCTTCGCCCCGGCGATCGAGGCGGGCCGTACCTGGCTCGTCGTCATTGGCGTCCTGATGAGCGCGCTGAGCGCCTACTACTACCTCCGCGTGATCTACGTCTTCTGGATGCAGTCGGCCGAGGACGTCGCCGCGGACGGCGTAGCGGAGGCCGCCCTCCCGCAGGCTACCCCCGCGGCGCTCGGCACGCTCGTCGTGTGCGCCGTGGCGCTGGTGGTCCTCGGGCTCTTCTTCGGCGGCGTCCTCGAAACGACGGGCGCCTTCTTTGACGCCGCCGCGATGGCCGCGACGTCGTAGGTCGTAGGGGCCGCGGGCGGTGCACCTCTCATCGACGGTCCATTCACGCCTGGACGACGCCATGACCCCAACGGCCCTGTTACGGGAGCGCCTGCCGCACGCCCCGCAGATGGGCCTCTACGTGGAGCCGGACCTGCCGGCCGACAAAGTGCGGAAGGCCCTGTCCGACTACGCGACCGACGTGGAGCGCGGCGAGGTGCGGGCCCTCTACGACGCCACCCTCAGCGGGACGGCGGGCGACGGCGCCGTCTTCTGCGCCGACCGCCTCGTCTTCCAGAACAATGACCTCCAGTCCGTCCAGACCGTCCGGTACCCGGACCTGGTGGGCGTGGAGGCGAAGAGCCGGTGGTGGGGCCTGGGGGGCAGGGTCGTGGCCCTGACCGTCAACCGCGGCCGCGCCACGTTCGACCTGTCGCTCGACTGCAGCGGCCGCCCGGACGCCGCGGCCTACATCGCCGACGCCCTGCACGCCCTCATGATCGAGGGGGTCGACCTCGACGCCGAGGAGGGAGACGGGGAGACAGACGTGGCGGCGGTCCGCCGGGTCCTGCAGCGGCTCCAACGGGACGGCCGGCTCACGGACGCGGCCTACGAGCGGCTCATGCAGGCGCTGGAGGCCCCGTCCAGTTCGTCCGACCCGTCCCGTTAGTCAATCCCGTACTCGTCGAGACGGCGGTAGAGCGTGGCCCGACTGATGCCCAGCAGCTCGGCCGCCTCGCTGCGGTTGTCGCCGGTCTGTTCGAGGGCGGCCCGGATCCGCTCCGCCTCGTCGGTGGGAGCGCCCTGCTCGGCCCCGTCGCCGGCGGAGGCGCTCGCCGTTCGAATCTCGGGCGGGAGGTGTTCGGCCCGGAGCACGTCGCCCTGCGCCCGGACGAGGGCCGCCTCCAGGGCGTTGCGCAGCTCCCGCACGTTGCCCGGCCATTCGTAGTCGAGCATGCGGCCGAGGGCGTCGTCCCCCACGGACGCCACGTCGACCCCTGTCCGGGCGCGCAGCTCCCGCAGGAGGGTGCGGACGAGAAGCGGCAGGTCGGAGCGCCGGTCCCGAAGCGGAGGCAGCTGCACACGGGCGATGCGAATCCGGTAGAGCAGGTCCTGCCGGAACCGATTGGCCTCCACTTCCTCGTCGAGGTCACGGTGGGTCGCGGCCACGATGCGCACGTCCACCGGCCGAGGCTCGGTCTCACCAAGGCGCGTGACGGCCTCCTCCTCCAGGACCCGCAGCAGCTGGCGCTGCGTGTCGAGGGGAATGTCGCCGATCTCGTCGAGAAAGAGGGTGCCGCCGTCCGCCGCCTCGAAGTAGCCGGCCCGGTCCTCGCTGGCGCCGGTAAAGGCCCCGCTGCGGTGCCCAAACAGCTGGCTCGCCGCGAGGTCCGGGTCGAGGGCCGCGCAGTTGACGGCGACGAAGGCACGATCCGAGCGCGGGCTTTCCTCGTGGATGGCCCGCGCGGCGAGTTCTTTGCCGGTGCCGGTCTCCCCCCGGATGAGGACCGTGGTCTTGACGTCGGCCACGGAGCGCATCTGCTCGAAGGCACTCTGCATCGGGTCGCTGGTCCCCACGAGGTCGTGGAAGCGCTCGCGGTCGTCGAGCAGGCGCCGCAGGTCGTGCACCTCCGTGACGTCGTAGAAGACCAGGATGCGGCGGGCGTCCTCCCGGGGGTCCGGGCGGACTTCGATTTCCACCCGGTAGGAGGTGCCGTCCTCGTGCGTCAGGGACGCGGGAATCGGGTCGAGGTCGTCGTCGCGGAGCGCCGCGTTCGGGGCCCTCATCCGTTCGCGGAGCGCCTCGATCGGGGCCTCCTCGAACGGCAGGACGTCGGCCCAGGGCGTGCCGGTGGCCGCGTCGGGGGTCGTGCCGAGCAGGCGGGCGGCGGGCTCGCTGAGGAAGGTAAGGCGGCCGTCGGCATCTGTGAGGGCGGTGCCCTGCCGCAGGCCGTTGAGGAGCTGATGCAGGTCGTCCCGGGCCTGCTCGACGCGGCGCTGCAGGGCGTGGGTCTGGCGGGCGACCTCCAGGGTGGCGTACAGTTCGCGCCGGTCGAAGGGCTTGACAACGTAGCCGTAGGGCGTCGTTTCGGTGGCGCGCTCCAGGGTGTCGTCGTCGCTGTAGGCCGTGACGAAGACGACGGGAAGGGACCGAGACGCCCGGATCTGGCGGGCCGCCTCCACCCCGTCCATTGGACCGTCGAGGCGCACGTCCATCAGGACGAGGTCCGGGGCCGTCTGGTCGGCCCGGTCGACGGCCTCGGCGCCGGTCATCACGTGGTCGATCACCGTGTAGCCCATGGCGGCGAGGTGGTCCTCCAGTTCCATCGCGACGGCAAACTCGTCCTCCACGATCAGAACACGCGGTGCGGTCGACATGGGGAGCGAACGGCTATTCGGAGGGATCGAGCGGAAAGGTGACGGCGACGGTCACCCCGTCGTCGAGGTCCGTCGACAGGGTCCCGCGCAGTTGGCGGGTCAGCCCCCGCACGAGCCGAACGCCGAGCGAGTCTTCTGCGTCGAGGGCCTCGGCCCCGTCGCCGTCGTCCGCGACCACGAGCGTCGCCTCGCCGTGTGCGGCCCGAAACTGCAGGTGCACGGTTCCTTCCCGGCCCCGCGGAAAGGCGTGCTCCAGGGCGTTCGACACGAGCTCGTTGACGATCAGGCCCGCAGGGATGGCCTGGTCGATCGGGAGGGCCCGGTCGACGGCGTCGAGCGAGCAGGTGACCGCTCCGGTGCGGTACGACCGAAACAGTTCGTCTGTGAGCGTCTCAAGGTACGCGTCGAAGTCGACGCGGGCCAGGTTGTCGGACTGGTAGAGCTGCTCGTGGATCGACGCCATCGACTGGATGCGGTCCTGGCTTTCCCGGAACCGCTCCTGCACGGCCGGGTCGTCTACGGACTGGGCCTGCGCGTGCAGCAGGCTCGAGATCACCTGCAAATTGTTTTTGACGCGGTGATGGAGCTCGCGGAGCAGGACCTCCTTTTCCTGGAGGGAGCGCCGGAGCCGGTCTTCCGTTTCTTTGTGGGCCGAGATGTCCTGTGCCACGCATACGATGTCGCCGGCCCCGGAGTCGGCTCCACGGAGGGTCGACCGAGACACCAGGACCGGAACGGAGGCCCCGTCGGGGGAGTGAACGCGGCATTCGACCGGATCGTCCCCGTCGGTAGCGAGAGGGTCCGTGTCGAAGTGCGTCGAGAGGGCCGTGTCCCGAAGGGCCTCTTTCGGCCGCCCGAGGGCCTTGGAGGCGGCCTGGTTGGCGTGCCGGACGCGCCCGCGGTCGTCGACGACGAAAAGGAGCTCCGCCATCGAGTCGAGCACCGCGTGCAGGTAGGAGCGCGACACGGTGCGCCGGCTGAGCGTCGTCGTCATGCGGTTGAGGGCGCGGGCGAGCCGGCCCAGCTCATCGTCGGTGTCGACCGCCACGCGCGTGTCCAACCGCCCACTGCGAACCTGGTTGACGGCGTCCCGCAGAACCTGGAGCGACGTCTGCAGCGAGTGGACCAGCCACCACCCCGCCCCAACGCCGGCGAGAACCACGAGGGCGGAGGTGCCCCCGACCAACCAGAGCCCCCGAGTCAGGAGCCTCGCGACGGTCGGGGCGTCCTGCAGCAGAGGCCCCATCCCGGCCCGTACGTACCAGAGCGTGAGTCCAGCCACGGTGCCCGTCACCACCGCCCCGAGAACGAGCCCCAGCACCGTGAAGACAAACTTTCGGCGTAGGGTCATGACGATCACAGCCGTTCGGAAAACTGCGGCGGCCCTTCATGAAACCGGATCGCACGCACGGGTCGAAGCGGCCTCCAGGACCTCGTCCCACCATCGCAAGGGCGCGTTCCGTCCGTACTGACGGGCAACTGACGAACGGAAACTGGGTTGGGTCAATTCCGTGCCGCGCGGTTTTGATCCGCGGACGGCCCCGACGTGACACACGCGCGCCAAACCTGCGGGCCTCTCATCGAAAGGGGCAGGAGAACGGGGCGGGACGGCGCCGGGTGCGCGGTGTTTCACCTGAGACATCGCTGAGACAGACGTGAGACACGGGCCCGCTCTCGTCACGGCGTCCCCCCGCACGCGGCGATACAGCGTCCGCTCCAAGCACCTTCAGAGGCCGACTCCGTTGTCTTTCTGTGAAAATGTGTCAAGGAAAAGTGAAGCGGAGTGCCGATTGTGCCGTAGAGGACCGACGCCATGGCGGAAAAAGCGCACTCTTCCCGAACGGGAAGCTCGGTGTTCCTACCGATCCGTGCAAAAGTCTCTGAACGATTTCTGCGGTGGGCGGCGGACCGAGC
>JBDGQP010000182.1:0-2166 GCA_042218975.1 Salinibacter sp.
CTGGCGCGGAAAATCGAATACAAGTTCAACTCGCGGACGCGGTCCGGGTATCCCGAAATGCGGAGAGATATCAAGCAGGAACTCTACGCATACTATCGTTCACCAAATCAGCGACTGAAAGAGGTTACCGGCCTGTCGATTGATCACTGGAAGGTGCCACAGAGAGTAAGTTCTTAGGCCGTTCCGACACGGCGGAGGAGTAGAGTTGGTTGAGGGGGTTTCGTCCCGAGAGTATCCCAGAATGGGAGCCCGTCCATCTGCTGTTGTGGCGGTATAGCCTTCCCTCCGATGCAGGTAGAGACGGTAGGAACAGATACTCTTTCCCGTCCTCAACTGCTACTCAGACTGCTTAAGGCGGGGCTGTTATTTGTCTTGTCAAATCAAACGGTGCTCGATTATTCCGATGTCGACCGAAACGTTTCAGTCCTTCTGGTATGGATCTGAGCTCAGCCCGAGAGAACGACTATGCCTTGCCTCCTTCGTAGAGCGGGGAAAAGATTTTGATCTGTATGTCTACGACGACTCCTTATCTGTACCGGTCGGAGTTTCTCTCCGAGATGCGTCCGAGATATATTCGGAAGAAGAGGTATTTGCCTACCAGAGAGGCCCTGGTAAAGGAAGTGTAGCCGTATTCGCTGACTTATTCCGATACAAACTACTTTACGAAAGAGGCGGGTGGTGGGTCGACACAGATGTTCTATACTTGGGACACGAGGTGCCGAACGCTGAGGAGTACTTTGTCTGGCAACATGATTCCGAAGTCGCTATAGGGGTACTCAAACTTCCGAAAGGGTGTGACATTGCCGAGGAATGTCTGAGGTGTATCCGATCAATGGGAAAAAATACTGTCGCCTCCTCCTGGGGGAGTTCAGGTCCTGAGCTTTTTACTCGGGTGCTAGAGGACAAAGGTCGAATCCATGAGGCTCGGCCGAAGCCCTGCGCTTACCCAGTCTCGTGGAGGGAAGCCCATGCATCGTACCTGTCAGAACGGCGAGAGGAGGTTGAGGACAAAGTAGAGGGATCTCCCTTCTATCATCTCTGGAATGAGAACCTGAGACGGATGGGCGTCCAGAAGAACATTGCTCCTCCGGAGGGCAGTTACCTGGACCGGCTCGCCAAGGAACTGGACGTCACCTGGCCCTGTCCGGAGGTGTGCTACTCCGACGAGACAGTACGTCGGTTGGCCCAAAACTGGCTGAAAGCGCGCGAGGCGAAGTGGAAGGGATTGGAGCTCAGGAAGATCCGGTCGAGCACGACCTGGCAAATCTTCTCTGGAATAAACTCCCTGCGCCGAAAAGTTGGAATTTAGGATCCTCGGTGGTGAACCCGATGAGCCCTCCAACACAAATTTACATCCATCCCAGCACTGTCGCCCCGACTCTCTCGCCTCCAGCCCGTTCACATTGCTGACTGTCAATGGTCGCCTCCACGAACCTCACTGTCTTCACGATCACTAGCGAGGGGTACATTCCCGGGGTGGTCGGGCTCGTGGAGTCGCTTCGTGCCCACGGATTCGAGGGGCCGATCTGCATCGGGGCGATGGACGCGGCCAGCGATGCCCTGGACGGGCCGGGGATTGCCACGACGCGCATCGATGACGACGAGGCCTTCTCCAGCAACCTCAAGCCCCGGTTGCTCCTGTCGCAGGAGTGTGAGAAATTCCTTTTTCTGGACGCTGACATTGTCGTCACCCACGACCGCTTCGTAGAGCGAGTGGAGGAGTGGGTTGAAGAGGCCCCCGTCTTCGCGGTGGAAGGGTTGGTCGCCCCCACGGATTACCGCCGCCATGCGTGGGAGCGGCTCGCCGGAGAACAGGACCGACAAAACCGTCTGGTGTACTACAACGCCGGCATGTTTGCGGGGGTGATGCAGAGAGAGCGTTCGCTGCTGGAACGGTGGAAACGCCTCAACGAGACGGTCCTCGACCCGGCAGACCGCCACTTTGACAACAAGAACTTCCGGCTTCCGGATCAAGACACACTCAACGCGATCCTTCAGGAGCGGTCACACCGCGAACTTATCAGCGTGCAGCCTCCAGACTGGCGATCCGAGGCGATTCCGCACAACCCGTTCCTGCACGTCGGCGGGTTCTCTGGGGGTGCGGCGTTTCGGCATTGCACGACAAGCCAAAAGCCCTGGCTCCTCGACGCAATTCCGCCGCGTTCC